>JALGUR010000003.1 GCA_029820565.1 Candidatus Zipacnadia bacterium
CTTCGTCATCATGCAGAATAGCCCGCCCGCCGGTGGGCCGGCGAACCAGACCCCAGCCCCGCCTGCGTATCTCCTCAACGTCTATACTCCCGTCCAGTTGCTGGAAATACCCCAAGGACACCGCCGCCGGCTGCCAGCCATACAAACGCAAGGTAGGCGGGGCCATTCCCTCGCCCACCGCCCACATAATAGCCTCGTCCACCGCCATATTGGTATAGCCATCACTGTGGCCACTGCACACTAATCGCCAGGTCATACTGACCACCTTACACAGCAGATCTCCTTACCCAACTACGACGCGACAGGTCAGGCTTCTTCGTCAAGCTTGTCCAGCAGCGCCAGGTACTGCGCGTGGTCCATCAGCGACTCCACAGAAAAACCGGCTTCAGGGGTTATTGCAATCATCCAGCCCGCCCCGTAGGGGTCTTCATTAATAGTCTCCGGTACATCCAACAGTTCCTCGTTGCACCTGGTAACCTGGCCACTGACCGGGGCAATCACATCCTGGACAGCCTTCGCCGACTCCAGCGTGACAAAGGGCTCACCAGCCGATATGACGCTGCCCCCCTCGGGCAGTTCGGCAAAGATTATGTCTCCCATTTGGTCCTGAGCATACTCAGTGATACCAATCACGAGTTCCTCTTCTTCTTGCCGTACCCATGTGTGCTCTTTGTGATAACGCAAATCTTCAACGTTCATAGATACAACCTCCTCGTTATGCAGTTGTCATTAGCCAAGATAATCTCACGTAGTCGCGGCCTCCCACATAGTCCAACTACCTGTCAGGGCAATGTGGAAAAGTATCCTTGCAGGTCCCGACCCTCATACACCGCCCGCCGCCACATCACGGCAAAAATGATTGCCCCAACTACTACGACAATCAGCCAGATTGTGGTGGTACTGTGCGCCAACACCGTAGTTACGCTATAGGCTGGCGATATTCCTTCCTGGATTTGCCTGACAATCTTATCGGCGGCCCCAGTCAGGTCACTATACACCTGAATAGCAAACAACGCAACTATGCTGACCAGCCCAATCCCGGCAATTATTACCTGCCCGCCGCGATGGACCAGGAATCTGACCTGCCGGTACAGGCCGGGATTATGGTAGGGGAAGACAATCACGCTCACCCCAATAAGCGCATAAGTAAAGAGCAGGGCGAGGACAATTGTGTCCACACTGGTGAAGAAGCCGTGCAGATAGCACTCAAAAATCACCCCGGTGGCTATCACGGTACTGGCCGTCAGCGCCCAATGAGGCGTGCCAAAGCGGGCATTTACCGCCGCCAGACTGCGCGGGAACACACCATCCTGCGCCCAGGAATAGAAAAATCGCGAGGTGGCCAGCAGCATCGGCGGAATGTCGTTGGCCAACGCCACCGCGGCCATTAGCGCTACAAACACTGCCAGAGGCTTGGGCATCAACACTCCTATCAGTTCAGGGGCGGACAACTCTACCTGCTGCGCCTTCACCGACGCCACCACCCACTGCCAGGGAACAGCATGGTATACAGCCGACGAGAACAGGAAGTAGTAAGCGGTGATAATGGTAAGGGCTAAAACAAAGGCCCGGGGCAGCACCCGCGTCGGATTCTGCGCTTCCCCTCCGGCCTGAGACACACTACCGAAGCCAATATAGGCAAAAAATAGCACTGCTGTCGCCTTAAGTAGCGGTCCCCAGCCCCCCTGGGCCCCTACGGCTTTGCCACCGCCCTTCCCCACCACAGTCCACAGCCCTGTGGCTCTCGCCCCTGCGGCCCAACTACTGTGATTAGCCCCAATCCCGTACCCTATAAGCACCACACCCCCGGCCAGCATAAGAATCATCAGTACAATGACGGTGACCCCGTACTTGCGCACCCCCAATATGTTGATCAGCCAAAACAGCCACAGCATCACCAGGGGCACCACTAACCGCCCGCCACTACTGCTCAGGAAATCAGTCACTGCGGGCCAGCCGGCGTAGGTGGCCGCCGCCTTCAGCAGCGAGACGTCCAAATAGGCAATTAAGCCGCAAGCCGTCGCCAGGCCAAACCATTTGGAGAACGCCGCCAAAAACCCGATGAAGGGATGCAACGCGCGAGAGATATAGATATAATCGCCGCCCGCGCGGGGCATGGCCGAGGCCAGCACCGCATAGGACAGGGCCGTAAAGAAAGCGGGAACCGCACCTAACACAAACGCCAGCGGCACCAGGCTGCCAATACCGGGCACTTCCCCCTGGATTTCTACAACCAGGATATTTATGCCCCCACCGATCACGGTGCAAACCGCGGTGGCCACCAGAGCAACCAGCCCTAATTCCCGGCGCAGTCCCTCGGTTTTGGTCACATCAGCCTTGGTCACTTCTAACTACTATTCCTCCCGGTTCACGCCTCGGCCCGAGCGACCCGGGCTATCTCGCGGATATGGGCCAGCGTGGTCCCACAGCAGCCCGGGCTACCGGCAACTAATACCCTGCCTTTTTGTCCACGACATTCAGCAGCGGCTCCCCGGCCAGGTATCGTCGCAGATTCTCCAGGAAGATTCTCCCGCAGGCTGCGTCGTAATCGGGGTACTTCCCGGCACAGTAGGGACTGATAATCACATTAGGCATCGTCCACAGCGGATGATCCGGGGGCAGCGGCTGGGGGTCTACCACATCCAGCCCGGCGCCGCCCAGCCTCCCGCTCTCCAGGGCTGCCACCATTGCGTCGGTGTCTATGGTTCCCCCGCGCCCCACGTTGAACAGCAGCGCGCCCGGCTTCATGACCTCGAATTCACGCCTGCTGACAAAGCGTCGCGTTTCGGATGTGAGGGGCAACGTGACCATGATGTAATCGCCCTGCGCCAGCATCTCATCCTTGCGCTGGGGGCCGTACACGGTCTCAACATCAGGCACCTCCGCCCTGTCCCGATCCAACCCCACCACGCGCATTCCCAGCGCAGCTCCCATCTGCGCCGCACAACTGCCCACGGCGCCCAGGCCCAGTATTCCCAGAGTCTTGCCCGGTAGCGTAGCGAGTCCGCCATGAGTGAAACTGCTGGAGTCCCATTTCCGCGTTAGTTGCTGCCGATATGCGATGTGTAGCCCGCGCGTGAGCATAAGCAGCATGCCGAACAGGTGCTCACTGATGGCCCTGGCGTGCATGTGGGCGTTGGTGATTACCGCCGGATGCGCCACGACTTCAGGGGTCAGCAGGCCGTTCATCCCAGCCCCGGGGACCTGATTCCATTTTAAGTTCCTGGCCAGCGACCACTGCTCCGGGACCAGGCCCCCGTAGACAATTTCAATCTCTCCAGTCAATGAGGGCTTTTCTTTGAGGTCCTCTTCCTTCAGGATTAGTACGCGTGGTGACAGAGCTACAGCCTCCGCCAGAATATCAGGCGGTATAGGAGTGGTTACCAGTATTCTTATGGGCTGCTGGGGCGCCATCTTGGCCCGGGCCCCCTTCTTCCTGAGATAACCTCACGACCTTCCAGTAGAATTCGCCACTGAATCTGCCCAAAGCGACCGGATCCCGCTTCTACCAATCTGCGACCGAGCCATCGTCCTCGTGGAACCACCTGGGCACTTCCCAGGATTCGCGGGGCCGGGCGCAAACTGCCTCATCGTCAAGATCCACGCCCAGCCCCGGCCGGTCGGGAATGTCAGCATAGCCGTCAGTCACAGTCAGTGGCTCCTTCAGATAGCCCTCCCCCAGGCTGACGAATTCCTGAATAAGGAAGTTGGGCAGGCAAGCGTCTACCTGAAGCGCCGCCGCCGTGGCGACCGGGCCGTAGGGATTGTGAGGTGCGATGGCGACATAGTATGCCTCAGCCATCGCTGCGATCTTTTTCAGTTCCATGATCCCGCCGCATATCACCACGTCGGGCTGCAGGATGGCGGCCGCCTGCTTCTCCAGTACTTCCCGAAAGCCAAACTTAGTGAATAATCGCTCCCCAGTAGCAATAGGTGTCTTCAGAGTATGCGCAACGCGAGCCATGGCGTCAACGTTCTCCGGCAGGCAAGGCTCCTCCAGGAACATAGGTTGGTACTCCGCAAATGCTTCGCCCAGCAGAATCGCCATAGCAGGAGAAAGTCGTCCGTGCATGTCAATCAGGATATCAATCTGGTCGCCTACGATCTCTCGGACCACCCGCAGTTGCTCTGTAGCCTGCTTGCGCATCTGGGCAGTATCCACCGCTCTGGTGGCAGGCACAGGGCACCACTTCACGGCCGTGAACCCTCCCGCCACCGCCGAGGCAGCACTTTCGGCCAGCTTCTCCAGTGTATCGCCCCCGATGTGCTGATACATGCGAATTCGCTCGCGACACTTGCCCCCTAACAATTGATAAATGGGCACCCCCAGCGCTTTGCCCAGAATGTCCCACAGGGCAATTTCCACACCACTGATCGCGGCATTGAGAATCGGGCCGCCTCGCCAGAAGGCCCCCCGGTACATGGCCTGCCAATGATGTTCGATGCGAAAAGGATCTTGGCCCACCAAGTACGCAGCCAGTTCGTCCACGGCTGCGGCCACGGCTTTTGCCTTATCGCCCAAGCACTCTCCTAAACCAACCAGACCCTCGTCAGTGTGGACTCTCACAAACAGCCAGCGCGGGGCAACGTACAGGGTTTCCAAATGGGTTATCTTCAAGGTAATTCAACTCCCTTCGGACGGGATATCCGACTGCGCTCCCCCCGAAGTGACTCAGACCGATATTTCCATGTAGGTTCTTACACGGTCGGGCCCGCTGGCCTCACTCCTAACCGTTGCCGCTGCCGGTTCACGCCTCCGCACGGGCGACCCGGGCTATCTCGCGGATATGGGCCGGCGTGCTCCCACAGCAACCGCCTATCAGCCGTACCCCGGCACTGATAAATTCAGCCGCCAGTTGGCCCGACTGGCGCGGCGTGCCCTGGTAGACGGCCTGCCCGTTCACTAACTCTGGCTGCCCGGCATTAGCCTGAGCCATCAGCGGCAAATCCACTGTGGCGCTCATCTGGCGGATGGCCGTGAGCAGGCCGTCAATGTGCCCACAGTTTGCCCCGATTATGTCCACTCCCTGGCTGGCCAGCTCCCGGCCCGCTGTTGCACCATCGGTGCCCATAGACGTGCGCCCATTAGCCATAGAAAACGACATAGTGACCGCGAGGGGAATGTCCACGCCGGTGGCCCGCACCCCCTCTATTGCGGCGGCCACTTCTTCCAGCGACTCAAAGGTCTCTAAGAGCACAAAATCAACCGGCCCGGCCAGCATCACTTCAAACTGCTGGCGATAGATAGCCACAGCCTCCTCATAGGACATATCACCCAATGGCTCCAGCAGCCCACCAGTGGGGCCTGCGCCCGCGGCCACATACGCCTCCGGCCCTACCGCCTCGCGCAGTATTTCGATGGCGGCTACTTGTATCTGCGCCGCTCGCTCGGCCAATCCCGCCCGCCGCAGCATCCCCAGGTTAGCCGCAAAGGTATTGGTCTGAAAGACCTCGGCCCCCGCCTCTTGATAGCCACGGTGAATCTCAGCCACCACTTCCGGATGCGTCAAGTTGACTTCACCGGTGTTGCGGTATTTGACGCCCTTGGCCGTGAGCATCGAGCCCATCGCCCCTTCACATACCACCACCCGCTCACCAAGTTCGGCCAGTAGTTGTTTTCCTCGCGTCACAATGTCAGGTCCTTTCGTCTCGCTGTCTTATTCTACCTTCGCCGCTGGCCTCCGTAAGCAGATCGTTAGACTCTGCTGGGCGCTCTTGCATTCGCCGGTAGGCCCGGCACGCCGGGCACCTTCCTTCCACTTTAGCCATCTGCCGCGCAAACCACGACTGCGGCCAGCGGCGTCGGGCTATACACAGCGGACAGATACGGCAAATAAAGGCCAATACCTTGGTGCTAATATCCATGTAGTGTCACTTCCTGGTCAGTTCAATTGGCCAATTGCTCAACTGCCTCTCTGCTATTTCTCCGGATCCAAGCCGATTCCTTTGTGTGCCGTACCCCAATGCCACAGACTACTTGACTTTTTCGCCAGAAGTTGTTACCGTACTACACAATTGTCGATTTTATCAGTACTAACCACTAAAGGTCATCCTCATAAAGGTGGTCAGTGAAGGTCTGTGGCAGCACCAGCCCGGCGACTTGAAGCCCGCGACTATGTACGCATAATCCACAAGCGTAAATGGTTCATCGTGGCCATTGCAGCTGTGGCTATGCTGATCGGCGGAATATACGCGGCCTCCTATCCTACCAGGTATAGCGCCGCGGCCACAGTCTGGGTCCGCCGCCAGAGCCCTCAATTCTTCTGGACAACTGGCCAACAGACTCCCAGCCGCGAACAAGCATCATTAGAGACCCAGGCCGCCCTGGCCGCAAGTACCGAAAATGCCAGGAAAACCGCCGACCGGCTGGCCGCGCGAACTGCCGGAGGGTCCATTATTGTCCAGCCCACCGAGATTGTGGATAGCATCTCCGTTAAGGTTCAGCCCCCGGACCGTATACGTATTGAGGCACTAAATGCCCGCGAACACCATGCTGTTGCCTTTGCTAATGAAACCGCCCAGACTTTCGTAGAGACCAGCGCTGACCTGCGGCGAGCCGAGGACCGCGCCGCAGTAGAATTCCTCGAGGATCAACTGGAGATAGCCCGCAAAGACCTCGGTGACGCCCTGGACGAAAAGCAGCAACTCCAAAAGAAGTGGGGTGTTACTACTTCTGACGCCAGTGCGCACTTAGTAGCATCTGTCGATCAGTATAAGGCGGCCCTGTCTACTACTAAGGCTGACTTAGCCGCCACTAACGCCCGGATCGCCGCATTGAACAAGGAGTACGCGGATAGGGAAAATCCCGAAACCCAGCAACTGCCCACCATCAATCCAGTGCGCGTCGGCCTCCAGCAGGAATTAGTGACCACCCGCCTGGCTCTGGTAAAATTGCAGGCCCGCTATACCGCTGACCATCCAGCAGTTCAGCAGTTGCAGACTCAAGTTGACGAATTGAACGCCCAAATCCAGCAGGAGCCGGCGACCATCTCAGCCCCAACGGGTGTGGCGAGGCTTGGTCAGATTAGAGCCGAGTTAGCTAACACCCAGGTTCAGGCGGCTGATTTGCGCGGACGCATCTCGGTACTACAAGATCTTATTGATACTACCCAGGATGAGTCACTGGATCTTATTGGCAAAGAGAGTGAACTGGCCCAACTGGAGGATAAGGCTGCTTTGACCCGTTCCACGTTTGAAGGCCTCCTGCAAGAGTTGCGCGATAACAAACTCAAAGAGGCCGCCAAAGGAGGCACGGCCCAGATTCTCGATCAGGCCATTAGGGCCCGCGCCATGAAGCCCAGTGTTCCTCGGGCCCTGATATTCTCTGCGCTGTTGGGCTTGTTTGCGGGAATAATGTTGGCGTTGCTTCTGGAGGCACTGGACGACACTCTGCGCACTCCCGAGGACATCCAGCGCGACACTCAGGTAGCCTTCCTGGGGATGGTGCCCTGGACTGACTCGGATACTAACGGATTGGTCACCCTTACCACCCCAAAAAGTCCGCCCGCCGAGGCCTTTCGCACCCTGCGTTCTAATATCAACTTTGCCCTGGTTGACCAGCCCGCTAAGAGTTTCCTGATTACCAGCGCCGGCGCCGGCGAAGGTAAATCCCTGACTGCCGCCAACCTCGCTGTGGTGTTTGCCCAGGCCGGCCAATCCGTAATTCTGGTGGATAGTGACCTGCGCCGACCCCTCTTGCACCGCCTGTTTGACTGTGACTCTTCCCGGGGCCTGACCAGTATTCTGGTGGGCGAGTTGGCCCTCCCCGACGCCTTACAACAAACTCGTGTGGACAACCTCAGGCTGCTCACCAGCGGGCCCCTGCCTCCTAACCCCGCCGAACTACTGGATTCGGCGGCCATGGCGACCTTTATTGATGAAGTCACCCACCACGCTGATATCGTCTTATACGACTCCCCACCTGCCGTTATGCTAACTGATGCCATCCTTCTTTCCTCTAAGCTCGAGCGCGCCATACTCATCGCCGAGTCTGGTCAAGTCACCCAGCGGGCTTTCAACGAGATGGTGCGCCTCATTACCCACGCCCGGGGTAACATCTTGGGCGCGATACTTAATAAGGTCAAAGTGACGGCGGGCGACTATTATTACTACTACTATTATTACTATTATTATGGCTACGGCCGCGATAAAGGCGAAGAGCAGCGCCCGTCGGTACAGTCACCGATACGCTCCTTACCAACCGACGATTCCGATAGCCAGAATCCTTAGCCTAACTGGCCGCATCAACCCCAACTCGCGGCACCAATTATTCTTTGCCACGCAAGCCTGTGCCTATTGGGAGGTAGCCTTGCTATGCATAGTAGATGGTTGTACCTATTCCTCTCCTTGCTAATCTCCGCTGTAGTCATCGGCTGCAAAGACAGGCCCAAGACTACCACCCGGCCACTCGCGCCTATCTCGGCGCCACAGCCCGACGGGCCGCAGCAGCCGGAGGTGGAAATACCTGAGCCGTACCAGGTCAACATCAGCGCCGCCGTAGAGCCCTACGAGATCCCCCGCGATCTCTCCTCAGTCACTAACCTCTACAGCATTGAGGACCTCGCCAACCGCCACAAGCGTCAACTCGCAAAAAATGGCTTTGTAGTCATCCCTGATACTAAAGAGCAAATCTTTATGCTCTATGAAGAGTATGCCTGGGACGAGGATACCCCGGCTACTCCCAATTTTGTAACCGTGGATTCGGTGCTGCATCTGTACCATGTCTTCTTTGATTATAGTCTGCGCACAGTAGAGCAAACCCAACTCAACCCGGCGGCTATCCAACTAACCGACTTATGTCTGGCCGCGGCCCACGACCAGTATCAGGCGGCTCCCCAAGGTCTTAAAGATGCCGCCCTGCGCAATCTGGCTTACTTTGGCGTAGCCCAGAGCCTCCTGGCTGGCTCCTGGAAGCCTCCCCCCGACCTGCCCACGGAGGCTGCCTCGCTCGTGGCCGAGGAACTGCCCAAGATACAGGCTCATGCCCAGCGCTTGCCCTCCCCGGTTATGGAGCGCACCATTCATTACACCCAGTTCAATCCCCGCGGCCACTACACCCGCACCGAAGCCCTGCAAACGTACTTCCGCGGCCTTATGTGGTACGGCCTGGTCGGCTTTGAACTGGACAAGCCCCCGGACAAACCTGACCTCATCCGCCGCCATCAGCAGCAGGCCCTGCTAATAACTAAACTCATTGCTGACAGCCCCGAAATCCAAGACCTATGGGCTACTATGTATGAGCCGACCAAGTTCTTCGTCGGCGGTGCCGATGACCTGACCTATGATCAGTATCTGCCCCTGGCCAACCAGGTCTTCGGTCAGGGCTTTGCCCTCGAAAATCTTGCCGACGTCTCACAGGTTGACGAATTCATCACTCAGGCCCGGGCCACTCTACCTGAGCCCCAGATAGCCCCCGCTTTTCTGGAGGCAGATGCCAGTGGCAATCTCCCCCCTATAGCCGCTACACCCCAGGGTCGCCAGTTCCGCTTTATGGGCCAGCGATTCATTCCCGACTCCTATGCCCTCCAGCAATTGGTTTATCCGCTGGTGGGCCCCAGAGAGGGAATGAGCCCCAATGAGACCGCCGCCTGGCGTCATATGCCCAAAGGGCTGGACGTGATGGCCGCCCTGGGTTCGGAGCGTGCCCGCACCATTATGCTGGATGTCTATAACGCAGGCCAATATGCCCATTACGAAAGCCAGTTGGACGAACTTGTTGAGGAGTTTGCCGGCACGCCGCTTAGCCAGTGGATTTCCAATATGTATTGGGGCTGGCTCCACAGTTTCCGGCCACTGTTAGAAGAGAGGGGCGAAGGCTATCCAACTTTTATGCGCAACCAGGCCTGGGTGGACAAGGAACTCAACACTGCCCTGGGCAGTTGGGCCGAATTGCGCCACGATACCATCCTGTACGGCAAGCAATCCGGGGCCGAGATGGGCGGCGCGCCGTGGATAGCAGTCAAGGGCTACGTGGAGCCGTATCCCGAAGTCTACGCCCGCCTGGCCTATCTAACCTACCTCTCCCGCACCGGCCTGCAGCAGCGAGGCATTCTTCCTGAGAAACTGGCCGACAAATACGAAGACCTGGAGGACTTGCTGTTGTTCCTCAAGAGCTGCTCGGAGAAGTTACTGACCAACCAGGCACTCAGCGATGAAGAATACGAACGCATTCAGGCCTACGGCGGCGAACTGGAGCGGTTGATGCTATCGGTGGTGGAAAGCACCGGCGAGTATGGCGCCACGAGGTGGTTCGAAATCACCAACGAAGCCGATCGGTATATGGCCTGCATTGCTGATATCCACACCAGTTTTCATGAAGTCCTGGAAGAAGCGGTCGGCTATGCCTATCCGATATATGTGGTAGTCCCGAATCCGCAGGTAGCGCGGGGTGGAGTGTTCTCTTACTACGAATTTGAGTGGCCGGCCGCCGACCGCCTCACCGACGAGAAATGGATTGAGATGCTCAACACTGGCGAGGAACCTGACCGCCCTGAGTGGACCAGCAGTTTCATTCTCCCTGGCCCGCCCGGCTGGTCGCTGCCGGATACCTGGTAGAATTGAGGCCCCGGGACGCTAATTGCCTTCGTAGGGTAGGACCTGCTTGTGCACATTCGCCCCGACATTGGGGCCGGCTGCGACCTTAGGGGACCTGCTGTACCCGCAGTTGGCCCTGTGCCGTCAGACAGACAATATATCCGGGCCTCTGGCCATCGCCCAATACCACCACCCAAGCCATACCAACCTCCTCCAGCACACGCTCTCTGGGAACCAGTTGGTCCTCACCATGCCCGGTTCCCGACCAGACCAAACTATATACACTGAGCGAGTTATCCGATTTGATCAGCAGCACTTCCCGGTCGCCTCTCAACTTAGTAGTACCGATTTCTGGCGGCGCTCTATAGCACGCTGGGGTGGCCGCCCATCCTTCAACCCCCGAGCCGCGCCACTTATACAATTGCACTAAGAATTCACCAGACACTGCCAACTCCACTGCCGCTAACTCACTTTCACCGTCGCCGTCACAATCCACAAATGTCGCATCAACAAAGGGCCGCGAAAGACTGGTGCCCAGCCATATCGGCCGCAGTCGCGGCGGACCATTGCCAATAACCTCAAATACCTGGGGGCGCCGGTGGCATTGTGGATCAAAATAGGTGGGCATAGCCGCACCTATGAACACCACCGGGCAATTGCGCAGCCGACCCGGCCTTATCACCCACGGATTCCATGCAGCCTGATATGCGGTTTTGTAGAACCGGATGCGGTCCGCCGTTAGCCGGCCCAGGAAGATGCTCGCGCCCTGCAGTTGTCCATTCTCATAGTAACCCCCCGCCAGCAGACCCACTATCGGCCCTGAATTGGTCTCCGGCGCCGCCACTACTATCGCCTGCCGCACCTGTGCTGGGCAAGTACCAATCTTCTCGCCGCCTAACTCGCCATCAGCAACAACCACCCGCCAGACTTCTTCGCCCCTAAACACTACTAAGTAGTCTGCAACAGACAGGATGGCATCGGGCGGCCCGGGCAACGAATCATTTAGCCAGCAGGGAAGATAATGCGGGGAAACAGCGCCATCAGCAGACCGCTCTAATATTGCTGCCACCCAGCCACTATGGTAGCCGAGTGCGAACTTGGGAATAGTAGGGGCGGTCGTTACTGCCAAGAGGACCTGGGGAGTAGCAGTATTATGTCCTCGGCAACCACCAAAGGCCACCACAGCCACCATTACTACGCCACTCAGTCCCCACCATACTAACCCGGTGATGAATCTTCTTGCTTCGTCGCAGAACCTGCCTTCGCCTGGACCGGCTTTCCGCCTACCCCTATCCATAGTTGCACTGCTGCTATTGCGTGCTCTACTGATCGGTTCGCGTCTGCCCATCTTTGTCCCAGCCACCTGTGCAGCCGCTGGGGTAGACTTGGGGGGGGTGGTTGGGGCCGGTCCTGCTGACTCCGGATCACTAACACCCGCTCCCCGGGCTGCAAAGCGCCCAACTCACTGCGGGCGGCCAACTCGCGACCTTCGTCAGTCTTCAGGTACGCGGCACTACCGGCCAAACTTGCATTGTCTGCGCCAAGTTGGTTATGCGCATCGCGCAGATACAACAACTCATTGGCCAGATACAACCCGCGTATCACGGGCATAAATATCTGCCCGTGCGTCGCCAGCGCTAAGGCGACCACGGCCACCAGCACCATTAACTTGCCCGTAGGGCGCCACCCCTTCGCCTCCGACTCCCCCCGATGCTGCTGCCCACGCTCTGGGCGCATAACTGTCCTCCCTTGCTGCGATGTCTGCTATAACACTTGCTGCGGCCAACCACTCTCATCACTATACTACCGCTTCCGCACCGATATGTCAATATGTAGCGCCCGAAGTTGCCCCTAATTCCCCACACTCTACCTCAAAAAAGCGGCCCAAGTCTTCCTGGACCTGTTCAGGCACAGGAGAGTCAAAATCCACTACCATCTCTTCTAATCTTGCGTGGGCTCGCTCGAGCAGGGAAGGCTCTTCACCAGCGCCCCCGGAATAGTCCAGAAACTCGCTGGCGAAGAACTGCCCAGCGCGAAGCAACTCCATCGTTAGATCGTCGGCAAGGAAGTGGCTACCCGCACCAACTCGCTTGATGCTTTCCGCTCCGAGCCGAACGTCCTCAGTATTGATCCCTCCACTCAGAAACGCCACGACCTCTTGCCAGATGGTGTGGATTATCATTAACTCTCCTGACATTCCGATAGCATTATACCCAGAACCAATTCCCGTAAAGAAGTCCGGTGCCAACGAATGGGCGACCAACATGTGAAGGATTCCCTCGGCCCCGGTCTGCAGATCATAGCGATAGGTCATGGCACCACCACATCCCACGCCCACCGGCATGCCGTAGGAGCGTCCTAATTGAACCGAGGTGATGCTCCACGGTATTGTGTTCAGACTATAGTACAGCGCCTCCACAGACCGCATATCTGCTACCGAGGCCCCAAAACCGTAAATGCAGGGGGCGCCCGGTTTGATAATCTGCGCAAGTGCAGCCAGGAAGACGACCTCAACGTTGCCCAGAAGCATCGTGGCAGCTAAACTATATGGCGATGTGCTGCCCGCCACTGGACAAACTGTTGGAAACACAGCTAAGTTATGATTACACGCGCCCATCAGAAGTTCGCTATTGAGTTCGGAGAGAACCAGCGGCGAAATCACGGCAACCGCCACGCTCATCAGTCTACTATTCCCCAATTCTCTGCCTTGCGCCCGTATCTCGTCAATCCGTAACCATCGCTGAAAACTGGCGCTCGAACTAGGCATAGCGAGAACGTGCTTATTGTGGTGCAGGAGGTGCTCTTGCATTGCCCGCAGGTTAGACGTGGGCCCCTCAACATCGGTGACAGGAAAATCCATCAGGCTTATGAAGGCTACCTGACTTAACTTCTGTGCGACAATGGTGTGCCGCCGTATGTCGCTTAACGTTGGCCGTCGTGGCTTCTGTGTCTCGTAGTCTATGATCCACGGATCGGTTACAATGGCGTGGTAATGGTTGTTGTCTGGGCCGCCTATGACTCGCTCATTGCCATCCAAGTCAGCCATGGTGAAGGCGGACGGCACTTGCGATAGGAGTTCTCCCAGCAACTCCGCTGGCAAGCGCACGGTTTCTGTAGCCTCGTCAACTTTCGCCCCCGCCTTACGGCACCGACGCCGCAGCCCCTCGTGCCCGACCTTGAAGCCGACGTTTTCCACAATGTCCTCGGTGGCCTGGCGAATCTGGTCAATCTGGCTTTCTGACAGTTCTCGGATGATGGTGTCCATTCTGTTCTAACCAACTTCCATCTTTGCCAACACGCCGCCAGTCCTACGCCAAATTGTAGAACACATCCATCCCCCGGTACTCCGCCGTGTCAGCCAATTGCTCTTCAATGCGCAGCAGTTGGTTGTACTTGGCCACCCGGTCAACCCGCGAGGGCGCGCCCGTCTTTATCTGTCCGGCATTGGTAGCCACCGCCAGGTCAGCGATAGTAGTATCATCAGTTTCGCCGCTACGATGCGAGACTACCGCCGTCATCTTCGCCTGGTGGGCCATCTGGATCGCCGCCAGCGTCTCGGTCAGCGTGCCAATCTGGTTGAGTTTGATGAGCACCGAGTTAATGGCCCCTTCCTTGATGGCCCGAGCCAGGATTTCGGTGTTAGTCACTGTCAGGTCGTCGCCCATTATCTGCACCTTATCCCCCAGTCGCGCCCGCAACTTCGGCCAGTTTTCCCAGTCATTTTCGTCCAGGCCATCCTCAATAGATATGATGGGATAGCGGTCGCACAGGTCCGCATAGAAGTCAATCATCTGGGCCGAACTAAGTTCTCGGCCTTCTCCTGCCAGCACATAGTTGCCGCTATCGCGGTCAAAAAACGAACTGGCCGCCGGGTCCAGGGCAATGCGGATGTCCTCGCCCAGGCCATAGCCGGCCGCCTCCACCGCTTCCCCGATGCTCTGGAGGGCCTCCTCGTTGGACTTAAGATTCGGCGCAAAGCCCCCTTCGTCGCCCACCGCCGTGTTCAGCCCTCGGCCCTTGAGCACTTTTTTCAGAGAGTGGAACACTTCGGCACCCATCTGCAGCGCCTCAGCAAAGCATCCCGCTCCGAGCGGCATAATCATAAACTCCTGGAGGTCCACATTGTTGTCGGCATGCTCGCCGCCGTTGAGGATATTCATCATCGGCACGGGCAGCACCGTGGCTCTTACTCCGCCGATGTACTGATACAGGGGCAGTCCCAGGGCGGCCGCCGCAGCCTTGCACACTGCCAGGGATACCCCAAGAATCGCATTGGCGCCCAATTTGCTCTTAGTGGCCGTGCCATCTAACTCACACATCAGCCGGTCAATCGCCACCTGCTCGGTAGCGTCCCAACCCACTATTTCCGGCGCAATTTCGTCATTGACATTGGCTACCGCCTGCAATACTCCCTTGCCGCCGTAGCGCTCGGCGTCGCCATCACGCAATTCCAGGGCTTCGCGCTCACCGGTAGAGGCCCCGGACGGCACGGCCGCCCGCCCAATAGCCCCACAGGCCAATTCCACATCCACCTCCACGGTCGGATTACCCCGCGAGTCCAGAATCTCTCGGCCGAATACTGACTCTATAGTCGTCATTGCCTTTCCTCTCTAAAGTGGCATTCCCTCATAACTGAAGATCTCTGGCTTTGAATCCAACTCCAGCGCAATTACGGTGTCGTGCGGGTCGGGCGGATGCTCCGGCAATCCTTTAATAACCACTCTTCCCCGGTCCTGCGCTACGGTCACTTCTTGCCCGGTCTTCAAAACGGCGCCCCCTCTGACTTTATTCTTTACCCCGGTCATCGCTGCTTCCTCGCCCGCCCAGCGAAAAATGTGAAAATATACTTCCTTCCCCTTAGCAGTGACCTTCCCAATGCTATTCCTGCCAAAGAATTTTGGCATCCTTTCTGAACCATATATGGACTCCCCATTGATCTTCATCCATTGGCCCATCTCAGTGAGCCGTTGGACGAATTCCTCCTGGATAGCGCCGTCGGGCTGGGGACCTACGTTCAGGAGATAATTCCCGCCACCGCTGGCACAATACACCAGATACTGAATGAGTTGGGTTGTGCTCTTCAGATTCGGGTCATATTTGACATAGCCCCATTTATCCCCAATGGTCATATTTGACTCCCAGCATCTTCCTGGTTGTGATATTACCACATACTGCTCCGGGGTATCAACATCTTCTCCTAACCCCGAGCGGTTATTGATAATTATCTCCGGCTGCAGTTCTCTAACCGTTGCATTTAACTGTTGCGAATGCCACAACTCCGCAATTGCGGCAGATTCGGCATATTCAGTCAGCGTCCGGTGATATTCAACACCGGGTATCCATTCCCCGTCGTAAAAGAGGTAGTCAATCTTCCCATAATTCGTCATCAATTCCCTTACCTGCTCATGCGCCTGCCCCACCATTGCCTCAAAACTGTCGGGATATTCTTCTCGATTGAAGTAGCCGGGAAAGCGCCAGTCCAACAGTGAGTAATAAAAACCTATTCTCATTCCTCGTCTGCGGCACGCTCCCACATACTCCGCCACAAAATCTCTGTGGGTTCTGGTCTTCACCGCCGTAAAGTCACTGACTTGGCTATCAAATAGGCAAAACCCGTCATGGTGCCTCGTTGTCAGGACCATATATCTCATGCCGGCTGCTTCGGCTACTCGCACCCATTCATCCGCGTCAAACCTAACCGGATTGAACTCATCAGCCAGTTTGCCGTACTCTTCCTGGGGAATCTTCTCCTCATCCATAGCCCACACGCCTCGGCCCAGGATCGCATAAAGCCCCCAATGGATAAACATACCAAACCTGGCTTCATTGAACCATTCCGGTATTTCCTTGTGATTGCTCATTGATTTTCCCCTTTTGGCCTCGCCGACGCTTCACCCACCCAACAGACCTCGGACCGCCCGGCCGCCCGCCCAACAGCCCCACAGACCAATTCCACGTCCACCTCCACGGTCGGATTACCTCGCGAGTCCAGAATTTCTCTGCCTAATACCGACTCTATGATTCTCATAAGTGTTACCCCTCTGGTCCAGATAAATGGGCCTTTCCCGCCAATACGCTAGTTTCTGCGGCAGGGAAAAACCGGAGGCACGTACCACTCAAGGCTCGCGCCGCCCGAGTGACGCTACCATGTGTCGAATGGACAGATCAATTCTCGTGGCCACCGAATGGCGAAAGCAGAGGAACTGCCCCTCACAATTTCGCGACTTCCGGGGTGAACCCTTCCGCCGGCGTGAGCACCTCGACCCGGCGGCCCTCGAACTCAATGACGCCGAAGTCGGGATCTTGCGGCCCCGAGACGTGTTCGGCCAACTCAGGCATGGCTTCCCACAGACGGCGCTTGTACTCTAGGGCTTCCACGATTTGGCAAGTCCCGCTCACTGTGGCGACTCGACTATAGTCCTCGTTGTGAAACATGAGTTGAGCCTGAGGATGAGCGGCGATCTGAGCCAGCTTGCGGGAGTTAGCGCTAGTGGCCATTGACACGGTCAGTGACTCGCCCAGCACGCAGCCGATCATCCAGCGGACCTGCGGCACGCCCGCCTGGTCCACGGTCGCCAGCACGAACGGTCGCCCCGCCGTCGCCATCTCCTGTGCAGTGCGGATAATCTCTTCCTGAGTCATTTGGCGTCACTCCTAGCGGTATTAGTTGTCTCAACGCAGGCACGACAAGGTGATCAGTTGCCCCGCTACCGCGGGTGCTCTATCTGCGCCTGGGCGGCGGCCAGGCGGGCGATGGGCACCCGCAGCGGCGCACAACTCACATAGTCCAGGCCGATCCGGTGACAGAACTCCACCGAGGCCGGTTCGCCGCCATGTTCACCACAAATGCCTATTTCTAACGCAGCATTAGCCTGGCGGCCCAACTTTACCCCCATCTCCATCAACTTGCCCACACCATCCTGGTCAATGGACTCAAACGGGCTGACCGCGATGATGTGCTGGGTAACATAGGCCGGAATGAATTTGCCCTCCACATCGTCGCGGCTGAAGCCGAAGGTCATCTGGGTGAGGTCATTGGTGCCGAAGGAGAAGAAGTCAGTCACCTGCGCAATCTCGTCAGCTACTAAACAGGCCCGTGGGATTTCAATCATAGTCCCAATCTTATACTCCAGTTCCACCCCGGTTTGCGTGATGACTTCCTCGGCTATCTGCTCGCTGTATTCTCTGATAATCTCCAACTCACCGACAATCCCCACTACCGGAATCATAACCTCGGGGATGGGGTTGTATCCTTCCTGCTTCAGTTGGCAAGCCGCCTGGAAGATAGCCCGTACCTGCATCCTATAAATCGTCGGGAAAGTCACTCCCAGTCGGCAGCCACGATGACCCAACATTGGATTGGCCTCATCCAGGCCTTCTACAATATCCTCAATCTCTGCGGCGCTCTTACCAGTCAATTCAGCCAGGACCTGTTGGTCCTCGGGATCATCGGGCAGGAATTCATGCAGCGGCGGATCCAGTAGCCGGATGATCACCGGCTTGTTATCCATCGCCTTCAGAATTCCGTAGAAATCCTCACGCTGATAGGGCAGCAACTCAGCCGCCGCCGCTTCCCGCTCCTCGGCGTTCTCGGCAATAACCATCCGCTGGAATGCGGGCAGGCGCTCTTCGCCAAAGAACATGTGCTCGGTGCGCGCCAGACCAATGCCCCCCGCCCCCAGCAGCACGGCCAGTTCTGCGTCACCGGGAGTGTCGGCATTGGTTTGCACGCCCAGACTGCGGCTCTCATCAGCCCAGGGCATAAACCGAGTGTAGTATTGGTAGACTTCGGTCTGCTGAGCCGCTTCATCGCCTTTCAGACCCAGGATGATGTCCGACTCAGTCGTGGGCACATCCCCCAACATCACTTCGCCGCTGGCCCCGTCTATGGAAACAAATTCCCCTTCTGCTACGACCTGGTCAGCCGCTACGAACTGTCCCTTGTCATAGTCAATCACCATCGCCGAACACCCCACTACACACGGCTTGCCCATCATCCGTCCCACGATCGCTGCGTGCGACGTTTTCCCCCCCGTGGAGGTCAAAATGCCCTCGGCGGCGGCCATCCCCCGAATGTCCTCCGGCGAGGTCTCGTGGCGCACTAAAACCACTCGCTCCCCCTCCTCGGCAGCCGCCACTGCTTCCTCAGCGGTGAAAACCACCTTACCCGCCGCCGCTCCCGGCGAGGCATTCACCCCTACGGTCAGGTGCGGATATGTTGCACTGTCCTCCCGCGCTGCGGGATCGAACTGCGGGTGCAGCAGTTGGTCAAGCTGCTGCGGGGGCACCAACATCAGCGCCTCCTCCTGGGTAATGAGCCCCTCATCAAACAGGTCCACCGCGATCTTTACCGCCGCCAGTGCCGTGCGCTTTCCGTTGCGCGTCTGCAGCATCCACAGTTTGCCATTCTCAACGGTAAATTCCATATCTTGTACGTCGTGATAGAACTTCTCCAGCCGCTCGCAAATCCCCGAGAACTCCTGGTAAATCTCAGGCATCTTCTTGTCCAGTTCACTAATTGCCATTGGTGTACGAATCCCCGCTACTACGTCCTCACCCTGGGCGTTGACCAGATAGTCACCGTATATCTCCTTCTTACCCGTCGCCGGATTGCGCGTGAAGGCAACCCCGGTGCCACTGTCCTCGCCCATATTCCCAAAGACCATAGTCTGAATATTCACCGCCGTGCCCAGGTCATGAGCAATCCGATTCAGTTCCCGATAAGCGATAGCCCGGTCGTTATTCCACGAACCAAATACCGCCCGGATGGTGGCAAACAACTGCTCTTGGGGGTCCACCGGGAATTCCTCGCCCAGTTGCTCCTCATATACCTGCTTCTCCAGCTCCACGACTGCCCGCAGGCCCGCCGCCGAGACTTCAATATCTTCTGTGACGCCTTCAAGCCTCTTAACTTCAGTCAGGCAGTCCTCAAATACTTCGCGGTCAATGCCCTTGACTACATCCCCGAACATCATCACAAATCGGCGGTAGGCATCCCACACAAACCGCTCGTCGCCGGTGACTCGTGCCATCTCTTCAGCCACCTCTTCACGCATCCCCAGATTCAGCACGGTGTCCATCATCCCCGGCATGCTGAATTTGGCCCCGGAGCGCACCGAAACCAACAGCGGATTATCCGCATCCCCTAACCGCTTGCCCGTTTGCTCTTCCAGTTTATGCAGACTGTCCAATACCTCGTCTTCCAAGCCATCGGGGAATTGCCCGCCTGCTTCAACAAAGTCAATGCAGGTATCCGTAGTAATGGTAAAGCCCGGGGGTACGGGGATCCCCGCGTTGGTCATCAAGCACAGGTTAGCCCCCTTCCCACCGAGCAAGTCTCTCAACTCTCGGCCCTGGGCCTCAAGTTTCTTTTGTAGCGCCGCCATATCCTCATTGAACAGATAACATCGCTTCAGTTGTGCCATCAGTAGACCTCCTTGGTCATTCTAACTCCGATTATTCATCAACGGAAGTACGAACACGTCTTGTGGCCGCAAAACCGATTGCCAGGAGCCTCTTAATGGAGATTATTTGCCCCCTGTGAGGAATAACACTGTGCTATCTACCGTACTATTCTACTTTGAAAGGTTTTGCCGGAAAGGTGCGGAAAAACCGGCTTTTTTCAAAAAGCGGGTTTTCCGCAAAATCCGTTCATCAATTTTGGACACTAACAATGCTCCTTCACCAATCTAAATCGGGTTCAATTTGCTCTGAATTCAGTAGTTCTGTGTAGCAGTCCCGTTCCTTCTTAGGCACCGGCCGCCGTGGCAACTGCAGTATCCGGTAGCGCCGCACGCTCATACCCAGCCGCACAGTTATTTCCTGGCCTACTGCCACTTCAGTGCTGGGTTTAGCCGGCTGCCCCTCCACCTCCACCAAACCTTCGTCACAGGCCCGCTTAGCCTGGGTACGCCGGGGAATGCAGCCCGAGTTGCGCAGAAAAACGTCAACCCGCATCGCCTTCAGAACTCTTCACCTGCTCCCACAACTCATCCATCTCGGCCAACGTCATCTCCTCCACACTACGCCCCTGCGCGGTAGCACGTTGTTCCACCGCCCGGAACCGCCCCTGAAACCGGTCGTTAGCCGCCCGTAGCGCCCTTTCTGCACTAACTTGCAAAAGTCGTGCCACATTCACTACTGCGATGAGCACATCGCCTATCTCCTCGCTGATGCGCTCCTGATTCTCGCTATCAACCGCTTCTTGTAACTCTTCTAATTCTTCGGTTATCTTCGCCCACGCCCCGCTGCTATCCTCCCAGTCAAAGCCCACCCGCGCGGCCTTCTCTTGCAGCCGATTAGCCCGCTGCAGCGCCGGCAGCCTCTTGGGCACACCATCCAGCACTGACTGCCGCCCCGCTCCCTCGCCCTTGCTTCGCTTCAACTGCTCCCACCGGCGCAGCACTTCCTCGGCACCAGAAACTGATGCCTCCCCAAATACATGAGGGTGACGATACACCAGTTTATCATTTATCGCCCCCAGCACATCGCTAATATCAAATTCCCCATCCTCGCCGGCTATTTGAGCGTGCATCACTATATGCAGCAGCACATCACCCAACTCGGCGCATAGTTGCTTCCAATCCCCCGTCTCAATCGCCTCCAGGGCCTCGTACACCTCCTCAACGAAGTACTGCTGCAAACTCTCGTGAGTCTGCTGGCGATCCCAGGGGCAGCCCTGCTCGCTTCGCAAGCGTCTTACTATTTCTACCAACCGGTCAAACTGCTGCATTTAGCCCACCCTGTAGCGCTACGCAGCGACCGCCTCCTGCACGGTCGCTGACACTGCTACCTTATCCTACGCAGTCGCCTCACACTTATTCGTCGGTATTCTCACTCTCCGTTGGACTCTCTTCCTCCGGGCCGAACGCTGGTATATCCTCCGGCGCCTGGTACAGTTCATTCAATCCCTGGAACTCCGGCGCCACAATACTGACTACCGCCTTCTGCCTCAGTCGGTTCACCAACTGATCCACCGGCTCAGCCTGCGCCCGCTTGTAGTCTTCGGTCACCTGCTCCTTAACCTTCTCAAAAGTGCCCTTCTCCGCGGCCTTGCGCTCCTCAACTTTGATGACATACCACTGCTCGTCGGCGTTTATCGGTTCGGATACTTCCCCTACCTTCACATCCTGTGCCGCCCACCGCAACTCCTCCGGGTACAGTTGTCCAATGGGCGTCTCAGGCCGCTTGCCCCCATATTGGCGGGTGCCCGGACTAAGCGAATACTGCGTGGCCAGAGCCGCAAAATCCGCCTCTGCTCCCTTAGCCTCTTTGGCTACCTTCTCTGCCTCTTCCTTGCTGGACAGCACTATCTCCCGTATCACCACCCGTAGTGGCTTGTCATACCTGTCACTGTACTGCTCGTAAAACTCCCTAATTCCCTTCTCGCTAACCGCCACATCTTTGCTTGCCAACATCTCCAACTTCATATTAAACTCCAGTTCCTCCTCCAGTTCCTCCACCGTAGTCCCCCGCGAATCCAGAAACTCAGCAAAGGCCTCCGGCGTCGGGAACCTGCCTTGCAACTCCGCTAACCGTTTGCTTGTCTCCCCCTCGGCCACCTGCAAACCCGACGCAGCAAATTCCTGCTCAACTAGCTCCCGGTCAACCATAGTGCGTAGGATCTGCTCACCCGCCGCCTTTTTCAGACGCGCCATGAACTCAGCCTCACTAATCCGCTCGCCATTAACCACCCCCACCGGCTTCTGCCCACACCCACCCACCACCACCGCTAATATCATTCCTATTACGACCATATACGAAATTTTCTTATTCAACTTGCTGTAACTCCCTTCTACAATTACACCATCCCCGCCCCCCCCGCTCATATATACCCTGATTATACCACAACCCCGCGCGAAAACAAAACACCCGGCCCACTTTCTTTCTCTCGCCCTTTCCTTCTCCCACTCATGTACCTCTCCAGCGACGTATCGTAGGCTATCTAATGATAACGTCTCCCCACCTCCACCACCAGCCCCGCATCAGACAATATGCTGAGTATACTCAGTATATTGTATACCTATATAATATCCTCCGGAGTGATAGTGCTAACTAACCGCTCCAATTCTTCTTCGCTATGGTACTCTATCAGTATAGTCCCCCCATCATCACCCTTCACCTTAATCCTCACTCGAGTCGCCAACGTCTCCTGCAGCCGCTCCACCATATCCGCCAAATAAGCATCAGTCTTCACTACAGGCGGCTCACCCTTTTCGCCCCGTCTTCTCCCCCCTTTTTCCCGCACCTCACGCACCAACGCCTCTGTCTCTCGCACAGTCATCTCTTTCTCCTCTACCTCTCGCCAGATATCATCCACCAGATCCAACGCCTCACCCAACCCAAGCAACGCCCGCCCATGCCCCTCGCTCAGTCGCCCTTCACCTAACGCAATCTGCACCTCTACCGGCAGTTGCAGCAAGCGCAAGGCATTCGCTACCGCGCTGCGGCTCTTCCCGACTCGCCCGGCCACTTCCTCTTGTGTAAGACCGAATTCTTCAACCAACTGCCTATACCCGCGCGCCGCTTCAACGCACGACAGGTCCTCCCGCTGTATGTTCTCAACTAACGCCAACTCTAACGCCTCCTCATCCCCGATCTCCTGCACAATGCACGGCACCGTCTCCAACCCCACCTCTTGCGCCGCTCGCCAGCGTCGCTCCCCAATCACTACCTGGTAGTCCTCTCCAAGCCGCCGCACTACCAACGGCTGCAGAATCCCCTGGGTGCGCACTGACTCACTCAGTTCTCGTAGCCCCTCCTGCGAAATCGGCCCCCGAGGCTGAAAGGGATTCGGCCGCAGCCGCTCTACGGACACCTCGATAACCGCCCGGCTTTGCGCTAATCCGTCCCCTGATATAAGTTGCCGTAAGCCTTTGCCCAAACTCGCTTTACGCATCTGCAAACACCTCCTGATATAGCCGCCAGTATGCCCGACTGCCCGCGCAATTTCCATCATACATAACTGCCGGCACGCCATACGATGGCGCCTCCGCCAGTCGCACATTCCGCGGAATTACTGTTCGGAACACCCGTCCACTGAAATTCTCGCGCACCTCCGCCTCCACCTCACCCGACAGATTCGTCCGCCTGTCGTACATAGTCAAAACCACCCCGGCGATCTCCAGGCCCGGATTGATCTGCGCCTGCACCAGATGCACGACCTCCAGAAGTTGACTTAGCCCCTCCAAGGCGTAGTACTCACACTGGATTGGGATTAACACCCGTTGCGCCGCCGCCAGACTGTTTATAGTGAGCAGTCCCAGTGACGGCGCAGTATCAATGAGAATCAAATCGTAACGTTCCTGGGCTCCCCGCAAAGCCTGGCGCAGTTTCGTCTCCCGGCCTATGGCGCTGGCCAGCGCCATATCCAGACCCGCCACGTTAATCGTCGCTGGCACCAGCCATAGATTGTCCACCGGCGTCGGAACCACTACATCCCCAAATTCGGCCGCCCCCGGGCTTCTGTCCGCCTGAGTCGTGAGCAAGTCGTACAGGCACTGGTCCAATATGCTCCGGTCTACACCCAATCCACTGGTAGCATTCCCTTGCGCGTCGCCGTCAACAACCAAAACTTTTTTCCCTCGCAACGCAGCACAAGCGGCCATATTCAGCGCAGTGGTGGTCTTTCCCACCCCCCCCTTCTGATTCACTATCGCATACGTCTCCGGCATTGCTCACCTCCTAACAACTTCAACTGGTGCCAATCACCGATACTTTTCACCCGCTATCCGACTCTTCTATATACTGATACTTGCAGGCCCGGCACCGCGGTGCCCCTTGTCCCTACCACCTCCACCTCAGACCCGGGCTTCCCATAACCCGTATCCCCGCATTGATGCCACGCCGCTATATAACCACCTTTCTGCACGACGACGAGGCCCAGGCTCAATGCCGTCTCCGCGCTAGCCAGAGCCCGCATCACCACCATCTCGTAGCCATTTGCACGCTGTTCTCGTAGTTCGTGGATCTGCGCGCATATCACCTTGACATTACTTAGATCCAGCCGCCCAGATAGCAGTTGCACAAAATCCGCCGCTCGCTGGCGCCTATCAACCAAGTCTATTGGCAAGTCGGGCTGCAAAATGGCCAGGGCCAACCCTAACGCACCTGCCCCAGTGCCCAGATCAGCGCAGGTGGAGACAGTGCTCATATCAATTATGTCATAAACAGTGAGTACTGGGGCTATCGCCTGTTGCCAGACCAGGGCAGGCGTATTGTACTTAGACAATCCAACTCGTGGTGCCTTAGTTGCTAACCACTGCACCAACAGTTCCAGTGCCTGTTGCTGGCTACTGTGTAGTGACAGACCGCGGTGCATTGCTGCCGTCACAAAGTCAGTTAGAGTTGCCATGCTTGGCTTACGGTCCAAATGTTTCACGTGAAACATTGCCCCTATCCCCCCACTCCACTATCCTTTCGCCATCTGTCCCTCGCCCACCTCCTACCCACACCTCACCACCCCCCCCTCCTACTATAACCCAAATCCCATAATAAAGCAACCCCTCTCCCTCATAATATCCTCGTCCAGTCTCGCACCACCACCACTAACCCAGGCAATTCATCACTCAATCTTGCGAAAAGCCCACTTAAACCCGCTTCTCCCTACCTTTCCGCCTTCGCGCACACCTACACCCCACAAGTCCGCCAAGAACCTCCAAAGTAGAACAATCCAGCAAACAACGTCTCGTGATTCCTGGTAGGCCGCTGATAATTGTCGCTAATCGCTTCTGACGACCAGTTTTGAGTCTACCCCCTATCCTCCTTGTTTGCCTTATCACTAATTCTGCTTAAACCTTTTTACCCCTGGCTCTCAATCTTCACCCCCCATCACCGCCCGCCACCCAAGGCCACCACCCAATTTCCACACGCGACCGCTCATCTTCCCTCCTGACAAATGTGCCCTATCCTATTTCAATTTTCCCTGTGCACAACCCTACCACCTCCGTCAGTCTACACTCTGCCCATACACCTCCCACAGCGTACCCGTCTCGCCATCCTGGTTACGATAGAGTTGAAGGAGGATTCTTTTCCCCCACGACTAATAGAGACACCACTGCTGTCCCTAAAGGATATCGTCCCTATGTTCCCTGGCTATCCGATCAACAATATGGCCCAGGCCCGCGATTACCTGCGCTCATTTGTAGACTTCGAGCGCCGTGGGCTCCGCCGGCACTTTGCTAACGTCGTCACCCTGGACACGATCCGATCTCTGCTCGATTCATTAGGCAATCCCCAAGCGCATCTTTGTTGCGTTCACATTGCCGGAACCAAGGGCAAGGGCTCAGTCGCGGCAGCCTTGGAGGCTGCCTTGCGGCGCGCTCGCTACCGCACCGGGCTGTATACCTCACCCCATCTGGTCACTCCGACGGAGCGTATCCGAGTCGCAGGTGCGAAGATATCAGATGAGCACTTTGTTGAGGTGGTTCGCGCGGTGCAGCCGGCCGTGGAGCAGGTGCGGAAGCGTTCAGAACTTCCCGCAGTCACTTTCTTCGAGATATACACGGCCATGGCGCTACTATCATTTCGGCGGGCAGGCGTCGACGTGGCCGTGATAGAAGCGGGCCTCGGCGGGCGTCTGGATGCCACCAACCTTGTCATCCCTGATGTCAGTATTATTACAGTCATTAGTTATGACCATACAGAGATTTTGGGCACGACTGTCGCCCAAATTGCTGCCGAGAAGGCCGGAATCATCAAGCCGCACACTCCCGTAGTGCTTGCCCCTCAGGTGCCTGAAGCCCGGCGCGTGCTATTGGCCGAGGCGAAGCAGAGACAGGCGCCGGTCATTGTGCCTCCATCGGTGCACGAATACGGCCAAGTTACCCCGCTAACGGTCCCAGCGTCGGACGAAGCACTGGCTCGGCCGACTCAGAAGTTTGCTTTATCAGTGGAGAAAGGCGACCTGTGGGTAACGACGCCGCTGATAGGCGAGCACCAGGCGGGTAATGCGGCGCTGGCGTACGCTGCCCTGGGGGTATTGCGCGAGACTGGGTTTGACATAGAGGATCGGGACTTTGTGGTCGCCATGCGCGAATTGAACTGGCCGGGGCGAATCCAGTTGGTGGCGGCGCGGCCCTGGATCGTGGTAGACTGTGCGCATAACCCGGCCTCCGCGGCGGCCTTGGCTGCCACCTTGCCTCGCCACTTCTGCTATGATAGGCTGATTATGGTGGTGGGCATCTCGGCCGATAAAGACGTTGGTGGCATTATCCAGGCGTTGGCGGAAGTGGCCGACGAGTTCATAGTTACGCAGGCGAATATTCCGCGCGGCATGCCTGTCACTGAACTATTACAAGTGGTGCGCAGTCAATGGAAGGGACCGACAGACGCCAGACACACTGTGGCCGAAGCGCTGAGCACAGCCCGCCAAGTAGCAGGGCCCGCAGATGCTATTTGTGTGACTGGTTCATTTTTCGTCGCCGGCGAGGCTATGGTTGAACTGGGAATAGAGCCCTAAGCGGGGGGATTTTCGCTTTTATGGTGCGGTGGCGGGCAGGACAATAGCGTTATATGGCGAAAATGAAAATATCACACTATGCCCGGCTGACAGCCGGGAGGAGGGGTACTGACCGATGGTTTCAAGAGTGCGAGTATTGCTGATGCTGGGCTTGTTTATGGTGGCGGGTGCCGCTAATAGCCAGGAGGCTACTAACCAGGAAAAGCCTTCGCCCGAACAGATCTACCAGCAGGTGGACATTCTATGGATAGTGCGTCGGGGGCAGCTTGATAGTGAGCAAGTCACCCAGATTATTCCCTTAGTGGAGAGTGTCAGTGCAGCCCGCCACAAACTCTTAACTGAGGCTGATGATTTGTGGCAGGAGCATCAGGACACAATTGAACAGGTACTGCAGCGATGGATTGGCGGCGGGCCAGGTCCAGTGGCGGGCCTCTCGTCGGTCCAACCGGTGGTAGCACATTTCCGTCGCCAGGAGGCTGACGTTCAGACGTCAATAGTGCGGGCCATTGAACAGATTTTGGCCCTGTTGTCTGCTGACCAGGCGAGGCTGGTAGAGACCCGCCAGGAACATCAGCAACGCCAACAGTTACGCGCTGAACTGGGGCAGGTGGACAACTTACCTGAGTACGTTGTGCAGCAATTGGCCGCTCAGCGCGAACTTATGCCCGACGAATACGAACTGGTGCGGGCGATAGAGGCGCGGCGGTTGGCCGCTGTTCTAATTGACCCTCGCGCGCCCGCCTACGACCGGGCGGCGGGGGCAGTTCTGCGGCTCACCGATACTGTCTACAACTGGCCACAGCAGCAGTATAATGCGCAGTATCCGGCCTTGGCTGAGCAAGTGGCCCGGTTTCTTAATCTGCCAACTCCCACTGAAGCCCCACCTATATCGTATGACGAATTGGTCAGTTTTGTTAGTAGCGGCTACGCCGCAGATTTATTACGGCAAATGTCGGCCGAGGCGCAGACCGGTGTGGAGCGTGTAGAGTCTCCGGCGCGCGGCCTGGCCGACCACCCGCTGTCGGTAGCAGTTGCCAAGTCAGACCTGCTATCTGTCCTCAACGACCTGCAATTAGTACCGCAGCAGATACAGGCCTTGTTGCCTTTGGCCAACCGTGCGGGCCAGGCCACTGCAAAGAGTGAGCAGTTGATGGCGGCAAAGTATGCTGAACTGGAGGCCACGTTCCAGCAGGCCTATCAGACGCTAATAGTAAGTAGCGAGGTGCCCCCTGAAGTGGAGAGTGGCCTGGCTGACGTGCGAGAGACTCGGAAAGAGGCGCGCCACCAGCAGCGGGTGGAAATTGCCGCCATCTTGCGCCAGGTGCAAACCATTCTGGCGCCCCAGCAAAATGCCCTCATTGACTGGCTGCCGCCGGCTGAGGTCATCCAGGCCGATCCGCAGGAGAAGATTGCCCGGCAGCGCCGGATCGCCGCCGAGATGGCTCGGGCGGTTGGATTTCTGGAGCGGTTGCGCTATCGGGACCCGCTCGCCTATATTCAGACGCGCATCGGCGACGTCGAGGAGTACTTGAGTAATTACGTGGCGCGGCAATCGCCGCAGTTCCCTGAGTTGCGCAGTTTCATCATTGACTTGTTAGATAGGATGAAGATGGTGGAGGAGCCGGATTGGCGAGGGGCCGCACCCCAGTTGGCGGCTCAACTTCTGGACGGACTCGGTGTCCTGGCGGACATAAGCGGACGCGGAGCAACGGGCAGACCGCTGAGTTGGGAGGATCTGTACCAGGTCTTCACCAGTCCATATACCCCAGAACTATTGCAGAAGATGCTGAAGGCTCGCAGCCAGCAGACTTATTGATCTCCCCACCGAAATGTTCAGATCGTGGAAGCAATGTGACCAAAGGAGGAGGGATTGCTGTTGAGCGAATCCAGCCGCCAACAACTGCGCGGCCGCCTGGCCGAACTTATTAAAGAGCGGGCTTTGCGCTTCGGCGAGTTCAGCCTGGCCTCGGGCCAGAAGAGTACCTACTACATTGATGGCAAGCAGATTTCGCTCAGTGGCGAAGGTCTGCATCTGCTGGCTACGCTAATACTGGGCGAGTTGCCGCCCGAAGTGGCGGCGGTAGGGGGGATGAGCATTGGCGCTGATCCCATCGCCGGAGCAGTGGTAGCTCTGGCGGCAGGTGAGGGGCGGGCGCTGGATGCCTTTATCGTCCGCAAGGAGCGCAAAGGGCGGGGCACCCAGCAGCAGGTGGAGGGGCCGCTGGCGGAGGGAGCGGCGGTGGTAGTGATAGAAGATGTCATCACTACCGGCGGCTCTACCCTGCGGGCTATTGAGGCGGTGGAGCGCGAATGGGGTGCGAAGATAGTGAAGGTCATTGCGATGGTAGACCGCCTCCAGGGTGGGCGCGAGAATCTGGCCGCCGCCGGCTACGAATTAACCGCCCTCTTTGACATTACCGAGTTAGGCGTCAAGCCGGAGTCGCGTCCGAATTGTCAATAGACTCCTCCCAATTTGTGAGGGCCACTAATGACCGCACCGCCTACTTCGCCCCCCAGTGTTCCCCAACTGTTGCTGGTCAGCGCCTCCGGGCAGTTGGCTCCAGCACTGGTTGAGGCGCTGGAGGATAACTTCGCGGTCAGCCGGATGGGCAGTGGCCAGCAAGCATTAACTTGGCTCGGCGGGAGCGCGGCGGAGGTTATCATCGCCACCGACCGGGTTTCCGATATGTCAGGCACGGAGTTTTGCCATAGGCTTGAACAACTACCCGCGGCGCGACCGGCCGCCTGTATAGTGCTCACTGACGATAGCAGCGGCGACCTGATGGCACGTATGTTGGAGGCCGGCGCCGACGATTGTCTGCCCCTTGCCATCCATCCCCAGCAGTTAGTAGCCCGGATTAAGGCGCTGGTGCGCTGCTGCCAGCGGCAGCGGGAATTGAATCCGCTCACCGGCTTGCCGGGCAACGCTTATTTGCAGCGGGAGATTACCCGCCGGCTGCCGGATCGAGGGCATCTGGCTGTCATTGGCTTTGACTTGGACAGCTTCAAGGCTTATAATGATGTCTATGGCTATTACCGTGGCGATAAGGTCATCTGCCTGGTGGCCCAAATATTGCAGGATAGTGTCAGAAGTCACGGAAGAGCTGACGACTGCCTGGCACACATTGGCGGCGATGACTTCTTTGTGCTCACTGCCCCGGAAAGAATGCGCGATCTCGCCCAGGCGGCGATGCGCGAGTTTCAGCAGGCCATACCTGAGTTCTATGACGAGACTGACCGGCGGCGCGGCGGCATTACCGGATTCACGCGCCAGGGCCAGGAAGTCTTCTTTCCCATTATGCGGCTCATAGCCACCGCCGCTACCAATAAGGCCGCCGATATCCAGCACATCGGCCAGATCGCCGCTATTTTGAGTCAGTTAAAGGAATATGCCAAGCAGACAGAGAATAGGGGCTTAGTTGTGGACCGGCGCCAAACTCATGGTACCCGTCAGGCCGGGCAGCAACAGCCCAACTGATAACTGCAAGCCGGCAACCAGGAAGTTCGCGGGAGGCAATTACTATGGCTAAGCACATCTTGCTGGTAGACGACAGCCGCGATTTCATCGTAGCCACCAGGGCCTTTCTGGAAGAAGAAGGCTATGAAGTTACCGAGGCCCATGACGGAGTCCAAGGCTTGGAGCGGGTCAAAGAACGCCAACCCGACTTGATCATTTTGGATGTAATGATGCCGCGACTGAACGGCTGGGAAACCCTGAGAGCCTTGCAGAACGAAGAAGATACCGCCCGCATCCCCGTGTTAATGCTCACCGCCCTGAAAGAGCCTGAAGATGTCAAAGAAGGCTTTGACCTGGGCTGCACCTGGTTCTATACCAAACCCATCACCGACTACGAAGACCTCCTCTTGGTCGTGCGCCGTATCCTGGACACGACCGCAGGGGGGTGAAAGGGCATGGCCCGTTACCGAGACGCGTGGCCCTGCTCGGCGGGCGGAGTCGTTAATCATGGCTCAGGTCCGCGCGGCGAGCTCAAGGTGCTACACACTCAGGCCGAAGATACGTGTAGTGGTCGTTAGATCAGTATCTAGCCAGAAGGATTTCGGCTAAGGGCGAACCGAACTGTCGGATGGTCAGTGCAGTCTAATCATGTGAGAAAACCTTTGTGCCATGACGCGCTTTGGGGCCGGAAAAGGGAGAATGATGTACAGAGAGCACTCAAAGCGCTCAACTGGGATCGCCACACAAAGGTCATATTGTTATACTAATTATACTATACCCCCTTGACTTTTCTGATAGTTATTGATATAATGCGGCCCAGACGGCGAGAAAAACCTGAACGCCAGTGGTCGTAGTCGTTTAGACTCGCAGTTCCCGTAGCAGTTGAGGTCGAAGGATATGCCACCCACGACAGGTAGGCGTCACTCTCCATCTCGTCCTGTACTTCAGAAGCGCGTTTCCGGGATCAGCTACGCCCGTGACTAGACATCTATCTCGAAAAGGAGGCCAACCTGACATGCCATCACCACGCGTGAAGCGTTCCGAGGACTCAGAAGGAATCGGCGCGACCATCAGGATCGACCGCAGTGAGTTGCTCGAATCTCCGCGGGAGCGCGAGGCCTGTACCAAAGCGTATAAACGCTTGATGGCCGCCAAGACCAGAAACCACAAGGCGGTTCACGACCTATTTCACAGTCAGGGCACACGTGAACTAGAGGTGGTCTAGGGGTTGTGTGACCAAAGGGAGCGGTGCCGATGTAACGTGGCACGTCCAATGCTAGTAGGCCATTGACGGGAACGAGGGAGGAGTCTGACACATGAACGCTCCTTCCTCTTTCTACGAGTGCCAGGAGCAATCAACTGCGACAGAGTAGGTGTAGACCATGGGAGCAGGTACATTTACCTTCGATGAACAGCATATCTTCGAAGGCAAAGCGGTGTACACAAAGCTTGAGGAATTGGATGGGCAAAGAAGGCTGGACTTCCATTGGAAGTGTGAGAACTGCGGCCAGGTGTTCTTCTCTAGTGAGTTCGCGCCGGAGGCGGACTGCCCTGAATGCAACAGTGCCGACTCCCTAGTGCAGTCGGACGTGTACGTCCGGCCGGGAGTTCTGATGAGCATTGGGCATTATCTTCGGGGGTGGGACAATGTGACTATGCTCGTTGAGGATGACGTGGTTGACGAGGAGTATTTCCGGGAGTTTCTTTATTTCTACTCCGCCACCTATTGGGAGTACCCGGTGAGGACACACCGTTTGCACTTCTTTTCGAAGCCGTGGAGCGAGATAGAAAAAATGTTTCGCCCGGAGGACTACCCCCCTAACAAGATAGACGACCATCTCTACCTCGGGTATGTCATGCTTCGTCCTACGGTGCCGCAGACGGTGGGCGAAACGCTACTGGCTCATCCACAAGAGACCGATAAGGAAACGTGTCACGTCACGTGTAGTACCGGGTTTGGACAGACAGTCGCTGGCCATAGGCTCCGGATCGACTGTGCTCCCATGATCGGCCAGGATCAGACCGGTGTATGCGCGCACAGTACACTGTGGGGAGCTCTAAAGTACTTACACAAGTACAGGTATTACCCCAAAATGTCGATGCCAGAACTTGCTATAAGAGCCGGAGAACTGGATCCAACCACCAAATTCAGAAGGCCAACAGGGGGTCTGCTGCCCGAGGTGATATATGCATTGCTCCAAGACTTGGGGTTTAACGTGCACTACGAGGCCGGCCGAGGAGACGAAGAGGGGAGGTTCCCAATTCTTCGGACCATTTACTCGGGCGTCGAGAGTGGGCTGCCGGTCCTGCTGCATCTAGATTGCGGGCCAGGGGGTGTTAGTCCACCGCACGCTGCATGGATAGTTGGGCATACCCTTGGGCATTGGGCAGACGAAGGATCAGAAAGAGAAACATACAAGGGACACTTCGTGACATTGCGAAACCCAGTTCACCGGTGGTTAGTGAATGACGACAACGTGGGCCCGTACATGCCCGCGACAATTGAGCGTGTGACAGCAAAGGATCCCAAGGCGGACCCACAAGTGTTTCTTAACTTGCGCTATGACGGATATCGACCCAAGGCGAATACGGATCCGTTGTGTTCCCCCAGACGCATCCGTCAAATTGTGGGCGCTTTTGTTCCCCTCCCTGAGGAAGTCTTCATTGGTCCATCGGAAGTGGAGGCGATGACCAAGGGCGTCTTCACAGATGATTACCTGCTCGGTCTCATGGATTATATCCCTGATGACGTACAGCAGAAGTCGTCGCTTGTTAAGCGGTTACAGAATTTCGCTCACAAGATAGAAAACGATAACACAGAACTGCGGTACCGCACCTATCTGGTCATGTCCGATAGGTATCGCGAGTATGTGGCGCGCAGCGGGATGCACACTGCTTTGAAGAAGCTGTACACGGCCTCTTTTGCCTTCCCTGAGTACATTTGGGTCTCGGAGATCATCGACGCAAAGTACTCAACTGTCAGTGAGAGTGGCGAAGCTTCGGTCATAGGTGAAGTGGTGCTTGACTCAACTGACTCTCTGGCCTTCACCGCAGGTGGCGGAATTCGTTGGTTGGCACTGCACATCCCAGGCCTTTTGTTGTATGCCCACGGGATCGCGATACCGGTGGACCTGAGCCCCCACGAAAAGCGTAAGCGTGCATTCCATGCGTTGTTGTTGCCCGAAGATGAAGAACCCTATGGATGCTTCACGAGCAAGAGAGAGCCGCCGGATCCGCCACGCTCCTATCGAAAGCTAGGTCCAATGTGGTGATAGCCTTGAATTCCCCCAGGTACTTGGGTCACAGGCAGCTTGGGGTGCATTGCACCGGGGCGCCACTCTGCACCAGTTTTAGTCCTCAGCAGCGCCATGTCCCCTGTTATCCGTACTTATACGCCACTCCGAAGCCGCCACGGGGGTAGGACCAGTCAATGTTGTCGTAGGGGCACACTATCTGGCAAGCGCCGCACTCCAGGCAGTTCTCGTAGGCTACTTCCAGTATCTCTTCGTCTTCCACCCAGCGGTAGACCTCGGCCGGACAGCGGTCAATGCACGGCTTCTCCTCACACCGCCGGCAGGTTTCCTCGTCTTTGATAATTAGGTGGCAGTTCTCTTCATCAATCTCGTACTTGACCAGGTACAGTTTGTCGGCCAGGCCCTGGTTGGCATCTTCTGCTATCATATAAGTGACCTCCCGCCGTCAATGGCATCCCAGACCATCCGGGGAATCCAGCCTCGGCGGATAACGTCTTTGACTATGTTCCATTGCTTGGTGCGCTTGGTCTCCGGGTCTACGGTCATCATATCGGCGATGGAATCAGCCGCCAGTTGGGGGTACAGGCTCAGCATCCAGGGATGGCGCTCCATAAACCCGGTGGCACGGCGGTACTTGCGCAAATCGTTCATCGTCGGGGCTTCTTTCTCCAGGCGCTGGCGGTATTTGTGCAGAGTTTTGGCCGAGAAATCGCCCTTCTCGTGAGCCTCAATAGCAGTCTCGGCGGCCATCTTACCTGAGAGAATGGCGTGATTGCTGCCTTCGCGGTGGAGGCCATTGACCAGTTGGGCGGCATCGCCGACTACCATCACCCCGTGGCCAAACAGCGCGGGCAGGCGGTTATAGCCGCCTTCGGGGATAAGGTGGGACATATACTCGCCGCTCTCCCCGCCAGCGATCAGCGGCGCGACTACCGGGTGCTGCTTGAGTTGCTTGAGCATATCAAACGGGGTGGTATGGTCTTTGACGGCGTCGGCGAGCAGTACCCCCACGCCCAATGAGATGCTCTCCTGGTTGGTGTACAGAAAGGCAGTGCCCAGCATCCCCTGGGTGGAGGCCCCGTACATTTCAATGGTAGCGCCCTCTTCGGGGCCCAAACTGAAGCGATCCTCAATGACCTCACGGTCCAGGCGGATGATCTCTTTGACGGTGCTGGCCGCGTCCTCCAGGCGCAAGTCGCTCTGCATGTCCAATGCTTTGGTCAACTCACAGTTGACGCCTTCAGCGATAATTACTATCGGCGCGTAGACCTCGCCCTCGGGCCGCCCGGTGCGCACGCCAGCGGCGCGGCCATCTTCTTGAAGCACCTCGTCTACTTTGGTCTCGTTGATAATCAGCGCGCCGGCTGCCTCTGCCTGCTGGGCGAAATACTCATCAATCCTCACCCGCAAGACGGTGAAGGAATTAGGGATATCTTCGGCAAACTGGCGGCTGCGGTAGCCAAGTTTAATGGCCGAATCCTCGGTTAGTATCCAGGCATTCTGTTCAATGACACAGCGCTCCAGGGGCGCGTCTTTCCAGAATTCGCCAAAGACCTCAGCCGTAGGCCGCGTGTATAGGACCCCGCCCATAACATTTTTGACCCCGGGCTTGCGGCCTCGCTCAAAGACGATGGTTTCCAAGCCGGCGCGGGCGCAAACTGTAGCCGCGGCCACTCCGGCCGGCCCAGCGCCGACTACAATGACATCGAACTTCGGAGCAATAGCACCTTCAGATTCACTCATTATTGACTATCCCCTCTACAGCCTTAGCCGTCTTCATTGGTAACGCCGCCGCCACGGTAGAATGATGTGCGTCAAGGATCGGTTCGCCGCGCTGACTCAAGTCGTCGGCTGCCTCCTCAATAGCATCCATCACGGCTCTGGTGCCGGCCTTGAAGACTTCTTCAGTCTGGTCATCTACAATCCCTGAGGTGCCCATCTCAGTAAAGCCAATCACCAATGAGGCGGGGTAAGGATCACTTCTCAATAGATTAAGAGTATACAGGTGAGTCTGTTCAGGGCCTGCGTAGAAAATGGTCTCGGGAAAGTTCATCCAAATCACTACCTGCGGTCCCCAGGCCTCCCGGGCCTCGGCCAGGGAAAGGTCACCTACCGGCGGTGGGGTGAATGCCTCTACCACATCTATACCTGTCTGGCGGATCAGGTCCTTGAAGGCTTTCAAATTCGAATTATGAGCGTGCACGCCACAAATCTTGCCCGCCGCGTGCAGGCGGGGTATGTATTCCTGGTAGAACGGCAACAAATATTTTTCAAATTGCGCCGGGCCGTAGTTTCCGGATAGCGAGCCTACGGCTACAAACTCAGCAGGAGAGGCAGCGACCAGCGGGAATTTTCTTTCCATCATTCTGGCTAAGGCAGATAGTAGTTCATCAAATTCGTCGGGGTGATCAATCTGCTCATAGGCCCACTGCTCAAGCCCAAAATACCCCTCGGTTGTCACATAGGGAGGGTCCAGGCCGTCGCGGTCATAGGGAATACCATCGGTGCCTAAATCGCGCACCAGGCAATGGTAATCATCATAGGCAGGATAGAAGATGGTATCGTCAATCATAAAGATGACTGGGGCGTAGTCATCGCTATCTTCAATCAGCCAACTTTTCTGCCACGAGCCGATAGTGCCCACCATCCGGCTCAAATGGGCTTTCCTGCTGGTAGACACACTTCCTACCGGGGTATGATAAACAGTTGTCAGCGGATCCCCCGGAATGGTTTCAACCCTCACATTAGGCTGCTCGGCCCGGACCGTGCCGCACCCCACGCACAGGCCGACCCCGCGGTTCCTCATCTCCCGTTCAAAGTCCCCGCGGTGAAGATGGTGGGCAAAGGGAGCAAAGGGGACCTGGTCAGGCCGCTGGTGGTGCAGGACAGCATTTATCCGCTCCAAGAAGTTCACTATGGCACACTTTTTGTCAGCAAAGGATCAGTGATTAGGTTCTCAACCGCTCGTTGTCTGGCCCAGCAGGGCCTCTTTAAGATTGCGCTCTTTGGCCAGGCGGATAAGCTCGGGCACTACCTGGTACAGGTCGCCGACGATGCCGTAGTCTGCAACGTTGAATATGGAGGCATTGGGATCGGAGTTGATGGCTACGATGATATCCGAAGTTTGCATACCCACCAGGTGCTGGATAGCGCCGGAGATGCCACAAGCAATATACAGGCGGGGGCGGACAGTACTCCCGGTCTGGCCGACCTGGTGGTCGTGAGAGATCCAGCCGGCGTCCACGGTGGCGCGGGAGGCACCCATTACCCCGCCGAAGGCATCGGCCAACTCCTGGATCAGTTTGAACCCGGCGGGGTTGCCCAGGCCGCGGCCCCCCGAGCAGATAACCTCGGCATACTGCAGATTGGGCGCGTCCAGGTCAGTATCGGGCTGGAAGCCAGTTATTTTTGTGGCAATCTGATCTTCCGTTATGCCCAGTGGCTCGGCGACTGTGGCCACGCTCCGGCTCTCGTCGCGGGGCAGCGCCTCCATCACCCGAGGCCGAACTGTCGCCATCTGCGGCCGGTCCTCTCGGGTCAGGATGGTAGCCATAATATTTCCGCCAAAGGCGGGTCGGGTCTGCCGGAGCAAATTGGTCTCTTGGTCAATGTCCAGGCCCGTGCAATCGGCGGTCAGGCCGGTCTGTAACTCAGTAGCAATAGCGCCGGCGAGGTCGCGGCCCAGGGTAGTGGCTCCGACTAAGACTATTTCCGGCTTGTACTTACGGATTAGCGTAATGCACCCACTCGCACAAGGAGCGGTACGATAGCGCTGTAGTACCGGATCATCTATTACGTAGGCTCTGTCGGCCCCATAGTATCCAGATTCCGTCGCCGCCGCTTGTACATTATGACCCAACACCATCGCGGCCAACTCGCAGGTCAGAGTGTCAGCCAACGCTCGGCCCCGCCCTAACAGTTCCCAACTGACGGGGTGAACCTGGTCGTCTTCCTGCTCGACGAAGACCCATACGCCGGAATATTCACCGGCCTCCGTGCTTACGGCTATTTCGGGCTGCTTTTCTTCCTCGCCTTCCTCAACGCCCTCCAGATACAAACAATCGGTGGGGCAGACGGTGATGCACTTGCGGCAGACTTTGCATTTCTCATAGTCAATAACAGCGACGCCGTCCACTACATGAATAGCATCAAAGGGACATTCGGCCTCACACAGCTCGCAGCCGATGCACTTTTCGGCCTCAATTTGCAATGTGGGTTTGTTCTTTTTTGCCATCGGTAATCACTCCCCCGCTCCCGCCGCGAGGTGCTCCAGGAGCTTGTCCAGCAGACTCGCCGCTGCACCGGCAGGGTCGTCGGCACCACCGGGGATCATCTCGCCGGGCTCTCGCTCGGGCGGGGCAAAGATGCGGGCTACTACAGTGGGCGAGCCATGCAACCCTAACGATTCTTCATCTACGTCCAAATCAGCAGCCGTCCAGACCTCGGGCTTATATCGGGCGGCTCGGATCATATTGGGCAAGGAGGCATAGCGCAACTCGTTCATCTCCTCTACACAGGTCACCAGCGCCGGCAACGGAGCCTGGACCGTCTCGATTCCCCGCTCCAAGCGTCGGTGCACTTTGATAGTTCTCTGGTCCAATTCAATCTTGTCAATGCCAATCGCATAGGTAATCTGAGGGAAGCCTAAGCGCGAGGCAATGCCCGGGCCAACCTGGGCGGTATCGCCATCAATGGCTTGCTTACCGCACAACACCAAGTCCAAGCCGTCTTCCTGGGCAATCTTGCGCAACCCGGCCGTCACCGCGCAACTGGTGGCCAGGGTGTCGGAGCCGGCGAAGGCGCGGTCACTGAGCAGCACCGCCTGGTCTACCCCGAAGGTGATACATTTCTTCAGCGCTTCGGCGGCCTGAGGCGGGCCCATAGACAGAGCGGTAATATGCCCACCGTATTTTTCCTTCAGTTGCACCGCCGCCTCGGTAGCGTGGGCGTCAAAAGGATTTAGGATTGAAGGCACGCCTTCCCGGATAAGGGTATTAGTCTCGGGGTCTATGCGCACCTCGGTTGTATCGGGAACCTGCTTAACACAGACTACCATCCGCAACATTGGCTTGTTTCACGCTCCCCATTCACTACGACGCGGCCTTGGCCAGGCCGCATCGGAAACTTTATGAGACTGTTGCAAAAGGCGATTGAGTGCTGGTTGGCAGAACAGACCGGGTAAGATCTGGTTGAAAAAATTAGCCATAAATCGGGGCACCCTGCGGCAGGCTCAGGACAGAGACGATGCCCCTCCTACGAATTGTGCAACAGTCTCCCATGACGAAACCGACGATATTGTACCTCTTTTTCTTCTTTATTTCAACACATACCTCCCGCCGCTCGGCCAGGCTCATTGTTTCTGCACGCGGCGACTGGCCAGCCACAGGTGATGGCAGACTTGCGGCCAGTGGGGCAGGGCGCGGACGTCCTGTTCGCCGGCAATTTCGCCGGGGGCGGACAGGCCCTGGTCGTCGTTGGCGGGGCGCATCTCCCAGTAGCACTGGCCGGCATGATTGTGCTCGTGGTGAATCACAAAACCGGCCTCTTCCATCACTGGCTCTATCCAGCCCATGCAATGGTCGCAATAGTCATGATAGGCCTGCCGACCCCTGTCCAATAACAGTCCCAGCGAGGGACAGGCAAACATATCAATGCGGAAGAAATCCTCACCTTTCTGCATATGATAGCCGGCTTCTTCCTCCTCAAGGGTCTGCGCCCAATACTCCTCCATCCCCGCAATGCCCTGGCCCACAATCAACTCGCGGGCATGGCGCTGAGAGTCCTCGGAGATGGCCGTGCGCCAGTAGTCGCTGACCGCCTCCTCACCGAAACGCCGGCGCAGATATTCAAAAGTCCAGTCGTAGTACCCGCAGAACTCGGCGCAGCCAATCATAACTATTCTCCCTCCCGGCAAAACCACTGGCAGCAATTACCGTTCCCGCCCGCCACCCGCACCATGATGCTGGCAGGCTCGCATATCGCCCGCGAGATCTCAGTGCAGTGCTGACAGTACAGGGGCATAATGTCCCGCTCATGCTCGCGGAGGTGCTTTAGTGCCGGGCAGACCTTCACCTCTACCCGGACACAATCGGTCTCTTCGGTGATTTCCACCTCGCTGCCTGGCTCCTCGGCGAAAAACTCCCGCCAGTATTGGGCCACTGACGGCAGGCCCCCTCCCTTGAATCGCTCAGTCACCGGCGCAAAATACTCTTCTCCCATCGCCCGCCAGTAGTTGATTAACTCCGCTTCACCATACTCCTCATAGATATGGCGGAACGTCGCATTGATACCAAAATAAAAGTCAGCAGCAGCCATTATCTGTCCCTTCTTCAGCTTCAGTCATTAGCACCCGCGCAGCAGGCGGGCCGGCCTCGCTGCGCTCGAGCCTCCTGCGCCATAGTAGCCTATGGCTACGGCGGCTGGACACGGCCCCTCCAACGGCGTAACACAATCGTACAGTGAGGTCTTCGGAGGGGCCTGTCGCGGGAAGCTTCGCGCAGCGAAGCTTTCAAGGCTGGCCCTAAAAGTTGTAAGCAATCTTCGGCTGATTTATGCAACTAAGTGCTAATGTGGTGCTTACTTGCTCTGCATATTCTACTGCACTTGTCTACTTGTGGCAACCACGCCTGGCCCGCCATAGGCGTTGTCTCTCCGAGGTTATTTCACTGAGCCGGTGGTCACTTTTTGCCTTCCAGCCAGCCTCGGTTGGCCTGCGGAGGGGCGTCACTGTCGGGAATGTGCGGCTTGATGTCTACTACGGGAGTGCCCTCAATGGCATCTAATCCCCGCACCACTAAGGTCAGGCCCTTTCGTTCCACCAACTCCACTACGTCGAACCCCAGGGGATTAGGGCGATTGGGGGAACGAGTAGCGAACACACCATGCCTGGGCGTGTCAAACGGCGGCTGGACCACCAGGTTGTATCCTTCGGATTTGTGCAGCCAATAGAACACATTGATATGCGAGAAACCCTCAATGTCCTGGAGGCCCTCGGCATATTCGGGGAAAATCTGGATGCGGGCGATTTCGTCTTTACCCGGCGCCGCCCGATGCACGACGCCGATCGGGGTTATCGTGTAGGGCTGATTTTCGCGTTCCACTTGGTTTGAACCTTCGGTCTGGTCCGCCATTGTAAATCTCGGTGATTATGGTTGGTGCCCTTCCGCCTCAGCCGGGTGGGTGGCGGGGAAGACCAGGGGCTCGGTGGATTCGGGGCGGACCTCCATCTCAATGGTGGTCTCGGAGAAGCCGAAGCGCCGCTTGAGGATGTCTTCCACGGTCAGGTGCACTTGTCGCTGCTGCTGGGGGTCGCTGACGGTCGCGGTGACGTGGGCGCTGATGGCCGTGTAAGTGGAGCACAGGCTCCAGGCATGGATATGGTGGACTCCGGTAACCTCATCCAGCGCCGTGAGGGCCTGGGCGATTTCGTTCAGGTCAACGCCGCGCGGTACACTCTCCAGCAGGATGTAGACAGATTCGCGGCTGATGCGCACTGCACTCATCAGTATCAGCAGGCCAATGGCCGCGCTGATTATCGGGTCAATTATGTGCTGGCCGGTGAGGGCAATTAGCACGGCGGCTACCACTACCCCGACCGACGCCAACAGATCGCCCATAACGTGCAGGTACGCGCCGCGCAGATTGATATCGTCGCCGTGGCCCCGCAGCCGTAACAGGACAACAGCGTTCACGGCCAGACCAATGACCGCGATGATCAACATCGCGGTGCTTTTGACCTCCGCAGGTTGTAGCAGCCGGTGGTAGGACCTGTGGAAGATGATCCCGGCAATGGCCAGTAGCGACAGGCCATTGATAAGCGCTGCGAAGACCTCGGCGCGGTGCAGCCCAAAGGTATGATGCTCGTCCGGTGCCCGCAGCGACAGGCGAAACGCCACCAGGGCCAGCACCAGGGCAAAGACATCGCCGAATACGTGCCCGGCATCACTGAGCAGGGCCAGACTGCCGGTCCACCAGCCGCCGATAACCTCAACAAGGAATATCACCGAGGTTAGGGCGATCGCGAACCGCAGTTTCGGCTCTTTGACTTCATCGGATGAACTGAGTCCTGCAGTATGGTCGTTGCTCATAGCGATGCGCTGCGGGCCGGGTTGAGTGCGCTCGACACGGCCCCTCCAAACGACGGTCGCGACAAGAATGTCGCTCCTACCCGGATGTTACACCCTCACATAGACCTGGTAGGTGTAGGTCAAGGTCCTCTCCTCGCCCGCAGATAGTTTTACGTCCCACTTTATCTGGCTGGTGGGGTTGAGGCCGAAGCTCTCCTCAGCTAGTTTGGTGAATTCGCCCTCATCACTGGCCCCGGTCACCTCACCTTCCATCTGGCGGGTGGCGATGAGCCGAATCTCCTCCTGTTTGTGGTTAGTCACCTTTATTTCCCCGGCGCCGGTTATCAAGTCGTAGTCATAACCCGAGACGCGCCGCGCCTTGGGCTGCCGCTCGGTCTCAGTGTCGGCCTTGCGGACGAGGATGTCAGGGGCGACGGTGGTGCGCACGTCCACCTGGGCCCCGATGGCCGTGTAGGTCAGCATGCTCTGGGCAATGGGCCGCCAGCCCTTTACCGTTAGGACGGCGCCGGTAGTCCAGGGCTGCTCGGTTTCATTCTTAATCCGCAGGGCGTGCCAGGGCTTGGGCCGCGCCAGCTCCCGGGCCACTCGCTCGGCTTCTTCGTCGCGGCTGCCGCTGCGCTCGGCAGTGTAGCGCAGAGAGTAGCGCCGATAGGCCGTCCCCGGCTCGTCAATGATGCCCAGCAAGTAGACATCTTCGTACTTGATGGGCGCGTCAAATATGCCCACCGCGGCGCGGCCGCCCTTAGCCAGCGTCATCTCGGCCACATGGTAGAAGAACAATTCCTCGGCACCCAGTCCCGTGATCGCCGGCACCGCCATCGGCTCCTCAGGCTGATAGGCAGCATAGCCAGGCGACGCAGGCGGTGGCGGGCTAGGCATTGCCACCTGGGACATCCGGGCGCGCTGATAGACCTCTCTCTCCCGCCCTTGCAGCGGAGCAAAGTACCCCGAAAGCCGCGTCCAGGCCATCTGCAGCGAAAGCGGCGAGACCTCGCTCTGCTGGATGAAATGGGGCACGCCGACGACCAGATGCAGGTTGCTGTTGTCCAGGTCTACGACATCATTGATGACCGTCGCTTGCAGGCGCAGGCGGCCGGTGCCTTTCTCCTCGCCCAATTCCAGCCGATACGAAGGGGTCCATTGCAAGCCTCGCGCCATATAGGCCGTTCCTACATTGGTCTCGCCCACCACGGTCCGGCCGCCTTTGACCAGGCGCGCCGAAAGCATTTGCTGGGGGCGCGTCACAGTGACCGTGCGAGCAGGATTCTCGTCAAAGGTGACCGTCTTAATCATATTCTTGGGTATCACCACGCGCCGGCCTGAATTCTCCTGCAGGACCGCGTGGGAGACCTGCTTGCGGCCGGGGTGCTCGCGTGGGGGCACCGCATCCCAGATGGTCCGCTCCTCGGCGTCGGGCTTTTCCTGGCTGTCGGAAGCCAAGGGAGCCAGCAGCTTGCCCATCCACTTCTGCTCGTCAGGCCCGGTGATGGTGACTTGCCGGCCCACATTAGCCAGCAGCAGGTCATCAAGATTCTGCACATCATCGGCTTCGCTGAGGTCTTTGACCTCGGCCACGGCGCGGTCCACGCTGACGCCCTCATCGGGACTATAGAGCCACAGCGTCCCCAGGCTGGCCTGAGGCACCTTATCAAACGTTACCCAGCCGCCGTTAGGCTGGGCCTGGCCCTCAGCCATCACAAAGCCATATCCGTGCTTGAAGACGGCCACATCTACGACCCGTACTGCGGTCGGCTTCGCCTCGGCGGCCTGAGCGCCAGCCACTGCGACCAGCACCAAGGCCAATCCTACGGCATACGTTCCGTACTGTCTTTTCATCTCTCTCGCCTCCTTATGTCAGTATTTTCCTGTAGGGGCGAATGTTGCGCAGCAACATCCGCCCGCTGTGCCTGGATCACTGAATGACCCTTCGGCAAGCTCATGACAGCGCGGGCGGAAGATGCAGCGTCTGCGGCGCCGCACTTTCGCCCCTACGAACGGGTTGCAAGGTAAAGCGGCCCTCCAACAGTAACAAGACTGCAACCACCTCTACAAATGGACTCTGGCCCCGATCAGCCCTTGACCACCGCCAGGGGCACGAGGCGGGCGACTTTGTGGGACAGGCCGGCGCGATGGCAGACTTCCACTACACGGTCCACATCTTTGTATGCCTCGGGCATCTCCTCGGCTACGGTTTTCTTGCCCGCCGCCCGGACCAGAATGCCCTGGTCTGCCAGTTCCTGGATAACTTGGTTGCCATGCTTACGCTTGCGAGCGGCAGTTCGGCTCATCTGCCGGCCAGCGCCGTGGCAAGTAGAGCCCCAGGTTTGCTCCAAAGCGGTTTGCGTGCCCAGCAGCAGGTATGAGGCGGTGCCCATATCCCCGGGGATGAGAACCGGCTGGCCGAGGTCTTTGTATTTCTCCTGGACCAGCGGATGGCCCGGCCCGAACGAACGTGTAGCACCCTTGCGGTGTACGCACAATCGCTTGGTTTGACCGTTGACGGGGTGCTCCTCAAACTTGGCGATATTATGGGCCACATCGCCGACCAACTCCAGGCCCAGTTTTTCCGTGCCTTGCCGCAAGACCCGCTCAAAGGCCTCGCGGATCCAGTGAGTAATCATCTGGCGGTTAACCCAGGCATAGTTGGCGGCGCAGGCCATGTGGGCGAAGTAGCGCTGGCCTTCGCGAGAGTTAACCGGAGCGCAGGCCAATTGCCTATCCGGCAGGTCAATATCATACTTCCTGACCGCCTGCTGCATCACGTCCAGGGCATCATCACAGACCTGGTGACCGAAGCCGCGGGAGCCGGTGTGGATCATCACCGTAACCTGACCGGTCTGCGTAATTCCCAGAGCCTCAGCCGCCGGCGGGTCATAGATGGCATCTACGGCCTGAATCTCAATGAAGTGATTGCCACTGCCCAAGGTGCCGAGTTGGGGGCGCGCCCGCTGGCGCGCCCGGTCGCTCAGCCCGGCAGGATCGGCGCCAATCAGACAGCCGTGGTCCTCAGTGCCCTCCCAGTCGTCAGGGACACCGTAGCCGTTGCTCACTGCCCAGCCCACTCCCTGCACCACAACCTGGTCCAGCTGCGCGTCGCTCATTCTTAACTTGCCCTTTTTCCCTACGCCGCAGGGCACATTGGAGAATATGCGGTCAATCAGGCCGGCGAGGCGAGGCTTGACCTCGTCCTGCATCAGATTAGTACGCAGCAGGCGCACCCCGCAGTTGATGTCATAGCCGACGCCGCCGGGAGAAATTACACCGTCCTCGGCGTCAAACGCCGCCACTCCGCCGATGGGAAATCCGTAGCCATAGTGGCAATCAGGCATCGCCAGCGAACAGCCCATAATACCGGGCATACAGGCTACATTGGCTATCTGCCAGAGGGCAGGGTCGTCTTTGAGGTCGGCGAACAGCGTCTCATCAGCGTACACGATGCCATCGCTGCGCATGCACCCGCTTTGAAGCAAGCGCCATCGGTAATCATCAATCTTTTTGATTTTTCCCTCGTATTTTTTAGCCATTATCTATCTCTCCTCCACGCTTCTTCTCAATGTATTGGCGGTTACTCGCTAAGTGGCTCACCTTGTTGCGGCGCTCGGCCCGGATGGCACACCAGACACTGCCCGCCGGGCTCAATCAGCCAGCCACACTGCGGACAAGGCGTGTAACCGTGGGCTTCTTGCCACCGCTGGAGGCGACCAAAGTTGCGCATAGCCTTGACAAATTTCTCGCGCACCTGCGGCTGGCGAATTTCGTCGGCCAGGGCCTGAATAGCCTGCTCCTGACCCGGAGCCAACGGCTCTGAGGCCAGTTTCGGAGGAGCTGGCGCAGGGCTATCTTCGGCGATAGAAGGGCGCGGCATACTCCGCCCGACTCGTCCGCTGCTCGCCCGTATCTCTTTAATGAAATTGCCGCCCAGACGTTTATTGAGTTTTTCACGTATCCAGTCAGAGTCAAGTTGCAACTGCTGGGCGCGCGAGGCCGAGTCACATTCCACCGTCAAAATCCCGTCGTGGGCCCGGGTGACGGTGGTGTGTTGGCGATACCACAGGCCGACCTCCTCCGCCCATACCAGCGCAGCCATCATCTGGCGACTTTTGCCCATCAGACCCTGGCGGGATAGATATTTATCCAGAATCCGATTGAGACCAGTAATTTTTCCGTCGCGTTTATCAGGCATGATACGACAGGTCTAACGGCAGGTACAACGACAGGTGCAACAACAGGTGTAACGGCACGTGCAACGGCAGGTACAACGGCAAGCAACATTACGGCTACGCCAACGCCTCCGGCAACCCGGTTCCCTATTCCCAGTTCCCCGTACCCTGTATTGAGGCTATTGCTGGCCAATGTGGCCGTCGGCGATCTCGAACCAGGCGCTATGGTCACTTTCGCGAAGCACCTGATCAATTCCTGCGCTGGTAATCAGCGCTTGCTCGAACTGCTCAGCCACCGCCAGCACGTGCCGGGCACGCTGTGGGTCCAGTTCAGAGAGGCAATCATCTAACAGCAGCACCGGCGACTCACCGCGACGCTGCTGCATTACCAGGGCCTCAGCCAATTTTAGACTCAGGGCGGCGGTGCGCTGCTGGCCCTGCGAGGCGAACTGGCGCGCGTCATACCCATCAACTTCTATGACCATCTCGTCGCGGTGCGGACCTACTACAGTTACGCCCCGGTGTGCCTCTTGTTCATGGTGGCGCTCCAGGGCTTCGCGAAACATTGCGGCTCTCTGTTCGGGATCTTCACCGCCCGCTAAGACACTCTCGTACCGCAGGCTCAACCGCTCACTTTGCCCACTGAGAGTAGCGTGCAGACCAGTGGCTTGTTGCTTCACAGCAGCAATGAATTGCTCGCGGTCAGTGCTAATGCGCGCCCCGACCTGGACCAGTTGGCTGGTCCACGGAGCCAGGTCCTGACCGGTAGCCTGAGCGGCTTGCATCTGCTTGAGCAGTTCATTGCGCTGGCGTAGAGCCTGCCGATATCGGAGCAAGTCATCCAGATAGCGCGGCATCAGTTGCGATATGGCGGTATTCAGGAATCGGCGCCGGACCTTCGGGCCGCCTTTGATTAACTGCAGGTCATCCGGCGAGAATAGCACTGCCGGGGCTTGCCCGACTACGTCCAGCACTGAATCGCACACTGACCCATTCAGTTCAATGCGTTTGGGGGTGGTAAGGACCGAGGGCAGCGCGGCATCGGAAGCCTGGGCCTGTTCGGCAGGGCCTTGCACCATTACCGAGATTGATGCTAAAGCGTCGCCATCACAGTAAAACTCACCTGAACTTGCCCCCCAGGTCGCTCCCCATCGCACTAATTCTCGGTCGTGGTGAGTGCGCGGCGACTTAGTAGTAGCCAAGACCAAAACTGCCTCTACGAGGCTGGTCTTGCCCGACGCATTAGGCCCGACAAAGACATTTACTCCCGGCGGTAGGTCGAAATCTACCTGCTGGTAGCAGCGGAAGTTGCGCATTGTCAGGTGGCCTAATTGCAAGGTATTGCACCTGTGTTCCCGTCAATGATAACTCACTACCAAAGGTGAGGCCAGCGATGACCAGGCGGCTAATCACCGCATTGCTCCCGCCACAAGAACTGAGGCTGATAGCCCAAAACTTGATAGGCCCGACGAGTGTCAAAGGGCGTGATATGCGGATTTGAGGCAAAATAGTCCGGCTCGCGAATTTCACAGTCGCTGGGTAGATACCGCCGAATTAACTCTAAGGTGGGAATGGCGCAGAAGGTTTCTCCCGAGGTAATCAGGAGGACCTCGTGTTGGAGGTCTTCAGCAGTCAAGGCCAGTTCAACGGCCTGGGCTATGTCTCTACCGTCCACATAACTCCACAGGGCCCGGGTGAGGTCCTCGGACTGGTCTTGGTAAAGGGCAATGTCCACATAGTGCTGCGGATTCCAGACCCAGCAGTAGCGCAGACAGACTGTTTTCAGGCCGACATCGCGACTGTAGCGGGCGCAGATTTGCTCGCCAATAACTTTACTGAGGCCATAGGCATCAGTGGGGCAAGTAGGATGATCTTCATCTACCGGTAGATACTGAGGCAGAATCCGCCCGGGACTGAACACAAAGCCAAAGGTTGCATCACTGCTGGCCATAACCACGCGGCGCGGGTCGCCACAGGCCGCCGCTTCTACTACTCGCTGGGTCCCCATCACATTGACCTGCATCACATCATCATCCGACCACCGCCGTGGCGTGGGTCGCGCAGCCAGATGGACTACCGCGTCCTGGGTGCGCATCGCATAGAGTAGGTCAGCCGAGTTGAGAATGCTCCCTACGATATAAGGATAGTTGTCCGCAGGTGGCTGGACATCAAATACCGTTATCTCGTGGTTCTCGGCCAGCCTCTGGCAGACAGCACGGCCCACATATCCGGCGCCACCGGTAATCAATATCTTCATCTCAGTGTGGCCCTCCTGGGCAACCTATTGACTACTCAACCCAACTGCTCGGGAGCAACTCCGCCATCGCACAGGCATTATCGCAGGAATATCCCGGATGCTCTAAATAGAGGTCCGTCACCCTTCTGCCATCGGGGGAGGCAAGAGGCTCTATGGTGGCCGCGATTGCTCAGAAAGTTGGCGTAGTGGCAGGCAGTATTGCTGAGGCTACATTATCTGCATCGGCATCAGCACGTAGGTGTAGTCGTCGCGGCCGGCCGGTTTCATCAGGCCCGGATTCAGCGGCCCAGACAGTTGCATTACGACCTCGGCAGTATCCACGGCTTCCAGCATATCCAGAAGATACCGCGCATTAAAAGCAATCTCCGCCTGGTCACCCTCCAGAGTGGCAGCGACTAATTCCTCGGCCTCACCGACGTCCGGACTACTTGCGGTAATTTGGAGGCCCTCTTCAGTGGTGCGCAGAACCACCCGATTAGCGTCGTCCCGAGCTACAATCAGAGCCCGGCGCAACACTTGCTCAAATCCTTCAGCACCTATAGTAACTGTCTTATCAAACTCTTCGGGAATTACCTTCTGATAGTTAGGGAACTCGCCCTCAATCAGGCGCGAAGAAACCGTAATTCCGCCTACAACGAAACGAATGAGATTCTCAGAAATCGCCACTTCTACCGGCTCGTCTGATTCACTATCTAATATCCGCAGAACTTCACTTAGCACTCGCGCCGACACAATAGCCTGCTGGGCGCCTGCAGCGGGACAGTCACTGGACCGTAACGCCAGCCGGTAGGTATCAGTCGCTACGACTTCAATAGCGCCATCGGAAATATTGAATAGCGCACCGGTGAGTATCGGGCGGGTCTCATCAGCGGAAGCGGCGAAGATAGTCTGGTCCAGAATGGAAGCCAGTTGGCTCTGGGGCAGCGCAAACTCTACTGCTTCACTGATCTCGGGCAGCATCTGGAAGTCGCCGGCTGATAGTCCGCGAATATCATAGTGTGCCGTCTCACAGACAATGGACAGAGTGTTGTCCTCATCAGCCTCCAGACTTACTTGTCCTTCAGGCAGGCTTCCGGCGATCTCATTGAGGGTACGTGCCGGAGCAGTTACTGCGCCCTGGTCAACGACTGTCGCCGGAATGGTAGCGTCCAGGCTGATATACTCCAGGTCAGTAGCCACTAATCGAAGTGCTTCGCCCTGTGCCTCCAGGTATATATTGTTTTGTACCCGCTGAGTACTACGACCTGAGACACCCCGGGCCACTATCTGTACGACATTATATAAATCGCTTTGGGGGCATTGTAAACTGAGCATTCGGTCCACCTTCCTTGGATTGGCAGCTGATATTTGTAATGACGAGCATGACTATGAAGTGGTTATCCACGGGATACTACTAAGGCTGTATTGTATAGTACACTTAGTAGTAGTAGTAGTAGTATAGTGGATACTGTGGAAAACCGCACTATGCCGTGTCTGGGCCGGTGATAATACTGGGGATATTATAGTGCAAAACCTGCTGGAATTATCCACCATATCCCCAACTACATTATTATGCCTTATTATTCCCATATTGTCAACAGGCTGCCATGATTGTTTCCACATCAACCTACCAACTGGCGGCTACGGGGTGGTTAGTCGGCCTGCAGTACGTTCTTCATATCATTGATTAACCACAATACGGACTCGTCGGTGGTCAATAACTCACTAACTTTGTTATATGCGTGTAGTACTGTACTGTGGTCACGGCCACTGAAAGATTTGCCAACACTGGCCAAGGTCTCATCTGTCAGTTCACGAGCCAGGTAAATGGCTATCTGGCGCGGCCAGACAATCTCCTGGGTGCGCTTGGGGCCGCGCATATCCGCGGTATCGCAATCCATCTGGGCGGCCACGTGCTCAATGATTTGATCGACAGTCACGCGGTGCTGAGTAGTTGCCGTGGAGTAATCGGCCACTATATCCTGAACTGCCGGCATGGTCAGTTCCTCGTCGGTGAGCGAGGCATAGGCACAAATCTTGAGCAAGGCCCCTTCCAACACTCTGATATTGGACTCTATGCGCTGAGCGACGTACTCCAGTATCTCGCGGGAGAGGTCAACGCCCTCGGCCTCGGCCTTCTTTTCCAGGATGGCCACGCGAGTCTCGACATCAGGGCAGCGCAGGTCAGCGACAATGCCCATCTCCAGTCGGCTGCGCAGGCGGTCATTCATAATCTGCAGATGGCGCGGGGGAGCATCGCTGGCGATGACTACTTGCTTGTTGGTTTCACAGAGGGTATTGAAAGTGTGGAAGAACTCCTCCTCCGAAGCCGGCCCCTCAATAGCGGCAATAAACTGTATATCATCGACTAACCACACATCTACATGGCGGTATTTACGGCGGAAAGCAGCAGTGCGATTGTCACGGATTGCGGTGATGAGTCGATTGACGAAGTCCTCGGCTGATATGTAGACCACTCGGGAGGCAGGATGCTGGTCAATGACCATATGCCCAATCGCTTGCAACAGGTGCGTTTTGCCCAGGCCGACCTTGCTGTGAATGAACAAGGGGTTGTAACTCTTCCCGGGAGATTTGGCCACCTGCTGGGCAGCGGCATGAGCAAAACGGTTGCAGTCGGCCACGACGAAGTTCTCAAAGGCGTATTTGGGGTTCAAGGGGGTCGAGGAAAAGTCGCCTTCGTCGCTCGGCGCGGCAGCAGCCGTTGATCCAGCCAGTGCGGGCGGATGCGGGGATTGGTCGGTAGACTCGACGACCTGCATCTGGACCTGCACCGGTTCCTCCAGCAATTCGGTCAGACAAGTACCAATTGCCGGCAGATGACGTTGCTCGAGCCAGTTCTTAGCAAACTGGCTGGCAACTCCCAGTACAAAGACCTGTCCGTCATACTGTAGCGGTACAGCGCGACGCAAGAAACTGTCGCAAGTGGCTTGGCCCACCCGTTCGGCTAAGGCGGACAGTGCGGCGTGCCATAGGTCCTGTAAACCGACTGTAGAGGCCTGAGACATCCGGGACACCCTTCTATTAGTGTAATGAGAGACTACGGTTGCTTAGTAGTCAGCAGGTACCAAACCATGCCCGTGTGTCGCAATGGTGATTGCCAACGAGGAGATGTGCTGCCGCCGGGCGCAGCGATGCGTTCTACGAGGTCCCGGTGGTTGCCTCAGCAGACCCGGGGGTGAAGGATGTCTCAGAGTGAACTATGATTAGTAGAGCAACTTAGTGTCTGGTGGCGTGCGGTCCTCTTGGTTGGCACATATTGTTTTCCACACCAGTTTTCCACAATTGTGGAAAACACTCCCTACTGCCTTCTCCATAAGTATACCACATTCCCGGCAATAAACAAAGGGATAAATTATGTATTTTATTAAAAAAGCCTAATATTTTTGTTGCGAAACTCTGAATACCCGAATGGTTTCGTGCAATAGTAGGTTGCTCAGATTAGTTAACTGTCCACTCGTGCTACGTAAATGAATCCCAGCCTACGCCGCACTGAAACTTGGCAAGAAGCGTACAACCACATAAATAGGATAGTTGCCGGGGATCATAGTAGGAAGTGCCGTGGTGGCCGAAAGCAGTGAGGATTGCTTGTAGGCGCAATATATCCACAGTTTCCACAAAATCTTCCCCACAAGTTATCCACAATTGTGGATAAGTTCCCAGCCTGCTCGGGGGTCAAATCTGAGATTAGGTCAAGCGGCGCAGCCAGCGGCGCGGCGGCCAGCGCAGTACCCGACGCCCGGGACGGCGGGGATCATCTACCAGGGCCAACAGGGTTACGAAAGCCGCCAGTTGCATACCTATGGCGGCGATGAGCACGACGCCAAGGCCCAATCTGTCCCCGAGGTATCCGGCCAGAATAGGCGCGCCAATCTGAGTAGGAATTGCGGCCGTGTTAAACAAGGCTACATAAGTGCTTTTATCCTCGTGGGGGCACATTTCGACTAACATGTTTATCAAGCCGACGCCAAAGGCACTGTTGGCCAAGCCGAGGAAGATAAAGACCGCATAGAACAGTGTTATAGTAGGGCTCACTAAAGCCGTCAGGGTGGCGCCAATCATCGCTACTATACCCCATGCGAGCACCCGGCGATAACCGCGCCGGTCGCCCAGGCGGCCCAGGACGAGGCCCCCTACTGCCGCGGCGGCCATAAGCAGTAGGGTGAATGTTCCAGCTATTTCAGCGGGTTGGGCAAACTGCTCTATGGCATATACGGGGAAGAAAATGGCTACCATTGCGCCCATCTGGTAGATATAACAGGAGAAAATGAAGCGACGCAAGCGCTGGTCGGTCTTGATAGCGGCGAGCAAAACGGACCGATAAGAGAGTTGCCGGCTTGAGGTATCCGCTTCGGACGGTACTACTTCACGGGCCATGCGGTACAGGCCAGCGGCGATGGTCATAAAGATTCCGGCTATGATAAACAAGTGACTGAAGTTAGTAGGAAACTGGAAGCGACTCAGGATATATCGGGCGTACGCTGCTCCGAGAACGCCGAAGACGCTAGACGTGCCGATAATTATGCCCATCGCCTGGCCGCGGCGGTTATCGGGAAACAGGCGACGCAACAAGTCTCCCCACAGAGGCACTACTATTCCCAAAGCGGCTAAGCGTATGGCCATTACCGTCAGGAACGTCCACGTCATCCGGTCAGGATGGGTGAGCGACCAACGGCCGACCATGACCCCAACCGCAATAAGCAACAGGGCCACCGGGAAATGCAGGCCGGCAAATACCCCTACTTTGCGCCGCAGGCGGCGGGTCCAGCGCACTGAGGGCAATTGGAGGAAGGCAAAGGCAGCTATTTGCAGGCCGGGCAGTGCTCCGATGATCGTCTTGGTGGCCCCGAGTCTTTGCAGGTAGACCGGTTGAATGGTGCCTAACGCCATACAAGCGTAGGCCGCCAGCCAGAGGCTGTCGGCCAGGCTGCAGGCTACCACGTTGCGCCGGTAGTAGATTTCCCGGCGGTCGTCGGGTTCAGTTGGCAAGTTGCCGCCGCCCTTGGCCGTAGACATAGCACAACATATTCTGCCTTGCTTGTCTTTGTCCTTCTCTATGCCACTGTCTTGAATACTTCAAGATTGACTATCTCGCTGCCGATGTATTCAGTGAGGGCGAAAAGGCATATAGGTATCAGATATTGGGGGATTGCGGTGCCGAGGAGGTAAATATCGCCCGGCGGCGAATGCCGTACCAGTGCATAGAGATTTGTAGCACATCATAGGACTCACGCCAATGGGCACCTCTTCGGCCCAGCGGTCTCCCTCCACTCCGGAGTGGGATCGCGTGAAAGAACTTTATCGGCAGCCCCAACCTCCCCCTGGGGAGGTCGTGAGCCGCATAATCCAGGCCTTAGATCCTGACACTCGTCAGGATATGCATGACCGGGCGGTAACCGCAGCCCTGGATACGCTGCTGTGGGGCAGCAGTTCGGTGGCCGAGCAGGGCCTGGAGCAGTTCCTGGAAGAGTTTCAGCCGATCTCAGGGCCGCCAGTGGTGGCGCTGGCCGCCGCCCTGCGGGATACCACCGTAGATTATATCACGACCGCCGCCGTCGCCTCGCGCTTTGGCGAACTGGCCATTGATGCCCTGAGCAATACGGTCCTCACCGTCGCCGCCGGTGAGCAGGGCCTGCTTCAGGTAAGCGCCGACCAGGCCGACGCTAACTACGGACGCTATGTTCGCGAAAGCAACCTGTCCGGGCTCAGTGTCCAATTCTTCTCCCACGATTTTGACCGCGCGCTGCGCTACTTCGTCTCCCGAGACCTCAGTGATTTCATCGGCAGCGAGGCCCTTCCTACTGTCAGTAACGGGTCGCGGCTGCTGGACGATGTGGCCCACTACTGCCGGCAAACTGCCCAACAGATGGACCTGCGGGAGTACGAAGACCAACTTCAACAAGCCATACGATTGCCTATTGATGAACGCGTCCAAGCCCTGCGACCCATCACTGCCGTAGGGATAACCGCAGGACTGGCGATATTGGCGGGGGGCATATAATCTGTGGCCGCTACTGTGGCACAAATTGAGGGCCTGCCGCCGAGCGTGGTGGCCAGCGATCCAAAGGTGGCCAAGGCTGACTGGCAATTAGATTGGCGTTCGCCCTGCCATAACGCGGTCTGTACGCTCACCGAACTACAGCAGCATCTGCCGGCCCCCCTTAGTCCTCTGGCCGAAGACTTTATTGATGTCGCCACTGCGGTCTACCTCACTGATATCGCAGTGCCTCGCGGGCGCAACGAACGGTGGGTGCGGGACATAGAAGTGCTCCTTGCGGTGCGTCGTGTGGACTTCTGGGAGTCGGTCGGCGGACAGTTGCTCCGACTGGTGCAAACCCTGACCGGAGACAATTTCCGCTTTACCTTCTACCCGCGTGCTCAACGCGCTGACAGCAATAAATCCCCACAGGACGAAAGTTGTACCGACGACAGCCCTGATTGTGTCTGCTTGCTATCTGGGGGCTTGGACTCGCTGGCGGGCGCGGTAATGCTGCTGCGGGCTGGGCGCCGGCCTCATCTGGTGATGCATTATTCGGGCAATCCCACCGTCCGGGCCGCTCAGGATTATGTGCAGCAGTTGCTGGCCGGCAACTGGTCGGAGCGCAGCCGCTTCAGCGGTGTGCATATCGCTCCTGACCTGCGCCGTCCTGAGGCGCTGCCTTATCCTGAACCTGACCAGCGCGAGGCTTCGCGCCGCGTGCGGTCCTTGCTGTATATGACGCTGGCGGCAGTGGCGGCGACTGCAGCCGGCCTGGCAGAGGTATATCTGGGCGAGAACGGCGTGCTGACTGCGGCCCTGCCGTTGACGGTGGCCCGCAGCGGCAGCCTGTCCACCCGTAGTACCCATCCGGCCGTCATAAACCTATTCAATGGTCTGTGCGAGCAGGCCGGCTGGGACTGCCGAGTGCAGAACCCCTTCCTCTACCAGACTAAAGCTGAAGTGATACGTGACATCCTGCGCCCGGCGCTCAGTCCCCTGGACATCCAGAAGACCGCCTCCTGCTGGATGACCGGCCGCGGCAACCGTCAGTGCGGCGGGTGTATTCCGTGCCTGCTGCGGCGGATTGCGATGCTGGCCGCCGGGCTGCCTGATGAAGCCTATATGATGGACCTGCTGGGCGACCCGCTGCCCCACTCCGGCACCGATGCTTTCACCAACTTAGTTGATCTGCTCAACCACACGGCTACGGTGCTGGGCAAAAGTGACGAGGAATTACTGGAGGAGTATCCGCGGTTGCTGGACCTGGCGGCGGCCGGGGTCTCCGTCACCGAGGTAATCGCCACCCTCCGCCGCCACGCCACCGAAGTCCACGACGTCATCACTACCCACTTCCCCGCCCCCGCCGCCCTGCTGGAAGTGCTCTAATCCGCAGGCACGGCTGCCTCTGTAGCCACCACTGTTTGCTCACCCTCGCGGAGCTTGGTGTATAGTACGACGATGGTCACCAGTACCACCAGTTCGATTGTTGAGCGTGTTAGCGAAAGCAACGTCTGAAGAGCAGCGTTATGAATTGTTGGCCATGCGGCAGCGCTGAGTAGCGCATATACCGGTACGATTACTACCAACCAACGCAGTAACAAGACCAGCAAGTCGCACCACCGGCCGCGGATTAACTGGAAGTTTCTTACCACTGCCGGCCAGAAATTGGTTCGTTCCGCCAGAACTATCCAGGGCACGAATAGGAGGACGATGCGGATGACGGGAGCCAACTGGAAAACAAAACCTTGCATTGGGAGATACATCCATATCGGGAAGGCGGCAGCTCCAGTATAAGGCAGAGCGACGGTGAACGTGAGCCAGGCGATAGGCAGCCAGCTCTTGAGGGCTCCCTGTATCGCGGCACACAGATTCCAGTACGCACCAGCGCCAACCTGTAGGACTACGTGCCATAGGAGTGCGGTCAGTACGACTTCGGCGAAGGCCAAGAAGAGGGGCAGTAGACATGAAAGAAACAAATATGCGTCAGAGACTATCCCTGGCTGCCTTAAAAGAAGGGCGGACGCGACGCTGAATCCAGAGTGTGCGCCTATGACTAGAAAGCCGCCCAGAGTGAGATAGATTGGCCAAACCAGCCGCTGGTGGGTGTCCAGCGGCAGCCAGTTGGGCCGCCTGAACCACAGCGTGATTAGGACTGCAGCCAAAGCTCCGAGGGCCGGTATTAATACCGCCCAAGCAGAATATCCTACGTTCAGATCAACAAAGCGAAATTGAGGCAGCGCGCGCCACACCCAGGATACCGGGCCCGTTCCAGCTATGCCGTCCGAATCTATAACCACTGCTCTACCATGAAAGGTGGGGGCGTCCGTCCGCTCGTCGCCAGGCGGGGAGAGACCTACAGACGCGGCCCACTGCTCCCGATAAGGCGCGAAGATCAAGGGGTCTATAATGAATCTGCAGATGCCTGCTGAAATCAGCCAGCAGGCCAGGAGAATAAAGAAGAAACTACGGTTGTGCCACAGTCGCTGCACAGCCAGGCTAAACAGGACAAGCGGATCGCGGAGGGGGTTCATGGGCCGCTGCTGTTCGGCGCATCGCTGCCATTCAGCCCAATACCACACAACGATGGCAGCTACCACAAGTCCAACTATCGCTGTGTTTGTTTGCGGCACTCCAGCCACCTCCCACCCTGGCAAATACTTCGCTGACCGAAGCGATTCACCTACACGAACATCTCAAATCTTACACCTATCACAGCACCTTAGTCAACTCGTCCTGGTCGTAGCGGGGGAGGGGGGACCAGCGGCCGGCGCGGTGGATTTGGAGGCCGTCGGACTCGGGGACGGCGGTGGCGATGGTGGCGGCGGGGATGCCTTGAGTGGCCGCTTGCTCGACCAGCGCCTGGGCCTGGTCGGCGGAGACGGCGGCCAGCAGACAGCCGGAGGCAATCAAGCCTAAGGGGTCAATGCCCAGTTTCTCGCAGAAATCCTGGGTCGCGGGCAGGAGCGGAATATGCTCACTTCTCACCCGTAAGCCTACTTCTGAGGCCAGGGCCAATTCCCACAGGCCGGTAGCCAGACCACCCTCAGTGGGATCGTGAAAAGCGTGAACCTCTGTACAGGTTTCTATGGCTAATCTTGCATAATCTATGACACAAATCCCGGGGTCAAACAGCAGGTCAGCGGCTGCTTGAATCGTCGGTTGGGAAAAACCCAAGGCCGCCAGTTTCCGGGGAATTTCGCGGGCCAGGAGCGCGGTGCCCTCCACTGCGACCGGCCCCAGAAGCACTATTTCATCGCCCACCTGAGCGCCAGCGGCGGTGATATATCGGTCGCGGGGCACGGTGCCCAGCATGTGGCCTGAGATGACGGGGGCATTGACCGTGGGCGTTACCTCGGTGTGGCCGCCGACCACAGCCACTCCCGCATCAGCCGCCGCCGCGTGCAGTTGCTCCCAGATATCACGCACCATCTCTTCATCAGTTTGGCCCGCGGGTAGCAGCAGCGTCACCACCAACCAGCGGGGCGTCCCGCCGCTGGTGGCGATATCATTGACATTAACGCTGACCGCGTAGTAGCCCAGCGCATCGGTAGCGAAGGTGATGGGGTCAGCAGTCACGACGAGATACTCGGGGCCGCCGCAGTCCAGGATGGCGACATCCCGGCCCACACCCGGGCCTACCACTACGCTGGCCTCCTCTATTTCTAATCCGGCGATGAGGTCAGCCAGCAGTTCCAGGGGGAGTTTGCCGGTAGGCAGAGGTCCCTGCGAGTGGTTCATAGTCGGCGCTCCAAAATGAAGTCGACCAGGCTGGGCACATCAGCAAAGGCCCAATCGGCACCCAGCCGGTGGAATTCGGGTAGGGTTGTCTTGGATGTCAGCACGCCGCAGGTGCGCACCCCGGCGGCCTGGCCGCACTGGATGTCGGTGGCGTGGTCGCCGACCATCAACGCCCGGCGCGGCGAGGCAGTTAGAGCCTGCAGGGCGCGGCGCAGGTGCTCAGCGTGGGGCTTGACCTCGGCCAGGTCGTCGCGGGTCAGCAGCACCTCATAAAAGAGCGGATGGCGGGCGAGGACAGCATTGACCCCTTCGCGGGAATTGCGCGTAATGATACCCACCCCGATTCCCGCTTCGCGCAACCGGGCCAGCGCCTCGGGCACTCCCGCGAACGGCTGGGCCTGCTGGCAGCAGGGCAGTTCCACTTCGCGTAGGATATCTTGGGTCTCCCGGCGGTAGTCGTGAAGGCGCTGGGGCCGGTCAGCGAGGCGTTGCTGGGCCCAGGCGATAAGTTCCAGCACGTATTTGCCGTCCTCCACGCCGGGCTGATAAAGCCCCCAGTGCCGTATATGCTCCAGGATGCGATGGCGCATGAGGGCGAAGTCTATGTTCGTGGGCACTAAGGTGCCGTCAAAGTCAAATACAATGGCGTCCACTGTCATTTCCTCAGGCATTATTAGATAGTCAGCCTCCGGCCCGATGGGCCCGCAATTGACTGTCAGTGGATAGTTGCCGCCACGACCATTAGTTCAAAACTGGGGCAGCCACTGCCGGTTAGCCGCAAAGAGTTCGTCGAACATCTGGCGAATCTCCCCCGGCGAGAGGACTGCCGCGGTCAGCGGGTCAACCAGCACGGCGTGGAAGGCTTTCTCGCGGTCTCCTTCCAGGGCTGCCTGGACGGCCAGGGTCTGGACGTTGATATTGGTGATGTCAATGGCCGCGCACTGGGGGGGCAGTTCGCCCACCGTGCACGGGTGGATACCGAGACTGTCTACCATGCAGGGCACTTCCACGCAGCAGCCCTGGGGCAGGTTGGTAATGAGGCCGTTGTTCATCACGTTGCCGTTGAGCCGGAAGAACTCGTTGGTCTCCAGAGAGTGAATGATGTTGGAAGCATATTCCACGCTGCGCTCACCAAAGGGGATAGGCTCCTCGCCGCGGATTTGGCGAAGAGTGCGCTCGGCGTGGGGCCTCCAGTGGGTGTGGTACTGGCGCAGAATGTAGCCATGTTCGCCGCCGAAGCCCGGGCCACCCAGTTGGTCCATAATGTCCTGACGCTTGCGATAGTAGGGGATGTACTCGGAGAAGTGTCCGCTGCTCTCGGTCATAAAGTAGCCGATGTGCTGGGCGAAGTCCCAGCGGATTTTGTCGCCCTCGGGCGGGCCGTCACGTTGTAGTTTCTCCCAGATACGGGGATACAGGTCCTGGCCGTCGGCACTCTCAAAGCGCAGAAACCAGGCCAAGTGGTTGATGCCGGCGGCCCAGTAGCGGGTCTGCTCGGGTGGAAAGTCTATGAACCGGGCCATCTCCCCGGCCGTGCCCTGAACGCCGTGGCACAAGCCGATGAACTTAATGTTAGTGGCCACATTGCAGGCCCAGGTGACCATCGGCATCGGGTTGGTGTAGTTAAGCATCCAGGCGTCGGGGCACCACTGCTCCATATCGCGGCAGATGTCCACTAATATGGGGATAGTGCGCAGCGCTCGGAATACGCCCCCTACACATAGAGTATCGCCCACATTCTGGGTGATACCGTACTTGTAGGGGATATTAATCTCGTTCTCGAAAGGCTCGAGGCCATTGGCCAGAATCACACAGATGACATAGTCCGCCCCGTCCAGGGCCTCGGCGCGGTCCAGGGTCTTGCTGGCCGTAGCCGGTAGATTTTCCTGCTGGAACAGCGTCAGAGCGGCCTGGTAGGTCACATCCAGGCGTTCAGGGTCAATGTCCATGAGGCTGAAGTGGGTATCGCGCAGCGCCTCGAAGCTGAGAATGTCGCCAATCAACTTCTGGGGAAATCCCACTGAGCCGGCACCAATCATTGCTACCTTAGGCATAGTCATCCTCCTGATGTGGCATAATAGACTGTGTAATCTTGGCTTGGGAAATATAAGCACATATCGGGGCAAGGATGCCCCTCCTACCAGTTTGGCAACGCTCTGCCAGAGTTGATTTAGTCATCGGGCCCCATTTCACCTTCACATACTGTCATGCAAAAGCCCCCCGGCCTAAACCGGGAGGCCCCCGTTCTGGTCTGCTGATAACCGGTGTTGCTACTCCACGGTGGCGTCAAGTTGCTCCAGTATCTTCTTCTGTTGCTGCTGCTTGGCCTGGTAGCCGGCCAGGTCGCTCTGGCGCAGCAAGCGGTCGGCTTCGACTTCCAGTTGCAGAACCTGTTTAATCATGTCGCGGATTTGTTGCAGATCTTCAGGCGCGCCTTCCGTGGGCGGTCGCTCGGCCACCCCGGGCCGCGCTTCTATTTCTACTTCAGGAGCCGCCGTGGCCGCCACGCCGAACAGTTCAGCCAGGGCCTGGTCCAGAGTAGGTTCCATTACTATGCGATCGCCGACGACTACGATAACCCGATGGAGAGTGGGGTAGGGGCTTTCGGTGGATTCCAAGTAAATCGGCTCGACATATAGCAGCGATTGCTCAATGGGAATGACCAGGGTATTACCGCGGATCACCCGCGAGCCGCCCGTGTCCCACAGGCTGAGTTGCGGGGAGATGGTGGCGTCCTGATCTATCAATGATTCCACCATCATTGGGCCCAAGAACAGCTGGCCGGCAGCGAAATCATACACCAGCAATTCGCCGTAATGGGGATCGTCGCAGCGCGCCGCCATCCATGCCACCATGTTCTTCTCTTCGCGGCCTCTGAGGACCATGGGCAGCATCTGGATAAACTCGGCGTGCTCGGCGCCCGGCAACTTGAGTATGATATAATACGCCTCCATCGGTCGCCGGTAGCCGGCATACAGTTCGGGCGGAATGGCCCAGGCATCTTCGTTGTGGAAGAAAGTGGGCACATCCTTCATATGGTAGCGGCCGTAGATTTCGGCCTGGATACGGAACAGCAGTTGGGGATAGCGCAAGTGGCGGCGCACTTGATTAGGCATTTGGGAAAAAGATGTAAATAGCGTGGGAAATATGCTCTGGTAGCAGTGCAGTATTGGGTCGTCCGGGTCAACGGCGTAGAAGATTGGTTTTCCCTCGTAGGCATCTACGACTACTTTGACTGAATTGCGCATATAGTTGAGATTGCCCACTTCGGGTTTACGCGTAGAGTACGGATACATACGCGAGGCAGTATAAGAGTCACAGATCCATTTCAACTGCCCGTCTATGATCACCAGATAGGGGTCCGGATCGTACGTCAGGAAGGGGGCAATGGCATAGATACGCTCGGGCACATAACGATTAATTTGTATTTTGCTGTCGGGTGTGATGTACTCGGTGAGCAAGATTTGTACATCCATAAACCGGGCGGCAAAGGCCAGGCGGTTGAACCAACCGCTTATGGAGACTCCGCCGCTGCCGCTGTAGTGGGTAGTCACATTGGCCCCAACCCCGGCCTGGCCAGTCTTGGGGTAGTGGAGTTCGGGATTGCGGGAGTTGACAATTACGAACTTGGTTTGCTGCACGGTGGCGCTGCCCGCCGCCGCCGAGGGCGAGGGTTGGACCGAAGGCGAGGCCGGTGGTGGCATGCCGCCCGGACCCTCGGGTCCGGTGGCCTGAGGCGGAGGGGGCCGCTGCTCGGGGGGAGAGATTAGTTCGATTAAGCGCGGGCGCGTACTGGTCATATAATACAGGCCAGGCCGCTGTACTTCCAATTCCTCAAAAGTGGAAACTGTGGGCAGGTCCTTTACCCAGAGTTCGGGCAAGCCACCGTTGGCCGATTTGTTCACTGGCGACATAGCCAGGCCATAGCCGTGGGTGTAAGACAAGTAGGTATTAACCCAGGTGCGCGAGGGCAATTCGCCGTAATCCAGTTGGCGGGCCGATAGCATTATCTGCCGGTACTCACCCCCCACATGGTAACGATCCACATCCACATCGGCGAACTTGTAATAAGCCCGCAGGCCCTGTTTCATATCGTAAGTGGTCTCCAGAGGCCGATGGTCCCACAGGCGAATGCTGTTGAGTGTTTCGGCGTTAGCCCGAATCTCCTGTGCTGTCAGGGCTTTGGCCGCCGGGAAGGTGCGGGTCTTGACCTTCTCCAAGTCGTAGGCTTTATTAGTGGCGGTGATATTGTGCTTGGCGTAAGGCGTCTCTTTCTCCAATTGAGTGGGTTTGACCACCAGGCGCTGAACCAGACCCGGGTAGGCCGACCCGCCCAGGAAGGAGATGGCCACCAGGATGCCCAAAGCCCAGCCGGCCAACCTAAAACCTCGGCGGCGAATGCTAACCAAGAGGATAACGCCCACTGCCGCGGCAACTACCATCATCAAGTATAGCACTGGCAGGCGGGCATGGATATCCACATAAGAGGCGCCGGAGAAGAACTCCCCGCGCTGGGAATACAATAAATCATACTGCGCCAGCCGGTAGCCATAGATCTTGAGGAACAAAGCCACGGCCAGCAGGCCCAGGCAATGCCGCCGGGCGCGAGGCAGGGCGTGGACCGTATTGCCCACAAGCCGAATCGCTTCCTGGTATAGATGGACAAGGGTGCTGACTACGAAGGCGATGACTACCGCATAGAAGCACGAGCGCCACACATACTGCAAGAAACCCAACTTAAACACATAAAAGCCGGCATCTTTGCCCAAGACGGGTTCAGTGTAACCGAAGTCCACGGGATGGGTAAACTGCAGATAACCCAGCCACCGGCTGCTGCCGTACAGACCAGCCAGCAGGCCGGCGCCCAGGGCAAAGATCAGCAACGCCCGATCGGCATACTGCTCAATCTGCTCGCGTTCCTCCTCGGGCAGTAATCGGCGACCGATGAAGGTTACATCGGTCGGTAAGGGACGGCGGGCGATGCGGATGTTAAGCCACAGCCAGACAAAGAACAGACCACCTACGATGACACCCAGTAGCACTCGCGTGCCCAATATGGTCTTGAACACAGCCGCCTGGCCCACCGAAGCCATCCACAGATAATCGGTGTACAGGGTTAGCAGCTTTATTAGGACAGTGCCCGCCAGGATAAGCACAAAGAAATACGTCAACCATTTGCTGGATTTAGTCACGACTCGTTCTCCGTTTCTGTCTCAGAATCTTCGGTTCGAAATGTATCAGGGCTTATGTCAGCTTCGGCCAATAGTTCTCTGAATTTCTCAATCTCCTCGGCCTCGTCGCCACCTTCCTCCGGACGCACTGCGGCCTGAGCCAGAACTTCTTCTGACACTTCAATGTCGGCCCCGGTCTTCAGGGCCAAAGCAATTGCGTCGCTGGGCCGCGAGTCGACGTGTACCGGCTCCCCGTCTTTGTTCAGAGTCACCAGTCCATAGAAGGTCTTGTCTTCCAACTTGGTGACAGAAACCTTCTCCACGTGGCACTCCAGAGCGGCGATAATTGAGGAAAGCAAGTCATGGGTCAGGGGCCGCTCAAACTGTTTTTCATCCAACTCAGCAGCTATGGCATAGGCCTCATACTGACCGATCCATATCGGCAGCACCCGCTCCATCGGCTCATCAGCCAATAGTACGAATGTGTGACCCATTAAATCAATGCCTACGCGATATACAAACATCGGAACCATAATGATTCACCGCTTCAAATAATTAGGTTTATCAGTTCAACCTGATTGGTTTAGATACTGTTCCCCAGACCGTGCCGTTGACCTCCTTGCTTGCTCGGGAATTCAGGCGGCGGGTATGCGGCGACATCGGCGGAGAAAGCCGCTGCAGGGGCTGGGTTGGGCAATTGGGCCTGACTCAGATTTCGGGCAGGCCGTCGCTTCCGCATCCATCAACCAATTTTAGTATACCACAGCCCAATCGGTCTGTCAATGCCCCTGTGCCTTCCCGATTGGTGCTGGTTGGCGTTATAATGGGGTTGTGGAGCGGCCCGTGAGGCCGGGCATATTGGTAGAAACCCTGTGCCGGCGGTGATAACGGGTACGATAGGCGTCTGCGACGAGAATTCATGGCGGCGGCAAGAGAGGAGACAATGATGACTGAATGGCAGCGCAAACTCTACTTCGGAGATAATTTGGATATTCTGCGCGAGTATGTGGCCGAGGAGAGGAGGGAGACCCCCCTGTATCCCCCCGCAAGCGGGGGGAAGGGAATTGCTGCGGGTCGGTCGGTAGACGGGGGGAGGAGTGGGCCCCCCCTGTGTGCCCCCGCAAGCGGGGGGAAGGGAATTTCGGCGGGTCGGTCGGTAGACGGGGGGAGGAGTGAGACCCCCCTGTGTCCCCCCGCAAGCGGGGGGAAGGGGCAGGGCAGCGTTCGCTCCCTCCCCGCTTGCGGGGAGGGTAGGGTGGGGTCCCGCCCCGTCGGCGGTAAGAAGAAAGGGGCCGACAAGGGCGTAGACGGCTATATCTACTTCTTTGATGATGACTCCGGCCAGGCTAAGAAGATCGTCGTGCAGGTCAAAGGCGGGGGTGTGGGGTCTCCGCAGGTATCGCAACTTAGAGGTATGATGGAACGTGAGAAGGCCGAAATCGGGGCGTTTATCACCCTGCGAGAGCCGACCGACCCGATGAAGAAAGAAGCGGCGGCGGGATTCTATGACCCGACCGGCCTGCTGCCGCCGGTGCCGCGCCTCCAGATATTGACCATTGAGGGATTGCTATCCGGCCAGAAACTACAATACCCGAAGGTGGAGGTCGCCACCTTCAAAAAAGCCCCGCGGCAGAGGAAAGGCCAAGCGGCAAAGCAGCAGTCCAGAATAGCCGCAAAATGACACAGGAGGCCCGTAGACGGTCATAACACGCGCCGAGAGCGCAAAGGAGACGATCACATGACAGGTAACGAGGAGCTGCAGACCTCAGAGCAGACCGAGATGCCAACTTGGAGCAAGAAAGCAAGCTGGCTGATTGCTGGCTACTTGGGGGTGTGGGTGTATTTGGTTGTAGGCGTGACGATTGGCCTATATTTGGACGAGGAGACTCTTGCCCACATGTCGAGCGGCGAGGGAGTCGGCCTTGCAGCTGTGATCTCGTTCGTTGGCGCACTATTCGGGCTGATCATCGGCGATTACACACATAGGGAAGTACAGTTTAACGACGAGCCCCCTTCGGCGTCGCGTGTAGCCGTTATTGGGGCCATGTCGTTAGGTCGGCTCTTCCCAATCGCAGGCCATGCAATGGGGTACATAGGTGGCCTTGCCACCTATGGCTGGTGGCGGCTGCTCTTCGGCGGTAAGGTTGCGACGAAGTAAAGCCCCTATGTGAGCGTCCCAGTGAAAGCAGGCCCCAGCACACAGCAGGCCGTAGACGGCCTGCAGCAGGAGTTTCTCGGTTACTAGAAGCAGGTCTTTCCGACTAATATGGCAAACATTACAGGAGTCCCAGACCTTGAGGTGACCGGCAAGTGGGCGGTCAGGCAAGCGGCAGACGAGCAGTAGCGGGAGAATAGAATGATGAATTGGCACCGGCTCGGCAGGTTGGCAATAGGCAGTAGGCATCAGTGCCTACGAGGAGGCGGCGAATACTGTGGCTAATCGCATCTTGCTGGTAGATGACAGCCGGGAATTTGTGGCGACGCTCAAGCTCTTCCTGGAGCACAAGGGTTTCGAAGTGGCCGGCGCCTACGACGGGGCCCAAGGCTTGCAGCGAGTGAAAGAACAGATACCTGACCTTATTATACTCGATGTAATGATGCCGAAACTGGACGGCTGGTCCACTCTCACGCGCCTACAGAGTGACGAGGCAACTGCGCAAATCCCGGTATTGATGCTTACGGTTCTTGGTGAGTCGCGTTCCGTCAAAATAAGCTATGACCTGGGTTGCACCTGGTTCTACAGCAAGCCGATAGCCGACCTCGAGGACCTGTTTCTCGTTGTCCGCCGTATCTTGGAAACTACCCACGCTGGCCAAGATGAAGATGATAGGCCGCGGGCTAACGGGCAAGCCGGGGGGCTAATAAACAACAAGGAGGATAGCAATGAATAGGAAACAGTTTGCCACTATGTTGGCGGTCGTAGCCGTGGCCGGTCTGATGGGAGGGGCTTTGTCGGACCTGCTGAGAGGGGAAGCGGTGTTCGCGCAAACGGAAGTTGCGAAAGTGGTTAAGGCGGAGGAGTTTTGCGTGGTGGACGCCGAGGGTGAGGCTCGGGCAACTCTCCGCGTGTTCTCGAACGGGACAGTGGGACTGGCCCTGATGCACGATGACCTGCTGCCCCGGATACTGATGGCGGTCCTACCGGACGGCAGGCCGATGCTGAAACTGGTGGACGAAGAGCAGAACTCTCGAGTGCTCATCGTGGCCATGCCCGATGGCAGTTATGGCCTAACGCTGTTGGACCACAACGGCAAATACCGCGCCCTGCTGGGGGTGGGGTCCGATGGGAATCCCGGGCTGCAAATGAAAGACGATGAGGAGCGCGATCGGATCCTCAGCGGAATTATGCTCAGCGGAAGCCCGACGCTCAGGCTATTGGACGAGAATGGTGAACTTGTCTGGTCGGCCCCGTAGTCGTCTTTGCACTAACACAGCAAAGGCTACAGCACAATGGCGCGCCTTGAGATGAGCGGCAAGCCGGCGGGGGAGAAGGAAGCGGCAGACGAGCAGCCCGGAATAGCTATGAACGCCAGGCGGCCCGTAGACGGCCTGTTTTGAGGAGGGGAAGGATTATTGGTAGGGGTAGATAGCCGCGGCTGATAGGAAACGATTGGCGGGTCTTTCCAGTTAGACCCGCCTTGACCGACGGCCTTTTCGTGGGGAAGTATAGATCTGATAACAGCGGGTTGGGGCACAGTCCGTCAGCATTACGCGGTGGAGGTCTTTGCCGGCCCACCGGCCAGCGAGGAAATACGCAACTACTAGTTGAGTAGGAGTATCACGATATGCTTCGGCGCCCTCTTTATCCTTGCCTTTGCCCTTACCCTTACCTTTGCCTTTGCCCTTACCTTTGCCGCCGCCTGGGGGAGATTCGCGGGTATCGATAGCCGTATCAAAGGCCTCAGCGGAGTCTGACACCGACCTCTGGGCGTGTGCACTCAACTGAGCCCAGATCACAGCCGCTGTTACCACGATCACAACGATAATTATCGCGTACTCTACCGTGGTCATACCGGCTTTGTCGCGCTGGAGGATGTTGTTCTGTTTCCGCAATGTGCTTTGCCTGTTAGTCTGCGAGGTATATTCAGTCCGGATTTCTTATGCCAAAACCTCTGATGAGTCTACCCAGGAAAGAGTGGCATGAAACCTCACCCCAAAAGGAACTGACCAGCTGGGCGCGCTCTGGGATGCGCCTGTGAACCTACCATAGCCCTAAAACGCCCGTGGAGGCCCCTATGCGGCCTGCCTTGACCCGGGGACGGGCGTTCTATTGGTAAAGTAACATAGGTGCGCTAAAGGGGGCTGCTGTTCATCCGTGATAACGCGCGACAAGCAGATAGCAAATGGATTGCGAAGCAGGACTTTCCGACTAATACAACAAACATTACAGCGCTATGGCGCACCTTGAGATAAGCGGCCAGGCGGCGGGGGGCTTGCCAGCGGGTCAATAGACTGTTATTATCAACATTGACAATTTTGCGCGCACTTACCCGCCGGCGGTCTTAAGCGCAGGCGGAGGGAGGAGCCGCGAAGGTCAGTGGAGTAGCACGCTTTGAATTCTACGCGGAAGGGGGGCAGTAGAATGAGCGAGATAGATGAAAAAGTACAGGAGGCCCGGCGGATTATTCTGGAGTATATGCGCACAAAGTTTGGGTATACCCTGGAGGAGATGCTCCAAGACAAAGACCGCGTCACCGCGCAACGTATTGAGCAGAGAACTGGCTTAGATGCAGCGGTCGTTCAGCAAGCATTAGACGGCCTCGTCGCTGAGGGCCTAATCTGCCAGAAGGAATGGCTCCCGCTGGGACAGAAAATTTACTATGAGCCGCCCTGCGAGTAGTAGCAATCACGTAGGGAAAGGAAACGGGCGCCGGACCTTGAGCTAACCGGCAAGTCGGGGGCGGAGGTTATCCAGCTAAAACAGGCCACTGACCTATGATAGGAGGCGAGAGTAATGCGGGTGACTTACACTGTTGTGCTTATTCCGGAGGCGAAGGGCGGCTATGTGGTAGAAGTGCCGGCCCTGCCCGGTTGTAGTACCTATGGCCAATCTCTCACCGAGGCTTTGATTAGGGCCGAAGACGCCATTGGGGGCTATTTGGCCGTATTGCAGGAAGACGGCGATCCGGTGCCCCGTGAGGGGAAAGGCGTGACGGTAAGCCTGGGCGGCAAGCGGGAAGCAATATTGCGCAAGGTTAGCGTCGCCGTGCCGGCGGAGGCCCCTGGAGTAAGACTCATACCAGACCTTGAGATAAGCGGCCAGCCGCCCGTCGTACCGGTAGTCAGAGGCGGGGAGGTCCGGGCCACCGGCTGAAGGCCTGGGCCCTGCGTCCCAAGGGCGGAGGTTGTTTGGGCCAACTGATAGATCAGCACAAGTGAATGCCGAGCCAAGTCAGCAGGTTGATGACCAAAGGAGGAAGCGAAGTTGAGAATTCCAAGCACGCCGCTTATGGGCGTTATTGTAATTAGTATGGCCTTAGTGGGGGGCTGTGGGCGGGGTGAGCGCGCACCGACTGCGGAGGAGAAGGCGCCCCGGGGTCTGTTAGTGCCGGACATGGTGATGCTTGATGGTGGCAATCCTCGGTCGCCGCAGATTACCAATCAGTATCGCCAATTTGTGGTCGCCCTGGCCAAGCAAACAGCAACCAGCCAGAGCGAAGTGATAGATGAGGCGGCGCGGGTTAAGTATCTGCTTAGTGAGAAGCACGGCATTGAAGTCTCGTATTGGAATGTTCTGCAGGGGGTGTGGACATCAATGCCATCCAGTGGTGGGTCCGGGCCATTTCGGGAATGGGCAGATAAGTGGATGGCAGCCGTTGTGGCCAGCCAGGGACAGTAGGTGGGGGATAGCAAGGGGATTGGCAGGCAGGATTCTGTGACTAACGCCGCAAACACTACAGCCGTATAGCAGACCTTGAGCTGAGCGTCAAGCAGGCGGCCGGGGCTTGGCATACGGGGAACAGACTGTTATTATTAACTTTGAGAGTTTTCTGCGGCTTGCCCGGCCTTTGACCAGTGGGAAGGCCAAGACTATTTTGGCCGAACTAAGAGAGGAACACCGATGAATACCGAGGCGACTGAGCAGGAGAAGAGCCAGGTTGAGGAGATTATGGCGTGGGTGGCGGAGGCCCAGGCACTGGAGAAGGAGACCGCCCGCAAACTGCTGCACCGATACATCTGCGGCGGCCAGTGCGACTGGTATCAGACCAAGAGTGAGGCAGCCGGATTCCACAAGGGCGGCTTAACTGAGGCTGAGAAGGCAACTGTGCAAAGCGCGGTCAGTGAGGTCCTGCCTGGGGCCAGCGAGGAGGAGGTCTGGTATGTGGTCCACGGGGTATTGTGCCCGGGCCACCCGCGTACCAGACCCTCGTAGTCGAGGTAAACCGGTAGCCTGTAAGTAGAGTGCGCCTGCCCAATATTGAGATGGCCGTCAAGGCGGCGGCAGATTAGCCGACTGAGCCGTTAGCAGTTCTGATAGCAAGTAGCAAGTAAATCAGAAGGGAGCAAAGTAGATGCGCAATGGGACAACAGCGTTGTTGATAATAATAGCAGTGGTTAGTATGGCCTTGGTTGTGGGGTGCGGAAAATCTAAGAAACCACCAGTTTCCCCACCACCACTGCCGGCTGATGTCGCTCACGGGTTTGGGCCAGGGCCGTCGGGTCCACCCGGCTCCTATGGTACACCGGCTCCGCAGCCGAGTGCTCAGCAACCCAAACCCCCGGAGGAGGCCGTACCGGCAGGTCCTACTTATCGCGAGCGCTATGCCCAGGGGGAATTGACCCCTGAAGAACGCCGCGACGAACGGGCGCTGCAGGAAATTGAGAAGCAGTTAGGCTATCCAGTTGGCCCGTGAAGCCCGAGGCAATATGCTTATGGCTGGGGGTAGGCTAACCGTCAAAGGGGCGGGGTAACACCGATGAAGTGAGAAGCAAACGGAAAGGTCTGGTCAAGCCGACCAGGTTCAGAATCCTATTGAGAGGGAGACAATATGGAGGAAACAGGTGATAGCAAAGAAGAACAGTGGGCCAGAAGGCAACAGCAATTAGTTTGTCCGCTGCTATCGCTGCGGCCCCAGACGCTTGACGATTCGGTTCGGCGATTGGTAAAGGCCGCCGATCCTAACGCCTGTCTGGGTGGGAGGTGTGCCTGGTGGGACGAGGAGGCGGGCACCTGTGCTGTACTGACGTTGGCCCGGATCGTTAGAGCACAGAGTGCGAAATAGCTGGTGGGCCCGGCATTGGCACCGACCTCCCGGCGGCCGGTAGGACGGGCGGGACGCTCGCCGTACCGATACTGATGGGCGTAAAGGCTGCTGTTTTTCAGAAAAGAGCTTTTGGCGCAGTCGCGGGCAGGAGAATTGGTTAGTTGGGGCGAACTTATGTCCAGGTTCTGGCTTGTTACCACTTCATTTGGGGAGCGATGACTATGCGAACACATAAGGCGGTACTACTTGTGGCGGTGGTGGGGTTGGTGTTAGGGGCGTGCCGACCAGAAAGTCAGAAGCCAGCGAAACCGGCGCAGCCATCTGCGCAGATAAGCAATCAACAGCAACAGTTGATGGAGGAGATTCTGGGTTATCTGAAACAGAGCGGCAGTACTCTGGAGACTTTAGCGCGGGAAGTCCAGCGCCGTGAGACCTTGGAGCGAGTGCCCAGCGGGATAGAAAGATTGGGCACCGACGTGCGAGTAGCCAAGGCATTGGTGAGTGCGGCGCGCCGGGCAGCAACTGCCAAGTCCACCGAGAAAACCGCAGGGACTCTGGGTCGGTTGGGGCCGGTATTGGTGGGTCTGCGCAGTCAGATACCGGCCGCGCTAATCACTCAGCACCTGGAGCGAGCCCTGGTGGCCATTAGCACCTCTTCGGCGGAGGAAGCGGTTAATTTGGCTTCGGCTTACCTGCTGGGGGCAGTGGATGTGGCAATGAAAGCGCCGGCGCGACTGGTCCCTGACGTGATGAAGGATATCGAGAAAGCCAAGGCCCGTGTGGATGGCAACAACCTGACCAAGGGGGCCAACCAGATACTGACGATATTGGAGCGGCTGTCGGAGCACGAGAGCATCAGTCTGGTAGAGAAGGCTATCGGCGAGGGCCGTAGCGCCCAGGAGGCCGTAGCGCGGGAAGCCTGGCCGGTAGTTGCCGCCGAACTTGACCAACTTGACCGCCTACTGGCTGAACTTCAGGAGAAGATAGAAGGCGAAGTAACTGCAGTGGAGGCCGAAGAAGTGCCCGAGGCTGAGGAGGAAGAAATTACTCCCGAGCGAGTGGTACCGGAGGCCGAGGGGGCGATGGCCCCAATACCCGAGGCGGCTGCTCCTGCTGACTGATAAATATGGTCAACACACACAGTTGTCGGGGTAGTGGTCGGCACAAGGGCAATTGCAGTCTGCGGGCAAAGAGAAATAGCCTGACGCCAGCCCGGTAGAATATATTGGGGCACCCTTCGGCAGGCTCAGGACAGAGAGGATGCCCCTCCCACAATAGTTGGTGAATCTGGTGCTGTAGGAGCGGCATCTCTGCCGCGAGGGACTTCGCTGGACGGATGCCTCTCTGACGATAGATTTTCGCAACAGGCTTAGCAGTCAAACCAACGAATTGCAGCAGTAGATAAGGAGTTCACCGATAGATGCCAGCGCCGTTTGTCCATCTGCACGTCCACTCCGAATATAGTCTGTTAGACGGCGCTTGCCGTCTATCGCAGTTGGTAGAGCAGGTAGCCGGGTTGGATATGCCGGCGGTGGCCCTGACCGACCACGGGGTGATGTATGGGGCCATTGATTTCTACAAGCACTGCCGAGCCGCTGGGGTAAAGCCGATTATCGGCTGCGAGGTATATCTGGCCACGCGCACTCGTTTTGACCGCTCCACCGCTGAAGACCGGAATGCTTACCATCTGGTGCTGCTGGCTGAAAACCTCCAGGGGTATAAGAACCTGATGAAACTGGTCAGTGCCGCGCACCTGGAGGGCTTCTACTATCATCCCCGAGTGGACTTTGAACTCCTGGGCAACCATAGCGAGGGTCTCATCGCCCTCAGCGGATGTCAGCAGGGCTTGATTGCCACTGATATACTCCAGGATAGATTGGCCGCGGCTCGCCAGCACTGTGAGTTGTTCAAGGAATTGTTCGGGCCGGACAATTTCTACCTGGAGTTGATGAACCACGGCCTGGCGGAGCAGCAGCGGGTAATTGCGGCCAAGTTGCGGCTGGCTGATGAACTTGACTTGCCCGTGGTGGCCACCAATGATGTCCACTACCTCAACCAGCAGGATGCTGAGGCCCACGATGTGCTGCTGTGCATCCAGACCCAGTCCACCTGCCAGCAGGCCAACCGATTGCGCTTCCCCGGCGACCAGTTCTATCTGAAGTCAGCGGGCCAGATGAACGAGGTGTTCGGCGAGATACCGGAGGCGCTGAGCAACACGCTGGAAATCGCTGACCGCTGCAATGTAGAGTTGGAGTTAGGCAATTTGATGCTACCCCATTTTGCCGTGCCCACGGGACACGACCTGAACAGTTATCTGCGGGAGTTGTGTGAGCAGAATATTGAGGTGCGCTATGGCTCACCGCGCCCCGAGGTAATTCAGCGACTGGATTATGAACTGGATGTCATTGCCCAAACTAACTACGCAGGTTACTTTTTGATAGTGGCTGACTTCATACGAGAGGCCAAGGAGCGTGGTATCCTGGTCGGCCCAGGGCGTGGCTCAGCCACCGGTAGTATTGTGGCGTATCTGCTGGACATCAGCGAGATTGACCCGCTACGGTACGGGCTGATATTTGAGCGGATGCTCAACCCGGAGCGGGCCAGCCCGCCGGATATTGACTTGGACTTCCCCGATGACCGCCGGGAAGAGATCATTGAATATGTAAAGGAGAAGTATGGGCGGGAGCGGGTCGCACAGGTAGTTACCTTCAATACGCTGGGGGCACGGGCGGCCATCCGTGATGTAGGCCGGGCTATGGAAGTTCCCTTGAAGAAAGTGGATACGCTGGCCAAGTTAGTGCCCTTTGGCCGGTCGCTTGACAATGCATTAAAGTTGGTTGCTGAGTTGGCTGAGGCGGTCCAGGAAGATGAGGAAACGGCCCGACTGCTGAGCACTGCCCAGAATCTGGAGGGCCTGGCGCGACACGCCTCGGTGCACGCCGCCGCTGTGGTTATTGCTGATGCTCCGCTAACTGAGTATGTTCCCCTGCGCGGCGAGAAAGATGGCACGGTCACCACCCAGTACGCCATGGGGCCGATAGAGGACGTGGGACTGGTGAAGATGGATTTCTTGGGCCTTAAAACCCTTACCGTTATTCAGCGGACTGTGGAGGCGGTGGCTGACAATCACGGGGTAGAAATTGACCTGCTCAACCTGCCCCGGGATGACCCCAAGACATACCAACTGCTGTGCGCAGGGGATACGGTGGCGGTATTTCAGTTGGAAAGTGAGGGGATGCGCAGCCTGCTGCGGCAGTTGCAACCGGAGCGGTTTGAGCACATAATCGCGGCCGTGGCCCTATATCGCCCCGGGCCGATGCAACATATTGACACCTACTGTGCCCGGCGTCACGGGGAGCCGGTGAAGTATCCGCACCCGGACCTGGAGCCAATTCTGGCCGAGACCTATGGCATAATTACCTATCAAGAGCAAGTGATGGAGATTGCCTCGATCCTGGCCGAGTTCAGTATGCCTCAGGCGGAAGTGATTATGCGGGCTATGGGCAAGAAGGACCACGAGAAGATGGAGCAGATGAAGCCGCTATTTATGCAGGGGTGTGTTGATAACGACGTATCCCAAGGGACGGCCCGCGAAATCTACGCGCGGATGGAGAGTTTCGCCTCGTATGGCTTTAATAAATCTCACGCCGCGGCCTATGCCCTGGTGGCCTACTGGACGGCGTATCTGAAGGCCAACTATCCGGCGGAGTTTATGGCCGCCCATCTGTCCACGGTGATGGATAGCAGTGAGGATGTGGCTAAGGCGGTGACCGAATGTCGGCGGTTAGGGCTACAGGTGCGGCCGCCTTCGGTCAATCGCAGTCAAGCGCATTTCGCCGTAGAGGGCACTGAGATTCTATTTGGCTTGGCGGCTATCAAGAATTTGGGTACGCCTACCGCGGCGGCGATCGTGGGCGAGCGTGACAGTGACGGCCCCTACCTGGGCTTGGCTGATTTTTCTCGTCGGCTGCCCGCTGAGAAAGTATCTGTTGCTTCGGTCAAAGTGCTCATCCAGGTGGGAGCCTTTGACGAGTTTGGCCAGCGCAATAGTCTGCTGGCCGCGGCGGATAGTGTGTATGCGGCGGGCCAGAAATACCAGCAAGACCAGGCCGTAGGGCAAAGTTCATTGTTCGGAGGCAGTCAGCCGGCCGCTGACCAGTGGCCCGAGCCGCCGCTGCCGGACGTGCCGGCTATGACCGAGGAGCAAGTACTGGGACTGGAGAAGGAACTGCTGGGCCTGTATCTGTCCAGCCACCCGCTGGTCAAGAACCAAGAGCGGGTAGAGCAGTGTACTACGGCGTCAATTGAGGAGTTGACTGAATTCGCCGATGGCAGCCGAGTGGTGGTAGGCGGCGTCATCGCCGAAACCAAGCGCCACATTGACAAAAACGGCGACTTGATGATGTTCCTGACGCTGGAAGGGTTGGCCGAGCAGGTGGAAGTAACGGTGTTGGCCTCGGCCTACGAGACCTGCCAGGAGAATCTGGAAGAGGGTAACCTCGTGGTAATGGCGGCCCGCGTGGACCGGCAACTGTCCCGCTCGGGCAACGATGACGAGGTGAAACTCTTGGCTGACGACGTTGTACCGCTGGATGAAGCCCAACTGGTCTCGCCGCGGCAGAGAAAGCAAGCTGAGCAGGGTCGGCACGAGGAGGCGCGGGGATCCGCCGAACAAGCACCCCCACCTGCGGCCCCCCTCTCTATCCCCCCGCAAGCGGGGGGAGATAGGGGGGAAAGTCGGCGCACCGGCCCGGCGCCGGCCCCGCGCACGGTTATCATTGAATTGGACGGGCCCCAGACTGATGACCACACGCTTGCTTCTCTGAAGGAGGTTATGCGTCGCTACCAGGGTCCACAGCCGGTAGTGCTGCGGTTTACCGGTAATGGCCAGCAGCGGCGGGTAGACTTGGGCGAGAACTACACCGTCAACTGCAGCGAGGAATTCCCCATCCAGGTCCGCCGCCTGCCCGGAGTCCTTACGCTGTGGGAGGAAGAGACGGCGAAGTAATCAACAACCCAACGCTGAGAGAGGGAGCCGCTCACTATGACGGAAGCCGACTTCGGCAGCAACCATATTAGCGTTGTAGAATCGCCGTGGGAAGCGAGATTCGTCTCGTTGGTGCGGTCCGTTGAAGAACAACTGATGATAGCTTCGCCATTTATCGCGCGCGGCGCCGTGGAGATTCTAACAAATGAATTGGGGAAGATGACTATCTCCAGGGATTTTCAACTAGTCCTTCTAGCCAATTTCAGCATCCCCAATTTAGCTAATGGCTCAGTTGACGCCGCCTCAATAGCTGACCTCATGGCGTCAATACCGCATGTTCGTGTGCATCATCTACCGGGCCTGCATGCGAAAGCATACATAGCAGACCACCACACGGCGGTGGTCACGTCGGCGAATCTCACGATGGGTGGTTTGCGGAATAACGTCGAATACGGAGTCAAGATCAAACTTCAGCCTATCGTGCGCGCAATCAAGCAACACATGGAAAAATACGCAGAACTGGGCGCCATATTGCCATTCGAGGAAGTGCGACGCTTCGGTTGTGCAGCCGCGGAACTCCGAGATTTGCGCAGGGAAGTAGAAGAATCTGGACGAAAGAGATTGCGGGAAGAACTGCAGCACCGGCTCGATGCAGCGAATCTACAGCTACTCCGGCGACGTGCTCACGAAGAGACTACGAATAGCATATTTGCGCCGACCGTACTCTACATATTGCACGAAGGCCCTATGAAGACCGTGGATATAAATCGTAGAGTCCAGAGTATTCACCCTGATTTGTGTGACGATGCAATAGACAGAGTAATTGACGGCGTGCACTTTGGGAAAAAATGGAAGCACTACGTACGTAATGCCCAGCAGTATCTGAAACGCAACGGGCTTATTCGACGTGAAGGCAGGCATTGGATGTTGACGACTTTAGGCACACAAGAATTTGGTCTCATTATCTCTCGGGGAGAAAGTGTTTAATTGGACATCGATTAGAAGATGCAAAAGGTCAGGTCAGACTGCTGGGAGGATCGCAAATGGTCTACCTCAACTGCGCCAAAGATGCGCTGTGGTTAGTAGAGGTTACTGCAAACTACGACCTGTCAAATAGGGATAGAGATCTGATAGCAGAAATTGCGAGCGAAGAGGCCCGAAAGTCAAGAGGAGCCTACTCCTTTATTGTCCATGGCATTGTAGAAAGCAACACGAGTTCTACGCTCCTCGTGGAAGCCTGCCAGACGGCACTCAATAACCTACTATTGGTACTCTCCGATAATCTCGCCTATGATATCAGTTGGACTCGCTACGATAAAGAGAAATGGCAGGTGTTTCACGCCGCTGACGGAAGCCCGCGGCGGGCTAAGGTTTTGATAGATTTAGAGCAGATAGATGAAGAATTGCAGTATTATATCGAATTCTGAGGGGGAACGCATAGGCCACAATAGTTATGTAGATTGCTATTAGTGGGGGAGGGCTTATGGCTAATATTATTGACATAATTGATGCTCGGGACGATGGCGGTTCGGCACTGCAGGCGCTGCGCGAGCGGTCGGTGGTTGAAGTGGCGGGGGAAATTGAACAGGATGTGCGCCGCATAGTGGAGGATGTGCGGGCGCGGGGCGATGCGGCCTTGATTGAGTATGAGCAGCAGTTTGACTGCCCTACTTTGACCGCCGAGCGACTGCAGGTGACGGATGAGGAGATTCAGGCCGCCTATCAACAGGTCTCTGATAAGCAATTAGGGGCGCTGCGCCGGGCCAAAAACAATGTCTACGAGTTTCACCTGCGCGCTCGGCCCGCCTCGTGGCTGGACAATTTTGAAGGCGTATGGTTGGGCCAGCGGATAACCCCGATTGAGTCGGTCGGCATCTACGTGCCGGCGAGAAGCGCCCCGCTGCCCTCCACGGTGTATATGTGTGCTATGCCGGCGCAAGTAGCCGGTGTGGAGCGTCTGGTGATATGCACACCACCGCGCCGGGACGGCTCGGTGGACCCGCTGACCCTACTGGCCGCGGCCGAGTGTGACGTGGATGAGATATATCGGGCCGGTGGGGCCCAGGCGATTGCGGCGCTGGCCTTTGGCACGGAAAGCATCGCAGCGGTCAATAAAATCGTCGGTCCGGGCAATCCCTGGGTGACCCTGGCCAAAAAGTATGTTTTCGGCGTGGTGGGGATTGACTCGTTAGCCGGCCCCAGCGAGATCCTGGTCATTGCGGATGAGACTGCCCAGCCGGCCCTGGTGGCCGCTGACCTGCTGGCTCAAGCCGAGCACACCGGGGATAATACAGTGGTGCTGCTCACTGATGCCGAAAGTCTGGCTGAGGAAGTGGGCGAAGAGTTGAGCAGGCAGATTCAGACTTTGGACCGGGGCGAACTGATGCGCCAGTCACTGAACGAATATGGGGCGATTGTGTTAGTGCGGGATCTGCACCACGCGGCCCAGTTAGCCACTGAGATTGCCCCCGAACATCTGCAACTTATGGTAGCCGACCCCTTTGCCCTGCTGGCGGAAGTAGACAACGCCGGTTGCATCTGTCTGGGGCCGCTGTCGGCCGTGGCATTGGGCGATTATGCCGCTGGGCCCAGCCATGTCCTGCCCACTATGGGCACGGCGCGTTTTTCTTCGGGGCTGTCCGTGGATGATTTTGTGAAAAAATCCTCATTGATTTATGCTACCCCACCGGGCCTGCGGCGCGTAGCGGATGACGCTGTTGAACTGGCCGAGGCCGAGGGCCTCTCCGCGCACGCCCAGGCCATCCGGCGCCGGCAAAGTGATGATACAACGACTTGCAGGTAGGCGGCCCATCGTTTATAATCTCACTATTGGAGACTGTTGCCAGAGGTAATTGAGGAACGGTAGAGTAAGTTGTGGAAGTTGAGGCCGTAGCGCGGTACTCATATCGGGGCAGAGATGCCCCTCCTACAAGTTGTTGCAACAGTCAATGCCGCTGCCAGTCTGTCCCCATCTCAGCAGTACCCAAGTAGGTGAGGCTAAATGTCACTGCGAACTGCCCAACTATCACGCGAGACTGCGGAAACTAACATCGAAGTGCAGATCAACCTGGACGGCTCCGGTGAAGGTGAGATAGACACCGGGGTGGGCTTTTTTGACCATATGCTCTCGCAACTCGCCAAGCACGGCCGCTTTGACCTGAATATAGAGGCACGGGGAGACCTGGAGGTTGACGCCCATCATACGGTGGAAGATGTAGGGATAATCCTCGGTCAAGCCCTCAAGGAAGCAGTCGGGGATAAGCAGGGAATGGTACGCTTCGGGGCGGCCAGTTGCCCGATGGATGAGGCGCTGGTGGCGGCGGCGATTGATTTTGGCGGCCGCGGGCACCTGGAATATGGGCTGAAACTGCCTGTGGCGAACGTCGGCGATTTTGACACCGAATTAGTCCGCGAATTCTTCATAGCGGTGGCCCACAACGCCGGTATGAGCCTTCACCTGACCCAGCAGGCCGGCATCAATACGCACCACATAATTGAGTCGGCCTTCAAATCCTTCGCCCGCGCTCTGGATGAGGCGACCAGATTGGACGAGAGGATTAGTGGGGTGCCGTCCACGAAGGGCCAACTGTAAAGGGCGCTGCCATCCTGAGATTGTGGGAAGTGGCTGATATAAGGTAGTCCTCCCCCGTGTTATAGGTGGTTAGTTGTGATTGCACTGATTGACTATGGAATGGGCAATTTGGGCAGTGTGGATAAGGCACTGCGGCGGGTCGGCGGCGAGGTGCAGATGACCAGTGACCCGCAGGTCATCAGCCAGGCGGCGGGCGTAGTGCTGCCGGGCGTGGGGGCCTTTGACGACTGTATGGACGGCCTCCACAAGCGTGGGCTGGCCGAGGCGTTGCGCCAGATTATCCGGGCCGGCAAACCGTTCCTGGGCATCTGCCTGGGCCTGCAAGTGCTGTTTGACCGTAGTGAAGAAGGCGAGAACGAAGGGTTGGGGATTATTCCCGGCGAAGTGGTGCGCTTCAAGCATAATCTGAAGATACCGCAGATTGGCTGGAACCAAATCAATGTCCGAAGCCAGGCACCACACCTGGCAGGAATCAAAGACGGGGTGTGGGTCTACTTCGTCCACTCCTACTACGTGGTGCCTGAGGATGAGTCAGTGATCGCTACGACTACCGACTACGGCTACGAATTCTGCTCGTCAATCTGGCGCGAGAATATCTTCGCCTGCCAGTTCCACCCCGAAAAAAGCCAGGACGTAGGGCTGAAGATACTGGAGAACTTCACGCAGTTTCTTGGGCAGACGCATTAGCCCTACTTTCGAGGAGGCCCGGTAGTTATGCAGATAAGAAACTTGATTAAGTCAGTGGGTGAGGCCGAAGTCCGCCACATCCTGGAGGCACTCTGTGAGGGGCGGTATCGGTTCCACGCCGGCGTCAGTCTTTCGCAGATATTTGATCCTGAGGAGCCTGGGTGGACGAAAGAGGAGAAGCGCATGATCTTCCTGAGCAATGTCGACTGGCTGGTTACGGATGACTCGCCTGAGGAGAAGCCGTTGTTGGCGATAGAGGTAGACGGCCCCCATCACAAGGAGGGTGAACAGCAGCGGAAAGACCGAACGAAAGATGCCATATTCGCTAAGGCGGGACTGCCTTTGTTACGACACACTACTGAGCAGGTGGGGACCAAAGTAACAGAGCGAGAGATCCGAAGATGGGTTCTAATGCACTTCTGGCTACCTCCGGTCCTTGAGGCAAGCGACGATCTTGCGGTAGACCTGAAGAACCTATCCCTAGCGTTGGCCGGTGCCCTATCTGACGAGGTCCTCGAGTTTCTCAGAGTCAGAGAAAGGTTCAATAGCCTCTTTTGGCCGGACGTCTTTGCCGATGAAATACGCAGCGACCAAGCCATGGACAGGGTGCGTGAACTTGCGTCTTTCGCCTCAAAATACACGTTCCCGGATATACCTACACCGGAAGAGACACTTCGGGCGGACCGCGTAGTGAAAGAGATTGCTCTGCAGTTCCCAGATGGCACGACGTTCCGTAGCGCGGCACAATGTTTGAACACTGAGAGCCTGTACCCTAATTGGGTTGCCTTCCAGCGCGGAGCTATTGATGTCATGAGCCACGCCATCGAAGCATACGAGGACGGTTCCTTTCGCCCCGATCCAACGGCGGAGTTTCCTCCTGAGTCTGACGAAGCAACGGAATATGACATCTGGCGGGACTTTTCCGTAGACTGGCGCCGGTCGGTGGAAGACTTTACCTACCAAAGACTCCGCTCAATACGCCAAGACCTCGAAGGGCGACGCAACGAGGTGTGGCCCGTCTCGTCGAAGCGCGAGTTCTTTTACCCACCTGTTGCTGGACTCCAGTGCGCCCACCGATATTGTTTCCAAACAACGGATGCGCCAGAGCAACGAGTCGTTTACGGAGTTGCAGAGGTATTTCGGGACGATGTGCGACAGAAAGGCGCCGCTTCGCAGCTTCAGCTCGCCCGTGACGTTGCGAAATACGACGCGCTGGTTCAGATACTTGACCTGGTGAATCCAGAGGTGGATGTACGCACGACTATCGCGCCGGATATCGCCGTACGCGAGAGCGACACTGAGACTGACCGGCAGCGGAAAGCGCGCCATATTTCCGGCTCGGACTACGACTTGGTGACGATCACCAGCGAAATCAAGCTTACCAACCCCAAGCAGGAACAGATTCGGCTCATCGCCACCCAGAAGGTGGAAGGTGAGGTGACTGAGGCCAGCGATGAGGCCAAGTTCAGCAAGTTGAGCGAGGAAAGCTTCGGCCTTAATCCCACCAGCCGGATCAAGTGGGATGTGAAGCTATCTGGTGGCGAGGAAAAGAGCTTGACCTATACCTACCAGGTTTATGTGAAAGACAACTCTGCTGGCAAACCACAAAGGCATGATAATAATCCCTGCGATTGACCTATCTGAGGGCCAGGTGGTGCGGTTGCGGCAGGGGGATATGCGGCAAAAGACCGTGTATTCCGATGACCCTGCGGCGCAGGCGCAACTATGGGAACAGCAAGGGGCCGAAGTTATCCACATTGTGGACCTGGATGGGGCGATAAGTGGCTACCCGGCTAATCTGGATGGTGTGGAAAACATTGTGGAAAACGTGGGAGTTCCTGTGGAAATGGGCGGCGGGCTGCGGACTGCCGATGACGTGGCACAAGTACTGGCGATAGGAGTGCGCTGGGCCATAATGGGGACGGCGGCCCTGCGTGACCGGCCTGAGTTGGAGGAGGCATTGGACCGGTTCGGCGAACGGATTATTGTCGGCATTGACGCCCGCGACGGCAAAGTAACCGTAGAAGGGTGGACCGAAGGCAGCGAGATAGATGCGGTCTTCCTGGCGCGGCAGATGGAAGAATTGGGCGTGGAGCGGCTCATCTGCACCGATATTGCCACTGATGGGATGCTGCAAGGCCCTAACCTGGCGGCGATGCGGACCCTGGCCGAGGCAGTGCAGATCCCCATTATCGCCTCCGGCGGGGTGAGCACTACCCAGGACATCCGCGCGTTGCGGGAGCTGGAACCGTTAGGGGTAATTGGCTGCATCATCGGACGGGCGCTCTATGACGGGACACTGTCTTTAGGTGAGGCGCTGGCCGCCGCTTCACAGTAGTTGTGCCTGTGGGCTTGACATCTGAGGGAGGGCAATGTATAATATAGGAACGTATGGGAGATAAAGCAATGGAAACGAGGGCAAGGATCAGTGACAAGCGGTGGCTCAGTCCCCCAGAGGCGGCGGAGTACCTGGGGATAGCAGTGAGCACCTTGTACCGGTGGCGCACGGAGGGGCGCATACGATTTTATCAATTCGGGGAACGCGTGAGCCGGATTAAGCGCGATGAACTGGATGGCCTGGCGCGACCTCAGCCCTCTGAGGGTACGGCGGCTCTGCAGGAATGGCAGCAGCAAGCCGAGACGCTTTTTCGCGAACTATATGAGCAATATGGTGTTGGCGACGATTCTGCCGAGGTCATCCGTGAAGCCCGTGAGCAGCGCTCTCGGCAACTGGGCGGGCGATAGCGCATGGCGGAGCGCATCTGTCTGGACGCCAGTGTGGCCGCCAAATGGGTCTTTCCGGAGGTCCACTCCGAAGAGGCGAGGGAAATCCAGACGGATGTAGCCGATGGGCGCACCCAGATAGTAGTGCCGGACAGTTTCTTTATTGAATGCGTCAGTGTGGTCTATCATAAACATCAGCAGAGCCTGGCCGATATGGAGCAGGCCCAGGCGGCCCTCGGTGTACTGCGGCAGGTCCCGGCCAACGTGACGGCGATCCGCGACGTCTCTCACCAGACCATGACCCTGGCCGAACGTCTAAACATCACTGTCTGGGACGCTGCCTATCTGGCTGTCGCTGAACATCACAACTGCGACTTGTGGACCGCCGATAAAAAACTTGCCCGGCAGACACAACCGCACTTTGATTGGGTGAAGCTGCTGGGCACTGATGAATGGACTGAAGCGAGGTGACGTTATTATGTTAGCCAAGGTGGACGAAGGTCGCGTGGTTAAAGGTATAAAGTATGTGGACCATGTGGACGCCGGCGACCCGGTGGAGCAGGCCCAAGAATATGACCGCCAGGGGGCCGATGAACTGGTCTTTCTGGACATCACCGCCTCTGTGGAAGGGCGGGAGATAGTGCTGGATATGGTCAGGCGGGCGGCGGAGTGTATCTTTATACCGCTGACCGTCGGGGGAGGTATCCGGACTGTTGAGGATATTCGCCAGGTTCTTAAGGCGGGCGCGGACAAGGTCTCTATGATGACGGCAGCGGTGCAGAATCGGGACCTGGTCAATGAGGCAGCAGGGCGCTTTGGCAACCAGTGCATTGTGGTCGCTATTGACGCCCAGCGTGTGCCGCGCGAGGGACGGGATGACTCGGATTTGGGGTATGCTCCCGACGAAGAGATTGAATGGAAAGTATGGACGCACGGGGGGCATAAACCTACTGAGGTCGACGCACTGCAATGGGCCGGGGAGGCGGCCGCGCGTGGGGCGGGGGAGTTGCTGGTTACCTCAATGGATGCCGATGGAACCAGGGCGGGCTATGATATAGAACTGCTGCGGCGCATCTCGCAAGAAGTGAGCATTCCGGTCATTGCCTCGGGGGGCGCGGGTAACATTGACCATATGTATGAGGCGCTCACCGCCGGCCAGGCGGATGCGGTGTTAGCGGCCAGCATCTTCCATTTCCGCCAATACACCGTCGGGCAGGTCAAAGAAGAATTGGCTGAGCGGGGCATTACCGTGCGCCGGTAGAGAGAGTGATTATGATGGACTTGTCGGCCCTGGAGTTTGATCAAAAAGGCTTGATACCCGCAGTTATCTGTGACCATCAGAGCAACGAAGTGCTGATGGTAGGTTATATGAACGAGGAGGCGGTCCAGCGTACTGTGGCGAGCGGCCAGACTTGCTTCTGGAGCCGTTCGCGACAGCAGTTTTGGGTAAAAGGTGAGCACTCAGGGCACAAGCAGTACGTCAAGTGGATTCGTTTAGACTGTGATGGCGACTGCCTGCTAATCGGCGTGGAACAGGTGATAGGCGCTTGCCACCTGGGCTATCGCAGCTGCTTCTTCCGCGAACTGCGGGAGGACCGCTGGGAAGTAGTTGCTGATAAGGTCTTTGACCCGGATGGAGTTTATGAGAACTGAGCAGGGCTCGGTATACAGTGGCCTAAGAGGCGCCGGCCTGGTAGTATGGGGCTTGGTGGTGGGACTGGCAATGGTCGCGACGATCTGCGCGGCCCAGGTAGAGCCCTCTCGCGCTGAGCAGGCTCAGGTGTGGCTGGAGTACGGAGTGGGACAGGCTCAGCAGGGCGACTACCAGAGCGCTGTTGAAGCACTCAAACGGGCTATCCAAATTGACCCTACGTTTCAGCCGGCTTACTACAATCTGGGTCTGGTTCTATACCAAGTGGGCAAGTCGGCGCCGGCGGCTCACTACTTCCAGGAAGCCCTCAAGTTATCTCCCACTGACTTACAGGCGCAGCGGGGCCTGGGGCTGGCCTACATTGCCCAAGAGAAGTACGACCGCGCGGCGCAACTATTTCAGGACCTGCTACGGACTACTCCTGATGATGTAACGGTGAAATTGCAACTGGGCCGCTGCTATCTGGCTCAGGGCAAGCCCCGCCAGGCTATCCCCCTGCTTGAGGAGGCCGCGGCAGCGCGCCCGGATCAGCCGCAGGTGCACCTGTATCTGGGGCAGGGCCTGGCTGCTGCTAAGAGAGTAGTGGAGGCTGAGATGAGCCTGGGCCGGGCTCTGAAATTGCAGCCTGATCTTGAGCCGGCTAAACTGGTGCTACTTAAATTATACATAGATGCGGGCCGATTCATTTCAGCCCAGCCGCTGGTTGAGGAACTGCTGGCGGACCATCCCCAGGACCGGGACTTACTGCTGGCTCAGATTAAGATTTACGAAGGGTTAGGCCTGGACCGCGAGAGGCGTAAGGCGGAGGAGGCGCTGCTGGCAGTACTGCCGGCCCAGCAGGCGGTCGCCGGGCGAACGCAACTCGCGGCGCAATACTTTGCGGCCGGCCGCTATGAACAGGCTCTGAACCAACTTGATAAGGCACGTACGTTTCGCCCCCATGACCCCGAAATTGCTGAGGCGATGGCCCAATGCCATCTGAAACTGGGCCAACCCCAGCGCGCTGTTGAACTCCTGGAGGATCGGTCCAAATATGAGGGAGGTAGCGTTGGCATATTTGTTACTCTGGGCGACGCTTATGCCACTCAAAGTCAATACGAGAAAGCCCTGAGTGCGTACCAACAGGCGCTGACGATTGACCGCGACTTGCCAGTGGCCCTGGAGGGAGCGGCCCAGGCAAGTGGGAAACTGGGCAAGTCAGAGCAGACGGTCCAATATCTACGGCGCATTGTGGCAATTGTGCCCGATAGTGATCACCAGCGCCTGCGGTTAGCCGATCAACTAACCCTGGTGGGCGAATGGGGCGAGGCAATGCGGCAGTATGTAGCGGTTACCGCCGAAGGCTGCGATGAGAAATTAGTGGTGGAGAGCCTATCGCGGCTCATTTTGCTGGCAACTCAAACGGGTAATACAGCCTTTGAGATGCAACTGCGGCAACAGCGCCAGCAACTCACTGCGGAGGACCCTGATAGCCGCCTGATTCAACTTATGAACCAGCAAGATAGCGGGGAGAAGCGTGAGCAGCAGTTGCGCGAGATGCTGGCGGAGCACCCTGAGAATCCCGACTTGAAGGTAGCCCAGGCGGCCCTATTGATGAAGGCAGGTGAAAGTCAGCAGGCCGCAGCGATACTTGAAGAGGTGTTGACCGAGCAGCCGCTGCACGGGCCGGCCAATTATCTGCAGGCCCAGGTGCATCTGCGTCAGGACCAGCCGGCCACTGCCTTTGACTTTCTCAAGCGGGCTATCCTGGCTCAACCCAGCGCCCGCCGGGCTTATGAGGATTTGCTAATCTGTGCCGAAGCGACTGGGCAGTTGCCCGCCGCTACCGATTTTCTGACGGCGGTGCTGGCAGATGCTATCAGTGCCGGAGAGATGCCCGAAGGCGCGGTGAAGACCTTGCTTATGTCCCTAGCAGCCGCCTACCAGCGACAGGACGGGGCCGAGCGGGCGGCTCGGGAGTTAGCCAGACTCTCGGACGCCTATCCCCAGCGGCCAATTATGGCAATAGCAGCGGCCCGCACCCTGGTGGCCGCCGACCAAATCACCCAAGCCGTCAAGTATTATTCGCGAGCGGCGCGTGTGCCGCGGTATGTTGATGCTTTGGTGGAGGCTACTGAAGTGCTGCTGGATAGCAGGCCCGCCGCGGCGGCTAAACCGGCTACCCAGTATCTGGCTCGGGTAGCCGGGGACGAGCAGGCAATGGCTTGGGTAGCGGAACTGCTGGTTAGGGGCCAGTCCATAGAGTCTGAGGAAAAAGAGGCGGTGCGGCGGCTGTTACACAGCCAGCCGGGCACGGCCGCCTACCAGTTTGCCCAAGTGGACCTGGCTGAGGTATTGGGGCAACTGCCCCAGGCTGAGGCCAGATTAGCGGCCCGAGTGGCAACCCAACCGCAGAATACTGCTACCGCTGCGGGCTTGGCTTATGCCCTATGGCGGCAAGGGCGAGCGACTGAAGCCCTAATGCGACTGGATACGGTGTCTGCCTGCGGTGAACCTGCCGTGCAGGCTCTGAGGGCCAGCGTCTTGGCGGAACTCGGTCAGACTCAGCCGGCTGTAGAGGTGGCGTCAGAAGTGCTACTGGCTGCTCCGGGCCAGCCGCAGGTTTCGCTCCTGAGGGCGAGATTGCTTGCAGAGGATGAGGCTTACGAAGAGGCTTTGTGGGAATATTGCCAAGTGTTGGCGAGGGAGCCAACTACTAAGGCGGCAGTCACGGGCGTGACGGAGTTGGCCAGAGGCCGGGACGTGGAACTATCTGTGATACTGACAGCGCTGAGTCAGGTCTATGCGGTTTGCCCGCAGCCGGGGGTGATACGAGAATTGGCCGCGGGTCTGGGCGACCAGGAACTGATACACAAGTGGCTGGCCACACATCCGCAGGTAGCGGAACAAAGGGCAATTAGCCAGTAGACGGAAGGGGTTCAGCGGGCGGTGTAAATGTGCACCTCGTGGGGGGCGAAACTATCCTGGAAACTGCCGTCAGCGCTGGCGGGCAACTGATAGCTTTCAAACATTGTCTGGAGGGCCTGGCCCGCAGCGGCTGGCACCTGAAAATGGCAGACCAATCCCTGATCAGAGGTATTGACTGCTACTACATACAGACCTTCGTTGTACTGCCATGTCGCCAGATGTAAGGCCCCTTCAGCGGCGGCGGGCAGGAGCGTGCGCTGCCCGTTTAAGATGACGGGGGCCAGCCACTGCAGTTGTCGGTTCAGGCGAGGGAAAGCCTGCCAGAGTTCGGGCGCATCCTGAGGCAGGTTAAAGGCCCTGGTACCGGGATAGGCCGGTATCTGATAACCGTAGTAGATAAGCCCCTTGGCCCCATGCATCAAGGCCAGGTAGGTCATAGCCCGCAGTTCGGCAACCGTAGGCGCCCGTCCCGGGCCCTGGATGTCCAGGGCAGCATCGCTGTACCAGCCGGGGCCGGAGGCCTGAATGGCCGCCCAGACTGGCTTGGAGTCCGCGACGGCTTGCTGGGCGGCATTCAGTATTTGCCCGACACCAGTTACGGGCGAGGCAGGTATGGGCAGCGACCAGCCGACCACTATATCGCAGAAATCGCTGTATAATTTCAGCAGTGATGGGGAGCTAAGCGCCATTAGGGTCGGATGGTGGGGACTGACTTGCTGCAAGCCCTGGTATAACTGCTCCATCGCGGCAGGCGGAACTGACCTCTGATCGGGCCGGGCCAACACGTACCAACCCAACAGTGCCGGGTCATTGCCGAACTTGTCCTGAAGATTCTGCCAAAAGTCGCTCCCCGGCGGCGAGCCCGTGGCGCTGCTCAAGGTAGGTGAGGCGACCAGCAGTGATAGACCTAACTCATTGGCCTTCTCGGCCAAAGTGGAACTGGTCCGGCGAGAAGGAACCACGACAAAGTTAAACCCGGCGGAGGCTATTGGGGATAGATTTTCAGGTTGCATTACGTGGTACAGGCCGCGGGGCAGTACGCGCGTACCATTTATGCATAGGCTATTGTGGACATCGTAGCCCACTTCGCTGGGGGAGGGAGAGAGCCGGCGGACGGGCAGTTTTGTGGTATACCGACGGCTCGGCGTAAATTCGGCGGCCAGGCTCACCGTGTAATCCCCGGTCAGCATCGCCTTAAGAGGGAGTTTGATAGTGAAGCGGTTGGGGGTAGGTCGTTGGATGGCGTCACTGTCCTCAGTGACGTGGAGGTCCAGGGCGGCGATGCGGGCGGAGAGTTGGGCGGTTTTGGCTATTCGCTCAGTAGCGTTTATTCGGCCGGCGATCTCGAGGAACTGGATGGGGATGCTACTGAGTATGGTCTGGCGAAAGGCAGGCTGGCGGCAGTGAGCCTCGATCAGTCCGGCGACGCCAATTTGCTGATGTTCGTATATGTCCCCGGTAGTAGGATCACTAACGATAATTTGCAGGTGGTGAGAGCGCTGCAGGGCGAAGCGGTACGGTATTGATAATAGCCCCTGCCCGTCGGCAGCGATGGTGGCCTGGCGCTGGGTGTGTATGCCCCGGCCGTCCTCGTCCTGGGCGATGAGCACAGCCTGGACCTGGCGGACGCGGTCAGTATGGTTGGTCAGGCGCAGAGTAGTGCGAAGCCTATCAGGAAACTCGTGGAGAATACCGGCTTCCTGGATTTGGGCCGATAGTTGATCCGGATAGGGACGCAGTGCCGCCTGGTCAATATAGAGGCGCCCGCGGCCTGTAACGCGCACCACGACTATGACCTGCTGCGTCCCCACAACTGGCTCAAAATACCATGACAACAGATTCCAATCCTGGGAGCGGGGAATAGGTTGGACTTCGGCTTGGAGGTAAGGTGTCTGCCACTCGCGCTGGTGGAAGTCCTGGCCAAAGGTAATTAGGGCGACCTCGGCCTGCGGCTGCTCATGCGTCCGGGCGTGACAAGTGAACAGCAGTCGGTCAGTGGGTAGATGACCAACGTCTATCGGGGTGCAGAACACGCCGAGTAGCGTGGGCTGAAGCCGTCCCTCCAGCACCAGGCACTTCTCACTTTGGTAGCCGCCGCCAATCAGTTTGGCCTCGCCCTCGGGCGTCCCGCCCGGGCTACGGGTGAACCAATTAGCAGCGCCACCGTGCTCGTCGGGCCGCTCAAAATCGCCGTTGAGCAGCAGATTGTCGGCAGCTACGGGTGAGACTACCGCTGTCAGCAGGATGAAGACTGCCAGACGCACTCCTAAAACTGGATGCCGAGTCATCATTTGTGTCCTCCTCAGATTAGCACAAATCCATACCTATCTTAACCAATTCGCCACCGCTGGCCTGATTCCTTCGCACGTCCCCCTGCGGCGGTGGAACGGCCAAGTATATATATCGGGTCAGCCCGCCCTTGGTAACCGGGGCGCGGCGGTGTATGCGCAGCCCCAGATTGGAGAGCAGTTCGTCCTGAGGTCGGCCCGTCACGATAGCCATTCGCCTGACCTGAGATTTCAGATTGACGAGTATCTCGGTGTACAGCTTAGAATCAACCGCTGAGGAATGGCCGTAGGGAAAATCCACCACGGCGGCATCAAATCTGCCGGGGATGGTGCGCGCATCGCTGACCACGATGTTAGCAGGCAGATTCAGAGCCCTCAGATTCTCGGCAGCCAGGCCGGCCAGTTTCTTGTTGATCTCCGCGCCCACGGCCCGCACCCCCATAGCCAGCGCCTCGGCAACTACAGTGCCTACCCCACAGCAGGGGTCAAGCAGCAAGTCGCCGGGCGCAACCACCAGATTGACCAGGGCCCGGGCCATCTGAGCGGGCAGGGCATTGGAGTAATCATGAGGGCGCTGGGACTGGTGGTGCCAGCCCTGGTCACTGCGCGAGATAATCGGCCCGAAGCGCCAGCAGCCCGGGCTCAGTACCACCGCCAGGGGCGTGCGGGGATTATCCAGGTTGGGATGACCGCAGATACAATCAGCGAGGGCTTTGACGATTTCGCTGGGGCTGGCCGGCACTTTAGGGGCGGGACGGTACACCTCAATCCGGAAATCCTCATACTCCGGTTGCAAGTCGCCGACTTTATTTACTAATTCGTCTAAATTAGGCGCGGCGGCCACTTGTTGGGCGCAGAGGCGCGTATAGGCGGCCCGGCTCACATCTACGCCGGCCAGTCCGACGCCTACCCGGCCTGGCGCTGAGCAGCCGGCCAGCACAGCCAGTTCGGCGGTGGCTAACTGTAAGTATTGGTCCGGGCCGGTTAATAAATAGAAACAGGACACTTGTTCTATGATCCTTTTGGGGGTATTATGGTCAGTGTAACTGGTTCAGGTTAGTATCATAACACAGACAGAATCTTTATAGAAGGGGATATTGATGAACGGATATGAACGAATAATGGCGGCTATGGCAGTGCGGGAGCCGGATCGGGTGCCGATTTTTGAAGTACTGATTCACAAGAATGTCTGGACTGCGCTGTGCCCCCAGGCCCAAAGCAAGGCAGATTTTGAAGAAATAATGGACTTTGATGGCGTCTGTTGTGGCGGACAGTTCAAAGCCGTCCAGGAGCAGGGAGACTATTATACCGATGAATGGGGTGTGATGTACAAGCGCGGTGGGCTGGAGGACGTAAATCACCCCGTCCAGGCCCCGCTTGAAAGCATTGACGACCTGCGCAACTATTCTCCGCCCGACCCCGACGCTCCCTGGCGGTTGGGCAAGTTGCCTGAGTTGGTCCAGCGCTTCGGCGGTCGGCGAGCGATAATATTCCACCTACGGACGGCGTTTATGGACTCAGCCTATCTGATGGGGCTGGATAAAATGCTGATGAACTTCCTGCTTGATGCGGAATTTGTCAATGCTGTTATGGACGTGGTCCTGGCGACCAATATGCGGATTGTTCGTAACGCTATCCGGGCCGGCGCTGATGTCATTTTGGTGGGCGATGACTACGCTGCCAATGAAGCGCCCTTGATGTCGCCGGACAATTTCCACGAGTTTATTTTTCCGCGGTTGCGACGGATGGTGGAGATGGTCCACGAAGAAGGCGCCTATTTCATTAAACACTCTGACGGCAATCTTTGGCCGATTTTGGATGATATATTGGCGACTGGGACTGATGGACTCAATCCTATTGAACCGCAGGCGGGGATGGATATGGGCGAGGTCAAGCAGTACTGCGGCGACCGGGTCTGCCTAAGCGGGAATATTGACTGCGGCCACCTGCTGCCCCACGGCACTGTTGAGCAAGTGCGCCAGGCGGTAATTGATTGTATCAGAGAAGGCGCGCCCGGCGGCGGGTTCATTATGCACTCGTCCAACAGCATTCATTCCTCGGTGAACCCCGAAAACTACCGGGCGATGATTGAGGCGACGAGAGAATATGGAAAGTATCCCCTAACACTGCCGGAGGAAAATATTCTGGGAAGATAGAAAACTCTCAACAAGCCCTTGACCGCCGCGGCCGAGTGTGATCTATCATAAACTTGGCAGTGAAGTTGGGGACGGATTAACTTAAGCGCCTGGCGTTCAGACTAACAGTGTGTAGATAGCGGGATGAGAATGTATGATACTTTCTCTGTCTCTTGATAAGACGTCCCTGTAAGTTAGCAATAGCCTCAAGGGCCGATTCTCCGCCTGAGGGGCACAAGTCCGTGGATAGCCTGCCATCCGCGTCCTGCGTACAAGGGGCGCGGATTTTTGTTGGGGGCTGAAGTCTCAACTATCGGCCAGGAGGGATAATTGGACAAGCAGCTAAATTATCTTAGTAGTTGCGGCTTAGCCGCTACATTATCTGCAAAGAGAGGTGAGTACTATGTATGTACGCGTGTTAGGGCTGGCAGCGGTGATAGCCGTTAGTTGGCTGCTGATAGCTATGGGGTCAGCGGGGGCGGAGCGCCCCGCCATTGGCAAGCCGCCCCCGGAAGGGGTAGTGGAATTAGTGGGAGTGGGAGGTATTAGTCACAGCCTGGTGGACCTAAAAGATGGCTCCTTAATGCTTGTGGGAGGCGGTAGCTACCGGTTGTCCACAGATGGGGGCTTGACCTGGGGCGAGTCCCAGTCTCTGGGTGAAGGCATCTCGGGTAACGGTATCCTGCGACTCCAATCGGGCGTCCTGGCTCTGACCAGTGGTCCCCGAATCTGGTTGTCAGAGGACGAAGGCAAGACCTGGAGACAGGGCACGGACACCTTCCCCCAGATGCTAAGCGGTCCGTACAACTTCTATGATGAGATGATACAGCTCAAGAGCGGCCGGCTGGTTTACCCCTATTACGCCTCCTATTCGGGCAGGCACCCTGAGTTGCTTTACGAGGAATCTTCTGCCTACGGCACGTGGCGAGGTCAACGCATGCAAATAGAAGGCCATGGCCACCTGCCAGAAATCTATGTTACCCTTATCAGCTACTCCGATGATGAGGGCCAGAACTGGACTCTTTCTGAGGGCGATTGGGGTAAGCCCAACGCCCTCATGGGCTGGTTTGACGCCGAGGGCCTGCCTACCGGCTACCGGGGAGTGACCGGTTGTGGGGAAGCTACGGTGGCAGAGACTAGCGATGGCCGAGTTTTATTGTTCGCTCGCCCCACGGTAAACCGCATTGTCTACAGCTACAGCACCGACGGCGGTGAGAGCTGGTCAGCAGTGTTGCCTACACAGCTAGCGAACTCTATCTCGCCGCCGCGACTGAGGCGCATCCCGCAGACTGGGGACCTGATGTGTGTATGGAACCAAGTCTCAGCAGAGGAGATTCGGCGGGGCTACCGGCGTGGGCGGCTTTCGGTGGCCATATCGAAAGATAGCGGGGCCACCTGGCAAAACTTCAAGACCATTGAAGTAAGCGAGGGACTAAGAGACATAGCGCGTATCCCTCCTGAGTACCCGGTTAAGCTAGTGCGAGCCCGCGATGACGTGGGTCAGTTGCCTGATGGCTGGGCCTACTTCCACTATGCCAATGTCTGCTTTGCCGGGGATAAAGTCTATATTATGTACAGTCGCGGCAGCGCCTTGTTAGGTATCGCCGAACAGAACCTGAAGAAGCAGGAACAGGTCACTCGCATCTACCCGTTGGAGTGGTTCTATCAGTAAGAAAATTGGCGGTGGGCTTAGATAGACATTAGCATAGCCGCGCCTGTGTTATTTATCCTAAAGTTCACCGAACGCGGCGGCCACGGCCGGGTGACTGATCTCGCCAGCGGCGACATTGACGCCTCGGGCCAGGGCAGAATCATCGCTAATAGCCTGGTCCAGACCCCGGTTGGCGATTTTGCGCACGTGGGGCAGCGTAGCATTGGTCAGGGCAAAGGTGGAGGTGCGGGGTACGGCCGCCGGCATATTAGGCACACCATAATGCACCACATCATACTTCAGATACGTGGGCTGGGCATAAGAAGTGGGTACGATGGTCTCCACGCAGCCGCCCTGGTCTACGGCTACGTCAATGATTACCGCGCCCGGCTTCATATTCTGAACCATTTGTTCGGTGACGATTTTCGGAGCCAAGGCTCCTGGAATCAGGACTGAGCCGATCAGCAGGTCGGCATAGGAGGTGGACCGGGCCACGTTGTAGGGATTGGAGTAGACGGTGACGACGGTGCCGTGCATAATGTCGTCCAAGTACTTGAAGCGGTCGTGGTCAATATCCAGAATGGTAACCTGCGCGCCTATCCCTAGGGCCGTCTTGGCCGCGTTAAGCCCCACGGTGCCGCAACCAACAATGACTACCTCAGCCGGCGGCACACCCGGCACTCCCCCTAACAGCACTCCGCGACCGCCCTGATGCTGAGCCAGGTAGTGGGCGCCGATTTGCACGGCCAACTTGCCAGCCACTTCGCTCATCGGTATCAACAGGGGCAAACTGCCGTCATCGGCCTGTACAGTCTCATATCCCAATGCCGTAATGTTGCTGTCCAACAGGGCTTCGGTCAGTTCGGGGTCGGAGGCCAGATGCAGATAGGTAAATAGACATAGGTCCTCGCGCAAGTACCCATACTCGGCGGGCAAGGGTTCTTTAACCTTCAGAATCATCTCGGCCCGCTGCCACGCCTCAGCGGCGCTGTCCAGGAGTTGGGCACCAGCGGCCTGATATTCAGTGTCCGTCATGCCGCTGCCTTGCCCCGCGCCGCTCTGGAGCAGTACCGTATGCCCCTCGGTTACCAGTTGATGTGTCCCCGCGGGAGTTATCGCAACGCGATTTTCGCCTTGCTTGATCTCGGTTGGGACACCGATAATCATTGCTACCACCTACGATCCGTTGTAGGAACGACATTCCTGTCGCGACCGGCACAGCAAAGTAGTCTTGCCAGAAGACTACCCGGCAGCTATTCACTCAGAATTATCTTGGCAAACCGGCGCTTGCCGACTCGCAGGATATCGCCAGTGTTGACTGCGACCTGCGCGGTTTCGTCAGTCAATATCTCACCGTTAATACTTACCGCGCCGTCGCGGATAAGGCGGCGTGCTTGAGAGTTACTCTCGGCGAAACCGACCGTGACTATTAGTTTGACTAACCAGATCTTCCCCTCAGAGAAATCGTCAGGCGCTAAAGATAACTCGGGTATCTCTGACGGCAACTGCTGCTCGGCGAAAACGCGGTCAAACTCGGCCCGCGCCGCAGCGGCGGCCCCTGCGGAGTGGTAGATGGTCACCACCGCCTCGGCCAGATCGGCCTTGACCTGGCGGGGATGCAGTTCGCCAGCCGCCGTTGCCTGCTGCATTTGGGCGACCTCGGCCGAAGTCTTATCCAGGAGCAATTCGTGATACTGGGACATAAGTTCGTCCGGAATGGACATCAATTTGCCGAACATCTCACCCGGCGGCTCGGTGATGCCTATGTAGTTGCCCAGCGACTTGCTCATCTTCTGGTGGCCGTCAGTGCCCACTAACAGCGGCCAGGTCAGCACCACCTGCGGCGTCATCCCGTAGGCACGCATAATATCCCGCCCTACCAGCAGGTTAAAGAGCTGGTCACTGCCGCCAATCTCCACATCGGCCTGGACCGCCACCGAGTCGTAGGCCTGAATGAACGGGTAAAGCATCTCCAGTATGGAGATGGGAATACCGTCATCTATGCGCAGCGTAAAGTCGTCCCGCTCTAACATCCGCGCTACTGTGTAGTGAGAAGCCAGGGAGAGCAAATCGGCGGCGTTCATTTCGGCGAACCACTGGCTGTTGTAGACAATTTCGGCCTGCTCTACATCCAAGATTTTGCCGACCTGCGCGACGTAGGTGGCGGCATTATGCTTGATTTCCTCTTCACTGAGAATAGGGCGCGTCTTAGTGCGGCCGGAAGGGTCGCCAATGCGCCCGGTGTAGTCGCCTATGATGAATACCACCTGATGGCCCAATTCCTGGAATTGCTTCAACCGGCGCAACGGGACGCTGTGGCCCAGGTGTAAATCGGGGGCGCTGGGGTCGGCACCGTACTTTATGCGCAGGGGCCGGCCCTCGTTCAGTTTCGCCAGAAGTTCCTCGCGCACCACCACATTGGTGGCACCTTTGATTAGTATCTGTAGTTGTTCTTCCGGGGTCATTGTCAATTTGTCGCGCACCACCTCTGATTTCACCAGGCGCAGCACACCGACTATTCCTCTTTCAGGAAATTATATGTCCTTTTGCCTTTTTTCAATAGCCTAAACAATCCGCCATTTGTCAGCCGCGATACTATCTTATTTTCCTTCAGATGGTGGTCAGTGAAGGATAGGATTCCATCAGGCTTTAATACTCGATGTAACTCTTGTAGTACTCCATTCGGGTCACCTAAGTCGTGGAGTATATCGTATAATAAGGCTACATCTACGGCATTATCTGGCAATCCAGTTTTGCAATCAGAGCAAATGGTCTCCACATTGGTCAGTTGCTTTCTGGAAGCGATGCGCTGCACCATCTCGATGGCCAGTGGATGGATGTCCAGGGCATAGATTTTCCCTGACTCGCCCACCAATTCTGCCAGGGGGATGATATAAGTGCCGGGGCCGCAGCCATAGTCCAGCACATGAAACCCCGCCTCTATCCCTGCCTCTTGCAATATATTCATGCGAGGTAAGAAAAAGTCGCGAAACCTATAGCACAAAGACATAAGCCTAAAATGAAGATTGGGTTCAGGTTTATCCATGCTATGCTCCAGCCCTGTGCGCTATTTCCTTGTGGCTCTATATCTCCACATCATAACTGGGGACATTACACCTGTCAAAGTCTTATTCCACTGGGCGGAGTACGAGATGCACTAAACTTGGTGCGGAGCTGTATGAGTTTAGGGGCGTCATTACTCCTCACGTCGGCATGTAGGAACACGGGAAGGGATAACCGAGCCTGTCCCACTGGTAGCATTGGTGGGATTAGCGGCACCCCAACCTGGGTAGGACAGGCGTCTCGTTTATGGTGAGCTTGTCGAACTGCCTGTCTGCCAACGCGACGGACGGGACGCCCGTCGTACCGCGCCCAATCGGCCGAACGACTACTCTGCCGCTATGGCTGTGGCAGTAATGGTAATCTTGATCTTCCGGCCACAGTCGGGGCAGGTGATAATGAAACTGAAACTGCCCTCACCAATTGTGGCCGGTTCGCCGGCCACCGTAACCGGGGGTATAGTGATGTGCACTTCCTCGGCGGGTGGCGTAACGACCTCAGCAGGGGCCTCAGGCGGCGCTTCAGCGGGAGCCTCAGCCGGGACCTCGGCGGGAGGGGCCTCCACTGGCTCAGGTGGCAGGGGAATAATCTCAACTGCCTCGGTGGGAGGTACTTCCTCACCGATGACTATCTGGGCAATAAGATTATCGGCTGAGAAGTCAGCCCCGGCCAGGGGGAAAGCATGTATGGACGGTCCGCCTTCAATGCTGACCTCACTGGCGTGTAGCAGCCAGGTAGGTTGGCCGACTATGGTCTCCCCCGCCTGGGTAGTGACGGTGAGCTGCTGAATCTTCCACTGCGGCTGCTCCTCGGTGCCTTCATTGGCCCAGGTGGCCTCCACCGAGGCCAGGTCAGCGGCGGCGACACTATGCTCGGTGTCGTCTATCTGGATGGTGAAGGCGCCGCCGTCAGGCAGCAGTGTACCGATGCCCGCGCCCGGGACTACGCCCAATTCCGCAATCCGGATTAGCCCACTGAGGGCCTGGCCGCTGCGCAGGTACACCGTACCCATAAGCCGCAGGGCTTCCTCCTCGGTCTGGGCACAGACACTGACCGCCACGCCCACCAGCAACACCACCAGCATCACTACAGTCGTCTTTCTCATAACTCTCACCTTCCTTATAAAGTCAGTTTGATGTGTAGTGGCTAAACCAATTTACCGCGGCGCATACGCAGCATTTCCACAAAGGCTTCCACGCGCAGTTTGTTGCGGCCGTCCAAGGGCGCGGGGCGGTCGCCCTCCAGGCTCAGTACCGGGCAGCTAATTCGCGGCTTTATCAATAAGTCCTCTATCTGCCGGAAGCAGAATGTCTGAGTGTAGTGAATTACGCCGTCCAAACGGCGCAATTGCACCTGCCGATTTACATCAGTAATGCGCCCGAAGACATCGTACGGATAAGTGTAGCGCTGATATTGGGTTACCAGGTCTTCGTCCAGTCCATCTATCATGGTAAACTGACGCTGGGTTTCGTTGAATACCACCTGCGCGCCCAGGCTTGCGGTGAACTCATACAGGTCGGTTATTATGGGCGGCACGCCCATAAAGCCTAACCTCAGTGGTGGATTTGCCGCGGGCCGCCGCGCGGCCTCTTCGTAAAACTGCTTGGCCTCCTTATAGAACGATTCTACCTCACCGTTGAAGTCACTGCAACAGACCTGATAGTAATGGTTCTCGGCTCCGGCAACTTTTCCCTCCTTCCAGGTCAACTCGTCAATCTTAGCGCACAGTTGGCGGACGGGCCGCAGTTCCTCGCGAGTCTGCTCGACTTGCTCCCAATTCACGCCAAAGTAGTCCATAAAGCGCTGAATCTGCGCTTGAAGCAGTTGCCGGTCGCGATCGTAAGGATAGGCAAAGGGGATAATGTCCACGCCGGCGGCCTGTAAGGTCTCCATCAGGGCATGGGTCTGGCTGCAATCGCCCTGAGTTACGGCTACCACCTGCTTAATGCCTCGGCGCAGCGCTACCGCGTATATCCCCTTAATCCAGCCACAGGCGTTGCGGGGATAGCCATCAAGTTCCGCCTGGGCGACCAGAGACTCGGGCTCGGGGTCGGTAATGAAGACGTTGTTCAGGTCAACCGGTGTCGCGCCGGCTGCCAGGAGTACCTCCACCGGAATTGTCGTCGTCAGACCTACTTCAGACATCTTGGGGCTCACTTAACCTGCAATATTCGGTGGCACTGCGGAATTATGCGCACATCGTCTAATAATTCGCTGCACAACTGCTGCCACTGCAATAGCGTCGCGGAGTCGGGCGGCCGGCAGTCGCCAACTGGTGTGACCGGCTGCAGCACGACCAGTGTGTCTCTGTCTACCTGAGTGATAATGCGGCAAGCCTCCAACAATTCCTTCGTAGTCACACTATCGGTGAGTACAATCTTCACAAAACAGTTGGTCTGCTGGGCAACTTGCAGGAATTCACCAAACACCACGGCTGGCACTGGCTCAACCATAGTAGAAGGCAACTTGAAATCCATCGCCACCCAGTCAATGTTATTTATAACCGCGTTGAGCGCTTGAGCCAAATGTCCGGCGGTCTCCAGATAGACCTTATGACCTGCCTGATGCAGACGCTCAGACAGGGCGGCTACGAAGTCTGGATAAAGCAGCGGCTCACCGCCGGTCAGGCTGATGGAATGACAAGTCTCGCCGCGTGTAGTGACCAATTCTTCTACCAATCCCCGCAGAGCTTCCACACTGAGCGGATTATCGCATCGGGTGAATTCTTCGCTCCCAGGGACTTGCTGAACGTGGCACGGCCCGCAAACGGCGCGTGCCGCCGGTGTGTCGCAATACCGGCAGGTCAAGTCGCAGCCGCGGAATCTGATGAAGACCTGGCACACCCCCAGCAGCGGCCCTTCCCCCTGAACGGAGCAAAAGACTTCGTAGATGGGTGCCGTCAGCCGCGCCACTCTACGGCACTCCCCTGACCTTGTGGCAGGCCGCCTCACAGGATTCCATCTCCGCGACATAGGCTGCCATTATCTCGGGTGCTATCTCTTCAGGGACTATTCCCAACTCGTCGAGCCCGATGGCGGGCACGGGGGCATCAGTGGGGTCAATATTCAAGGCAAAATGAATAAGCGTAGAGACTGGCGAAGCCGTAGCAATTGATACCGAGAGTTTGCGGTCTTCAACAAATAGATCATCACCACTGCGGCGCAGGGGTAAGTCAGGCTGGCGGTCGCGCAGTATCTCGCCGGTCAGGCAAATCAGCAGCCGCTGGCGCAAGATAGCCTGCGGGAGGCGGTCATCAAAATGCTCGGCAATGAAGTGTAGCATCAACGCGGCACGAATGCCTACTCCTCGCTGCACATCCTCCTGGTCAACCATATTTTCCAGCGCGACGCGGCAAGGCCCGATGAAACCGACGATGGCGTGACCGTCCAGGCCTATGGTCTGGGCAATCCAACCGGAGCGCAGTTCCTTGCCGGTGTAGGGTATCTGGTTTTCGGCCATTTGCCAGTGCATGTCTCGGCAATCACGCACCCTCCTGTAGGAGGGCCATCCCTGGCCCGAGAGCGGTCCCGCCTTCGCTGTGAAAGGAGCTTCGGCGGGCAAGCGCGGCAAGGATGCCGCTCCCACAGCAGGAGAAGGAATGGGTCGGGGTACCCTTGCACAAGCTCAGGACAGGCAGGATGCTCCTCCCACAGCGTAAGTTAATGCGTCATGCAAAGCGGGTTAGTTGATGACCTGGAGTTTCATCATATTGGTGGTGCCGGGAGTGCCGATGGGTGTGCCGGCAGTGATGACGATGACATCTCCGGACTTGACCAGTTCATTGTCCTTGGCCTGGCGCGTCACGTTGGCAATCATCTCGTCGGTGTTCTGGGCTGGCGGTATCAGCATGGGCCGTACCCCCCAGTATAAGTTGCAGCGGCGGGCGGTGGCCTCCAAGGGAGTGGCCGCGATTATGGGCACACGGGGGCGGCACTTGGAGGCCAGGCGGGCAGTGGAGCCCGAGTGAGTGAAGGCGACGATAGCGGCAGCCCGCACGTCTTCAGCAGTCCGCGCCGCCGCCCGGCTGAGCGCATCAGCGAAGTCGAGAAACTCCTCGCCAGCCTCCGTTTTGGTGTGCAAGTGTGCCCCTTTCATCTGCTCCTGCTCGGCGGCGGCCGCAATGCGCCGCATCATCTGCACCGACTCGACGGGATATTGCCCAATGGCGGTTTCTCCCGAGAGCATTACGGCGTCAGTGCCGTCAAATATAGCATTAGCTACGTCGGAAGCCTCGGCTCGGGTGGGTCGCGGGCGTTCCCGCATTGAGTCCAACATCTGGGTAGCAGTTATGACCGGCTTGCGCAACTCGGAGCAGGTGGCGATGATACGCTTCTGCAGAATCGGAACTTGCTCAGGCGGCAGTTCCACCCCCAAATCGCCACGGGCTACCATAACTGCATCGGCAGTCTGCACTATCTCGGCCAGTTCATCCAAAGCCTCGGGCTGTTCCAATTTGGCGATGACGGGAAGATCGCGGTCGGCGGCGCTGATTATCTGTTTTATCTCGCGTATATCTTCAGCCGACCTGACAAAACTAAGAGCGACATAGTCAAACTCGTGGCTCAGGATGAACTCCAAATCTATCCGGTCCTTTTCAGTCAACGCCGGAGCGCTCACTAAAACACCGGGCAAGTTTATTCCCTTGTGCTCGCCCAATTGGCCGCCGATGATTACCGCGCAGCGCACTTGGGTGGCCGTAGTGTCTATCACCTGCAATTCGAGTAGCCCGTCATCGAGAAGAATACGGTTGCCGGCCTGGACGTCCTGGGGCAGTTGCTGGTGGGTAGTAGATACCCGCGAACTATCTCCGGGCACGGGCTGGGTGGTTATTATGAACTCTTCGCCCGGCCTCAAGGTGACCGGCTTACCACCGTGCAGCAGGCCGGTGCGAATTTTAGGCCCCTGCAGGTCCCCAATCACACCAATGTGTGTGTCATTGTCAGCGGCAAGCTTACGGAGTTTCTGGAGCCGGGCCAGATGCCGGGTGTGGTCGCCGTGGGAGAAGTTAAAGCGGGCCAGGTCCATACCGGCCTCAATCAGCCGGCCAATAGTCTCTTCGTCTTGCGAGGCGGGGCCCAGCGTGCAGACAATTTTGGTGGGCGTCTGGGTTGTCATTACCATTTGTCCTGAGGGTACGGCTCGTTGTTACAGGATTAGTGGACTTCTGTGCGATAATACACAGTTCCCGTAAGTATGCAGGCGTTTACACCCCGGCACAGATGTGCTATAATCCTACTAAATTCAGATACTACTAAACATAGCGGGCCCTGTCAACTGCGAGGCTCATTCCAACCGCCCCCGGCGGCAGGAGGAAAGGTCTATGACTGAAGAGATTAGTGCTGAAGAACTGTGGGAAGAGACGCGCCACGCGCTGCAGCAGGGAGACATAAATCGGCCCCTGTGGGAAGCAGCTGCCGCGGTACGCCCTATAACTGTGGACCAAGATACCCTGATACTGGGATTGCCACCCGCTGAGCGGCAACATGCCAGTTACCTGGAGACGGCAGTCAACAAGTCGCGTATTCAGCAGATATTTGAGTCCCTGGTCGGCCGCCGCCTGGACCTCCGTGTCATTTCGGGCACCACGGAGCAGGATTGGGAGCGACTCAGACAAAGGGAGCAAGGCTCAATGGATGCAACTGCCGCCCGGGCACGGGCGCAGGTGACGGGTCGCGGCGCACTGAATGCCTGGCGCGAAGGGGGCCAGGAAGTTAGTGCGCTGTTGAAGGGAACTCGGGCGCGGGCCGGTAGTATGCACTTAGCCCAGTCGTTGATTAAGGCGTTGCCGCTTATTTGGCAAACCGAACAGGAGGCCCGCCAACAGGAAGCGGCGGCTGAGGATATGCATAGCCAGCAACTGGACAGCATTCTGGAGCGGGTCGCCACGTACTGTAACCTACCGGCTCCAGTAGTGGCTCTGGAATATCTCCGATACCGTTCAGCAAAAGACAAAATGTAGGGACGGATGTCCACGGGATCCTCCACCCGTAGCGGTAGAGGGCGTAAATGCAATAAAAAACAGCGGGCGGAAGGTGCTTCGCACTTCCGCCCCTACAGACGGCGCAGCAAACATGGCACTACGAAACCAATCGGCAGTAGCTGATAAGACTATAGCAGTGAAGTCATCCCTGTGGTATTGTCTATTCCCTCTCATTCTCTGTCTGATTGCTACGGCCTCAAGTGTGGCGTCAGCAGCGCCTACTGTGTCGGTCGTCGCTATCAATGGGCGGACTGTGCCCTGTCAGCCGCCCGGAATCTGGCAACAGGATACTGTGTACCTGCCCGATGAGTTTCTGCGCCGGTTCTTGGGCATCCAGGTCATCAAAGACGCCGAGACGAGTAGTTGGCTGCTGCGAGCCTATGGTAAGACGCTACGGGTGCGGCCAGAGGAAACTGTATGCCGACTGGGCTATGAGGTATTGGAAACGTCAGCCGCGCCCCAACTTCGCCAGGAGCATCTGTATATCCCGTTGGGATTGGTAACTGAAGTCTTTGCCATTAGCCTCGCGAAGGACGAGGAACTTGAGCGTGGCGGTGACGTCCAACTGAGCGTGGCCCGGGCAGATGTAACTGACGTCAGATGTGGCTCGCATCCGGACAGAGCGCGGATAGTAATAGACCTGACCGGGCCGGCTACTTACCTGTGGGGAATCGAAGACAGTACGGTACTTGTGGACATCGCGGGACGGCCGCAGGCGTCTGAGGGCCAGAGCCGTCTGCGCTTGCTCACCTTTGATGACGAATTGGTCACTCGCGTCAGCCAGTCGGTTACCGCCGATGGGTTTCATCGCATCGTTATTAGCCATAATAGTCCGGGTCCGGCCCATATCTTTACATTGACGGGACCTGACCGGATTGTTGTAGACATACCACGTCCTACTCCACCAACTCCGACTGAACCCGACACTGAACCTTCCCAACTTCAGCCGAAGCCGCTAATGTGGCAGGTTCGTAATTTCGGTACTCCCCGAGGGCCGGTGCAAGTTTATGTATTGAAAGTTGCTCCCCAGGAGGTGCGTCCGGCGCTGGCCGGGGTCACGGTCCACCAGCGTCGCTCCGTGCTGAGTATTGCTGGTCGGGAAGGGGCCCAGGCGGCCGTCAATGGCGGGTTTTATGCCCGGCAGGGTCTGCCGTTGGGCCTGGTGATGATTGATAGGGAGTGGATCAGGCCGCCACTACTGCGCCGGACTGCTTTGGGGATAACCTCTGATGGCGAGGTGCTGATGGACAACTTGAGATTTGATGGTCGCCTCTATTTCAAAGGGCATGGCTATTTGCAACTGGACGGTCTTAATGAGGGCCACACCGATACCGATGGCGTGGCGGTATATAATAAGTGGTGGGGAAGACAACTGATAGGAAGCAACAGTTGCACCCGCTTAGCTGTCTCGGCTTCAGCAGGGGATGGGGAACTGGGCACTGGAAACAGCGACGGCACTGAAGCAGCAGATAATGAAGCCCAGGAAGAGGGTGACGGCCAGGATTCGGGATTATCATACTGCTGCCAGGGGGTAGTTGTGGCGAAGGCGAGTGACGGTGACGCGGTGGAAATTCCGCCTAATGGCTTTGTCATTTCGGGACGAGGCAAGCATGCTGAACTACTGGCCCGAATCGAGCCTGGAGAACAGGTGACTCTGAAACTTAATACTAAGCCGGCCTGGGAAGAAGTCTACCACGCTCTGGGGGCAGGCCCGAGACTGGTTAGAGATGGTAAGATTAGCATAACTGCGCGTGCCGAGCGGTTTCGTCAGGATGTCACCAAGGGAATCTGCCCGCGCACCGCGGTCGGAGTTACCAAGCAGGGCGAACTACTGTTGGTAGCAGTAGAACCGGCGCCGGGCAGTGCGGCCCGAGGCATGAGTCTGGAAGAGGTGGCTACCACAATGCTGAAATTGGGAGCGTTACAGGCTATGAACCTGGATGGGGGCGGGTCTACTACGGTGGTGGAAGGCGACCGTGTCCTGAACCATCCTGCTGACGGCTGGCTGCGGCCAGTATCTAATGCCCTGGTGGTTATTGCCCCGCCACAACAGCCGGCCAGCAATGAGTAGGGCTATGGGGCCCGCAGGCGGGCAGGCGACGGCGTGGGCTACGCTGCTGTGGGAGGGCCATCCTTGGTCCGACTGCGGTGGTGGCACATAACTGCAGTCGCGACAGGAATGTCGCTCCTACGAAGTTATAGCAACAACTGCAGTCGCGACAGGAATGTCGCTCCTACGAGGTTATAGCAACAACTGCAGTCGCGACAGGAATGTCGCTCCTACGAGGTTATAGCAAAATGTAGGGGCGAATGTACCTAAGCACATCCGCCTGCGTCTGGTCAGAGCAAGGATGCCCTTCCCACTGTGGATGATCGGTGGGCCGGGCTCGGTGCGCCGCCGTGACCTTGACGCGTAGGCGAGGTTCTCTAACCTCGCTCCGTTGTAAGTATTGACCAAGGGGGCAGGAGTTGGCTGCAATTTCCGCCCCTACAGGCGTCGCCGGCGATACAAGCCGGCAGGCACAGCAAGGACGCCCCGGGGACACCTGATGGGGGCTATAGTGCGTTTATCTATATGAGTGCGAACGATGGATAGCCGAAGGTTAGTGAAACTCTGCGGCCTGGCGCTGATAGTATTACTCACCGGCTGTGGCCGGTGGGGGGCGGCTCGTCATAACCGCCAGCATTATGCGCTTACCGAAAAAGAACTGGTTACTGCGTACCCTTGGTTAGACGAGTTTATTCCCGCCTGGCAACAGGAGGTCGACTTTGCGGCCGGCAATATCCCCGGCTACTCAGACTTGGGTTGTTTCCCCGTGGGCAATGGTTACGTCTTTGCCTACGAAGGACTGAAGTATCCTCTGGGCACTATAGACAATATCATCGGCCCTGAATATCAAAAATCGGGCGGCTTTTTCGGCGAAGTCATACCTGCACTTGTAGTCCACAATCACCCCGTCGCCTGGAGCCAGCAGAGCATAAAATGGATAAAGCCAGCGGGCATTGTCACCATCCATTCCGTTGCGGAAAGTGGCTTGGGTTTGACCACCTATGACTTCGCCTGTGCCGACTTGCCTGCTTTGGTGAGAGTAGTGGTGGCGACGAACAATGGCGAGAGACCTCAGCCCTCGGTGGCCGTGGCCCTGACTTTCACCACGCCTGCCGCCGAAGAAATTGCCGGTGATATTCTTATCACTCGCGGGGACCGGCGCATGCGCTGTGGAGCTCTGGGCACCAAGGCCATTGTCAGCGAGGAAGTTGTGATCCCTGAATTACCCGCCGAATTGGAGCGGCAGATTCGTCCGACTACATTGGGAGATATAGGCACCTCGTGGCGATGTGAATTGGGGGCGCTTGAACCTGGAGAGAGTGTGGCCAAACTAACATATCTCATATTCAGCACTTCCCCGACTGACGAGCAAGACACATTGAATCAAATCTCACGGCGCGGCTTTGACCTGCTTGACGATGCCCATCAGTACTGGTGCGACTGGCACAATCGTACCACTTGCGTGGAATGCTCGGATGAGAAAGTGGCGGCGCTACTGGATATTGAAAAATATCTGTGTGCGATTCAGCAGGCCTACGAAGGTGGCTTCTCGCCTATGGATGGCTACAGTTACACGTGGGTTCGCGACAGCAATGGGCCCATCCGCTATCTGCTGGCCTGCGGGGAGTTTGAAGCCGTCAAGCGGCACCTGGAATATCATTTCAAGGGCTGTGCCCAGCAGCAGCGTATCGGCAATAATCTGCCCCTGGACCTGCAATTTGAGGAGGAGACTGTTCAGCCGGATTGGAGCGAGGTGCCAGTAGACCGGGCCGAGGTGCCCAGTTTTGTCATATTACAGCACTACTGGTATTATAAATACACTGGCGACCTGGACTTGATAGAAAGACACTGGCCCTATTTGGTCCGCTGTCTGAAGGGCCAGCAGGTAGACGAGCGCGGTACGCTGCCCTTCCACGGCGATGAGACCTACCGCTTCCCCGGCTATCAATTATTCAACGCCGGCCGCGACGCCAGTGACTATGTCAGCCTGGAAGCCTGCTCGGCGGATTCGGCCTTTGAGTATGTGGCCGCCGCGGAGGCCCTGGCGCGGATGGCCACTGCTCGCGACAGAAGTGATGAAGCCCAGGAATATCAAGGCTCGGCCCGATCAGTGCGACGGGCCACCGAGCGGCTCTATTGGCAGGGGCAGGTGGACGACGGTTTCTATGCCCCGGCGATGTCGGACTTCTCCTCTCAGGTGCACCGCTATCCCTTTGCGCCGATCAATATGCGCCCGCTATGGATAGGGTATGCCGAGGCTGACGAGCGTCAGGAAAGTAACGTGCTCAATGCCCTCAAGTATTTGTGGAAAGAGGAAGGCACGGTCACTCTCACGCCCTCCTTTGGCTACTATGTGCCCATGACTGTCGGCTATGTGCTGTACAATCTGGCCGAAATTGGGCATCCATCGGCCCGGCGAGCTCTGGAGGGGGTCCTCCGTGCTGCGGAATGCTCTGGTGGCTACGCCGAGATGAATGAGCCCAATGACCGACCCAGTGATGAGGTCTGGGGTCAAAACCGTGTCCGGCCCTGGGAAGGCGGCATCAATGCCCAGGCGATATTGCATTATCTGACCGGCCTTAAGGCTGATGCGCCTCAGGCCAAGGTCTCCTTGCGTCCCTGGATGCCGCAGTCGTGGGAGTGGCTGAAGGTCAGTAATCTGCGCGTCGGCGACTTCCGCCTGCGCCTGGAAGTGGACCGGCAGCGCTGTGTGGTAACGCGGGACGATGATAGTGACAAGGTTCTGACCCTGGACCTGACTGTGCCGCTGTACGGCAAACTGTCCCGGTTGGCCGGCAATTGGCAGGAGCATTCGGGTCGCCAAGCGGCGTCCTTTAGCCGCTACGGGCAGCATTGGGTGCGCATTGACCATATAGAACTGGAGCCCCATGGGACGGTGAGCGTGCTCCCGGAGTATGCCCGGGAACTGCTGATGCCCGAGACAACACTGCCTGAGGCGATGCCCTTTGAATACGGTCCGCCTGAAATCAGCGGCTCGGCCCAGGTGCTGCTGCTCACATGGAGCAAAGAGACCGCCGAGGAATACCGCAACGAATACGGCTCGCGCCTGGCGACGCTCGATACGAAGATAGCCTTCCCGCCGGAGTTTCTGCGGGCGGCGCTGGTGAGGGCTGATGGCTCGCGCCGCGTGGATACAGTAATTCTGGACGTGAGCGAGTATTCGGGAGCTTTCAAACGGCCAGGGTTCTGGCAGGACGGGCCGGGTGGCAAAATACTGGCCGAGTTCAAAGAGGCCGGTGGGGAGGTCTTAAAGCCGAAGATTGTCCGCCAGATGCCCCGCTCCCCGTGGGGCCTACAACGGAAATAGGGCAATTACGCCATAAACGACATTTGCGGGGAACCCCTCTTTTGAAAAAGAGTGGCTTCCCCACACCCCTCCGCAGAAAACTTTCAAATCGTAGGAGAACCGGGCGCGGCCGGATTATGGTTGCGCTCTGTCCACTGCCCACTATCTGTGTCGTCTACGGCGTGTATATCACCCGCGTGTCCACGATCTGGTCGTGCCAGCCGCGGTACTCGGGGTTGAAGGCCACCGAGAGGAACATCAAGGAGCACGTGCAGTTACCCAAAATACCTTTGATAAGGTAGCGGGCCAGGGCAATGCCATAACCGATGGGGCTACCATCAGCCCGCACAATCTTAATGTGCACTGCCATCTTGCCCAGGGTGGCCCCCCAGGTGCCATTCATAATTACATAGTACAGCAGCCCTATGCCCGCAGGCAGAAACTGAGCCATAATCATAAACGGATCCGCTGGTGTATCCGCCGCCAATCCCTCCCAAATTGCGGATCCTCCGGCAAGGCCAAACACTACCAGTCCACTAGGCACCATCAATATCAGCCCGTCAATCAAGGCAGCGGCCACGCGGATCCAGAAGCCCGCATTGTTGAACTGCATAGGAACGGCGGGGCTCAGCGGCGGTGGTGGAGCGGGCCGGACCGCAACGGGTGGCACGGGTGGTGCGGGTGGCGCAGGTCTGCCTTCGGCTGGCTGGCGCAGCGGGGGCACTCTTCATCGAACGGCCCCAGGGCATATCCGCATTTGGGGCAAGTCCGTGGACGCGGCGGGGTGGTCTCACTATTACTCACAGTTATCACCTTCTTCGCTCATCCCCTCCCGTCTGGGTTTCGGTGAGGGGTTAGGGGCGAGATAGTGACGCCGATGGCCAGAGTGGCGCCGGTGTGCTGGTCACGCCTAAAGTCAGGTAGGGCAAGTAGTCGTCAGCGAACTGCTGGTTATAGTTGAATACCACGAAGCCAGAGGCGCCGGCGCCCCGGGCGATGAGGATTTGGTCCACCAGTTGCTGCGGGCCATCAAACTGGCAAGCATCACTAAACGGGCCCAAGCCCGCCACCAGTGGTACCTGACCCGCCACCAGTTCCTGTTGCTGCCGCAGCCAGCCGGTGAATCTCATTATATCGGCAGTATAATTCATAGGGCAGATAAAATCAACCAGACCTTGCTGCGCCCACGCGGTTGCATCCTGGCCGAATCTTTCTTTGGCTGACGGCCAGTCAGGAAAGGCAGCGGCTGATACAGCAATGTGGGGCCGGATAGACTTGACCGCCGTCGCAATCTCGGCCACCAGGCTGGTAATTTGCTGCTGGCGCCACTGAATGAAGGCATCTTTATAGGGCCCTGAGATTACCTCCTGCGGCCACCTCACCCCTGGCCCCTCTCCGTTGCGGAGAGGGGAATGGGGTGAAGCCCCAAAAGTATCATGAATGAACTTACGCCGGCAATGCTCACAATAGCAGCAGTCACGGTGGGGATAACGAATATAGTCAAGTTGCAATCCCGCCACGGGATAATTGCGCACTATCTCCAAGGCCACGCCTATTAACTGCTCGCGATTATAAGGATTGGTAGGACATAGCCAGGGGAGAGTATCACCGCCGGAGGTGCGCATCAGGCGGCCCTGGGCGGCGAGCCGCGCTTTAGTCTGCTCGGAAGCAAACAACGCCTCCAGCACCAGCATACGGGCGTGGACCTGAATGCCATACTTGTAGCCGGCGGTGGTGGCTTCAGCGAGATAATCGTGTGAGGCGGCTTTCTCCGAAACTGGCAGTATATGGCTGGGATAATAAGCCACTCCGGCACTACACATATAGGGAAAGACCGCGTTGAAGTTGGCTTGATGAAGACTCTGGATAGTCTGCTCCCAGTTGGGGATGCCATAGTAGTGGGCCCATACGGCGCGCAACTCGTAGGTATAGGCAGGACGCAGGCCGGGAGAGGCTGCTAAAGTGACTGAGAGGGGTAGAGTGCAAGTCAACAGGCTCAACGCAGCGACAAGTGAACAGTGCCTTAGTTGTGGGGACAAGGAGAATATGTTCATATTGCAGTCTGAACAGTGGCCCGGGCCTCGATTAGGTGGAACGGGCTGGCTGGCCGTCCTTAGCGGCGTACTCGTCCATTTTTCGTTGGGCCTGCTTAAACTGCACTTCACATAATTTCTCATACACTCCGCCGGCTGTGGCTAACTCGGCATGAGTGCCCTCTTCGACTATTTCCCCTTCGTCCAGTACCAGGATGCGGTCGGCATTGATCACCGTAGAGAGCCGATGAGCGATAATGAAAGTAGTGCGGTTTTGCATCAGATGCTCTAAGGCCTCTTGGATGAGGGCCTCGGACTCCGAGTCCAGGTCGGAGGTAGCTTCGTCCAAGATAAGTATGCGCGGATTGCCTAAAATAGCGCGAGCAATGGTGATACGCTGGCGCTGGCCGCCGGACAGACGGGCGCCGCGCTCCCCGACCCGGCTCTCGTAGCCGTCGGGGAATTCCATAATAAAATCGTGAGCGTTAGCAGCAATAGCGGCTTGCACTACCTCTTCATCGGTAGCGTCGGGTTGGCCATACTTTATATTCTCGCGCAGAGTCCCGGCGAATAAGAAACTCTCCTGCATCACCATTCCTATTTGCTGGCGCAGGTTGGTCAGAGAGATGTCTCTGAGGTCGTGGCCGTCAATCAGTATTTGGCCCGAGGTAGGGTCATAGAATCGGGGTATCAGGTGGACCAGGGTGGTCTTACCGCCCCCGGAAGGCCCGACCAGCGCAATGACCTCGCCGGGTTGAGCCACCAAGTTAATGTCCCTCAGCACCGGCTCGGTAGGTTCGTACGCAAAGTCTATATGACGCATCTCCACTTTGCCCTTTACCGTGCGCAGTCGTATCGGCTCCTTGGCTTCCTGGACACTGGGCACGGTATCCAGGCTTTCGAAGATGCGTTCCACGGCGGCGGTGGCCCAATTGATGATATCACTAATGTAAACCAGGAGAATAACAGGTCCATACAACATTCCCACATACGCGCGAAACGCCACCAACATCCCAATGGTCAAGTCACCAATGTAAAGAATATGGTAACAGCCCATGGCCAATATCGCTAAATTGGCCGCTTGAGTAATAAAATTAGCATTGACGCGGAGGATAGTACGCCAGCGGCCCAGGTTAATATTGAGGGATATGCTCTGGCGAATTTCCTTCACGAAGCGGCGGGCTTCCCATTGTTCCCGGGCAAATGACTTGATAACGCGAATCCCGGAGATGGATTCGGAGAGGGTAGCGTAGACCTGCGAGTACTGGTTGCGGGCCTCATGCGCGAGGTGTCGGATGCGACGGCGCAACAGCATAAAGTTAAGCATGTATATGGGCAGAGCTACCGTGGCGACTATAGCCAATTGCCAATTTATGCTATACAATATAATCAGTGCCACCACTATTGTGACGAAGTTAGTTATAATCTCGACAAGTTGATCACTGAGAATGCTTTGTACGGCCTCCACGTCGTACAACACTCGGGCCATAATCCAGCCGCTGGGGTTAGTCTCAAAGTATCGCAAGGAGAGCCGCTGGATATGGCGAAACAGGCGCTGGCGGATATCAAAAACGATGCGGTTGCCGACCACCAGGAGCAATAAGCCACGCGCGTAGCTGACCATCCACTGAGCCAGGTATATTCCGCCCAGTACTGAACAGATAACAGTTATAAAGTGAGTAATCTCAGGACGAGCCCCCGGCTTCTGGGCTGAACTCAGGGCATAGAAAACTGTCAATTTGTCTATTATCACGCCGAATATGAGCGGCAACAGCATACCTAACCCGGTGGCCAGAAATACCAGCAACACTGCCGTAACTATTTGCCACTTATAGCGCCGCCCAAATTGTAGTAGTCTAATGAATAACGACATTGCCGGTCACACAACTCCTGTCATTCACTTACTTGCGCAGCCAATTGGAAGTATTATAGCCATCCACAGAGGTTTGTCAAACGTCGTAGGTAAGCCGAATTGGGGTTAAGTTAGTCGGCAAATAAATTAGGGACACTGCGCGGCAGTGTCCCCAGCGAAGCTTTCAATATCATATTGGTCGGCAGGCTATGCGCCGCTCGGCGCACTCGCGGGCAACTCGGCCGCCGGCTACACCTCCCAGACGGGCTCCTCGTCATAGCCCCCGCCCGGCTCTTCCAGGCTCTGGAAGATGCGCTCGACGAAAGTGAGCAACTCCCGAGGGTTAAATGGCTTGGTCAGATATGAACTGACTCCCGAGGACCAGCCCTTGAATATATCGGCGTCCTGGGCCTTAGCCGTAAGCATTATTATCGGAATGTCTTTGGTGGCGTCATCAGCCTGGAGTTTCTTAAGCACCTCAAAACCGTCCATGCGGGGCATCATAACGTCTAAGATAAGCATATCTGGTCTCTCTTGGGCCAGCATCTCCAGAGCCTCTATCCCATCGTAAGCCACGGCCACCTCGTAACCTGCTCTCTCCAGGTTCACTTGCACTAACCGTACAATGTGACGCTCGTCATCAACTACTAAAATTTTCCTGGCCATCTTGGCTGTGTCCTCCTTAACCAGACACCACAGTCAGTGCCGTGGGCGGGGCCTGACTGGCCCCTGGCGTCTCAAGTTGATATCATTATAGCACAATGGCCCTTCTGTTGTCAAATGTATCAAAGGCTTTTTTTTGATAGCCCTTGACAACTTTCCAAAGCTGGAATATAATAACCCTGTGTGAACAGCAATATTAAGGAGGTGAATGCTTTCCTGAGAGCAGAGAGGTCACGGTAGGGGGGACACCCTCCTGTCCTGAGCCTGCCGAAGGGTGCCCGGCTTGTCCGCCGAAGCTGGATGAGCAGCGCAGGCGCGATGGCTGATGAAGCCGAGTACTCAAAACACACACCAAAGAGGAGTTGAGCAAAATGCTGAGTAAGCGACGTGGTTTTACGTTGATCGAGCTGCTGGTGGTGATTGCGATAATCGCAATCCTGGCAGCGATCCTGTTCCCGGTCTTTGCCCGGGCGCGGGAGAAGGCGCGGCAGACCAGTTGTCTGAGCAACAGCAAGCAGATAATGCTGGGCTGCTTGATGTACGCCAGTGACCATGACGACTATGTGCCGTTCCTCAATGGGCATCCGTACTACTGGTGGAACTTCGGTTGGCCTTGCATCGAACCCTACATCAGGAACAACCAGATAATTTACTGTCCCTCGTTCGGGGGAGACCGGGTTGCTTATTGTAACCCCGAGTACCATCATCCCCGGACCCCTGACCAATGGAACGAGAGCTGGGTGCTAGCCTATAAATTCGCCGACTACCAGCACCCCGCCGAAAACGGTTGGTTATTCGAGGGGCACAATGATCCAATGACCGGCGGAAACGGTCCCGAGCTAGTCTGCCTGTTCTGCTGGCACTGGGGTGAGTGGTACTGCATGATATGCGAGCGCCACAACGGGGGCGGCAACATCGCCTTCGTTGACGGGCACGCCAAATGGCAAGATGCGCAGGCGTTGTACGATGCGGGGATGGCCGACGAGGAATGGGCCAGGCGGATGTATGGCCACGACTTCTGATAATAGGGCATCGGCAAAGACCTGAGAGCAGCATAGGGAGCCGAGTACAAGGGCCATTATGCCTGATTACCCGAGTGATCGGGTCCAAAAAGGTTGCGGCGCCTGGGTGTTCGAATATTGAAACTCAACCGCATGGCCGTGGCTTGCCTTGCCTTTTCGTGTTCGTGCGCTTCAGGCGCATCAAGGACATGGGCGATGCTGTACAATGCGAGGCAGGTGATAAGGAGGTTTGAAAATGCGCGAACGCTTGCTGTTATGCCTTGCCGCCTCTGCGATGGTCTTGGCGGCCTGCACCGGGTCGATCCCCGACTACGAGAAGATAGGTGAGGAGCAATACTCAATGGGGTCTGACCCGAGGACGGGAGAAGCATTGCAGGGGCTAAGAGTCGCGGTCAGTACTTCAGATGTGGGGCGGGCGAAGGCTATAGCAGAGGACGTGGTTAAGCAAGTTGGCGGAGCCTACTACATGATAATCGTTCGCATTTACTCGGCGGGCGCCAGACCTGGCGAAGCCAGAGCCGAGCAGATATTCATCTGGTCAAGAGGCAGGGGCCTCAGAAAGGTCCGCCGCTAGCCTCATCTGCGTGGTGGCCATGGGACGCGCAGTGGCGCGAGACGTGCAGGCTGGCGAGCACGGTTAATGGGCTACGAGAGGGACTGTTCGATCAGTTGCTGCCTGACGTCGAAGCTTCCTTCCAGTTGCCCATACAAGTGCTGGTACAATTCGTAATAACCTTCGTACAATTGTTGACACCGCGCATCAGGGGCTACTTCATCCACCACCCTGATAGTCGCTTGGCAGGCCTCGGCGACGGTATTATAGGTGCCCACGCCAACCCCGGCCAGCAAGGCTACGCCAAACGCCGGCCCCTCGTCAACATTGATAGTGCAGTGGGGCTGACCGGTTATGTCGGCCTGGATCTGCCGCCACAACTGGCTGCGGGCCCCCCCACCCGAGGCTCTCACTTCGGTCATATCAGCGCCCATCTGTTTGATTATCTCCAGCGAATCCCGCAGGCCGAAGGCCACGCCCTCCATCACGGCGCGAATGATGTGCGCCTTGGTATGGCGCAGGGTCAGGCCGAAAAACACGCCGGTGGCGTTAGGGTTGGGATAAGGGGTGCGCTCGCCGGTCAGGTAGGGCAGGAACAACAATCCTTCGCTTCCCGGCGGCACGGTGCGGGCCGCCGCAGTCATATACTCATAGGGATCGCGACCGGTAGAGACGGCGACAGCCTGCTCATCGGCGCAGAGCGTATCGCGCAGCCAGCGAAACGACCCGCCCGCGGATAGCATCACGCCCATCACGTGCCATTTGCCGGGCACCGCGTGGCAGAAGGTGTGGGTGCGCAACTCCTCGTCCATCAGCGGCTCGTCCAGATAGGCAAACACCACCCCTGAGGTGCCTACCGTGGAGGAAACTACGCCGGTCGCCACAATCCCGTTGCCCACTGCTCCCGCGGCCTGGTCACCGCCCCCGCCGACCACCGGGGTGCCGGCTTTCAGTCCGGTCAATTCCGCTGCTTGGGGCGTAATGGTGCCGGTGACTTCGGGCGATTCATACACTTTGGGCAACAATTCCAGGGGCAAATCAATCCGGTTCAGGATCAATTCTGACCAGCGCCGCTGGGGGACGTTAAAAAGCGAAGTGCCCGAAGCGTCGCTGACTTCGCTGGCATACTCGCCGGTGAGCCGCAAACGGATGTAATCCTTGGGCAGCAGGACCTTGCGCAGGCGGGCATAGTTGTCCGGCTCCTCCTGGCGCAGCCAGATGATCTTGGGCGCGGTGAAACCGGTCAGCACCGGGTTGCAGGTCTCCTTGACTATGTCGGCCTCGCCGACGGTTTCGGTAATCCACTCACACTGGGCCGCCGTGCGCTGATCGCACCAGAGAATGGCGGGCCGGATCACCTCATCGGCCTCGTCCAGGAATACCGAGCCGTGCATCTGTCCGGATAGGCCAATCCCCTCTACTTCTTCGCCGGAAACCCCAGCATTACTCAGGACCATTCTAATAGCCTCCACTGTTGCCGCCCACCACTGCCGAGGGTCTTGTTCGGCCCAGTTGGGCCGGGGCGTGGACAGGGGATACTCTACTAACGCCCGCGCCACTATCTGGCCGACTTCGTCAATCAGCAGCGCTTTGGTCCCCGTAGTGCCGACATCAAAACCAAGAGAATAACCCACAATTGCTCCCTCCTATTATGCCGTGAGTAACCGAACGTATCTGGGAGTAGCGAAGCTACTCAGCCTTTTCTATGTTGACTGCCGTGCCGGATGGGACGGCTTTGAGCACCGTCGGATCGCCTTCAATCTTCCCGAATACCGTGACGGGACTGGCCGGCCGGATCTCATCGCCGCGGCTCATGGGGGTAGGCCCAAAGAAAATGCAGAAAGCCGAGCCGGGTGGCCAGTAGCCCAGATCTCCCAGTTCAACTACCTCCTGGCCCTGTTCGCCACCCGCGTCCACGGGGATCTCAAAGTATATCTCATCCCCCCAGGTCTGGGCGGAGCCCTCAATGGGTAGGGCCTCCCAGATTAGGTTGGCAGTGTTGGTGTGATTCAGTTCCGCGGTGACGGTTACCTCTCCGGCGGTTATTTGGATGCGTCTGGCCATTGCTTATTTCTCCTTGGTGACAACTGCCATTGATACGGATAGCAAACAGCTACTCGGGCTGTGGTCGCAAATCATACATAGCAATGCCGGCCAGGGGCTTGGGATAGAAGTATGTGCCCTTCTGTGGCATATAGTCGCCGGCCTGTGCCACCTCAATGACCTCCTGGACCTGAGGCGGATTGATCAACAACGCCAGGGCCGACTCGCCGGTGTCAACCAACCCAATCGCTTCCTCAGCGCTGGTGGTGAACAATATATTCTTCTGGCTCTCAGCATAGCGCCCGCTGAGTCCGAGCAGCCTTTCAATGATGATATTATGTAAAACCGCCAGGTCCAGATTGCGCCATGCGGCCGAGCGCTCCAGCGCGAAGTTACCCAGTGAGGCAGCACCCCGGGGTAAGGTGAGCAGCGCGATCTGGTCCTCGCCGCTGTATAGTCCAAAGACATGATTATCATGGCCCAGGTCGCGCATTTCCCGCAGCACCGCCGCCAGAGCCCCGCAGCGCTCGTCGGGGGCGCCACGCAGGGCTCGGTGGCTCACTGTGAACAGCCCGCCCCCAGGGTCCCGAAAGTACTTGAAAGAATCCACGGGCACCTCTCGTATCACGCGGTGCGAGGGCAGGATAGTAAGCGGCTGAGTCTCCCAGTTGCACAGGAACATGGTAGTATATTCGCAGGGCGCCTCCGGCCATGAGCCATGAGTGTCTCGCATCTGGTCCCGATAGTTCAGGGCAGCCTGATAGCGGTGATGGCCGTCCGCGATGATGATTTGCTTATTCGCCATCACTGCCGCAATGCCCTCCACTACCTCGGGTGCGTTGACTACCCACATACGATGCCCTATACCTTCATCGTCGCTAACCTCAAACAGAGGATCCCGAGGCAGGGCGGAGTTCAGCAGGTGGTCAACAGTACCCTTGGGGTCTGAGAACAGGCCGAAAATCTGGCTGAAGGTACACTGACAGGCGCGCATCAGACCCAGCCGGTCGGTCTTAACCGCCGGCCGTATCTGTTCGTGGGGCAGCACCACGCGCTCATGGTAGTCGTGGATCTTGACTGCCGCTATGCAGCCTTGCCGCTTAGTTCGTCCTTCCAGCGGGGCGTCATATTCCTGTTCGTAGACATAAACCGCAGGCGCCTGCTCCTGAATCAATACGTCTTCCTTGCGCCAGCGCTCCAGATCCTCAGCCGCGCGCGGATGCCGGGACAGGTAGGCATCGGACACCAGTGGGGCCTGGCCCAGGGTAAGATGAACGACATTATAGGGACTGCGCACACAGTAGTCGGCGTGTTGCCCTTCGCCGATGACATCGTAGGGAGGTGCTAACACGCTGGCCATATTGTTTATTTTGTCCGGGTTGTAGCGCCAGGCACGAAAAGGTCTGATGGTGGCCATCAAAGGTGTCCAATTTTTTCTTTACACTTGTGCAGCTAGCCAGGGAATTCACCGCCGGAGCGGCCAAATTGCTGAGCGACACACTATAATGGGGTGAACACTACGCGGAATCCTACTTGGGCGGTAGAGCCCAGCGGACAACCTCCAAGTGGGTCCCGTTGTCCGCGCCCCGGTAGGTGTAGCAGGAGACGAGAGCGCCATCGGCTAATTGTATCGTGTTGCCAAAGCCCCCGCCCTGGTTCCCGCCCCAGGGGGTCTTGCCTTCTATGATGATGCGGTCGGAGTGGAAATCTCAGGTCTCCCCGTCATCGTGGCTGAGGATCGCTTGTAACCCAATCGGATAAAACACGGCCCGCTGCGTGAACGTCATCAACAGCCGACCGTCCTGCAGGCGGATGACCCGGGGGTAATGCATGCCATAATCGCCATGGTCGCGCAGGTCACTCCAGGTCTGGCCGTTGTCGGTGGACTCGCAGCGCAGCATCCGGTCAATCCCGTCGCCGCCACTGGGCACGGCTCGGCCATCTTCCATAGGATACATCGGGCTGGGTGGTCCGCAGCGGATGAAGTGCAGCAGTTTGCCGGATTGGGCGCGGAAGGTGAAATCCTCGCTGAAGAACCCATCAAAGTTATCATAGGGCCGGCCGTGGTAGGTACCCATCTTCACCGGTGGGGCCGACTTGTCCCAGGTGGCCCCGCCATCGCGGGAGACCCACACATAGCCCAGGTTCGTTTGATTGCACGCCACGCCGAAAAGCAGCGTGCCGTCGGGCAATTCCACTACATTGCGGGAAGCCGTGCTGCCGGCCCTTTCTGGGAAGCCCTCGGGACCGATGCGGGTCCGTTCCCAGGTGAAGCCATACCGTCAGAGGTACAGGTGAGCCACTGTTCGCGCCCGATGAGGTCGGTGATCTCGGTGCGTTCTGACCAGGTCCGGCCACCGTCGGATGATCGCCACGTGCCGGTCCACTCGCGTAACTTGCCCTCAACTCGCTCGCCGAACAGGGCGACCATCACCAGTTCCCCGCTGGGCAGCAGGGCCATACTGGGTTTGTAGGCCGGGCCGACTATGATGCGCTCGGCCGGTAATTTCCAGGTGCCCAGAGTTCGCGGGTTATTGACGCGAATGGGTAATGAGGTGTAGGTTTCCATAGTGTTCGCCTCCGCTTTCGGTAGAGTGTTACGACGCAGAGAAATGCCGCCCAGCAAGGCGGTCGCTCCTAACCCCGCCGCCCAGCCGGTATACTTCAGAAAGTCCCGCCGCCCCATCAGCTGCTCGTGGCCGTTCTCGTCCGGTTTGCCTGGCTTCACGCGAATGGCCTCCTATAACGTCGCCTTAATCTCCCCAAGAATATGGAGTAATACCTCACACAAACTGGCTGAGATGCTCCTTACCCTGGGCAAAGCCCGCTTCGCGGCCCCAGGCGCGGTCTTCGTGCTCGATGCTCAGCACCCCGTCATAACCGTTGTCTCGCAGCCTGCTGACGTATATTCCCCAATCAATCTCGCCAAAGCCGGGGATTACAAATCGCCACCAGCCATCGGTCCGGTTGCCCACATAGGCCCTTTTGTGAGCAACAACCTCGGTGTCTTTGGCGTGGGTGTGGAAGATTCTATCCGCAAATTCTTCCACCGCGGCCAGATAGTCAATGTCTTGCAAGACCAGATGGGAGGGATCGAAATTTAGCCCCAGATTATCGTCGGGGACCAGTTCAAACAGTCTATCCCACTGACCCAGGTGCATAATATTAGTGGCAAACCAGTTCTCCAGGGCTATGTTGATACCGGCATCGGCCGCTTGGGCACAAAGCTTCCGCAGAAACGGCGCGGCCAACTGCTCCAGGGCCTGCTCGCGACTCATTCCCGCCGGCGGCAAGCCGCCATTGCAGCATAACACATCGGTGCCCGCCTTCGGGCAGGCCTCAACCAGGTCCAGCACCCATTGTTGATTGTGTTCGCGCACGGATTCGTCAGCCGGGGTGATGTCAATGTAGGCAGCCAGGCTGCTGAGCGACAAGCCGGCGGCACGGATGCGCGCCGCCAGACTTTCCACTGCGTGGATATCAAAATGCTGACAATCCTCGGCAGCCCACACTTCCAGGTATTCAATGCCGACCTGATGGGCGCAATCAATTACGGTATCCAGGCTGTCACCAGAGAATGGTGCGGTTAGCATTCCTACGTGCATAGCGTCTCTCTCCTTCGGTTAGTACGATAGTAGATGGCTTGCCTTCTGTAGGGGCGGAAGTGCGAAGCATCTTCCGCCCGCCGTTACTTACGCCCACCTCACTGCCACCACGGGCGGATGATCCTGCGGACATCCGCCCCTACGATCGCGCCGCTCTATTCCTGCCAGGCCATCAATATTCCAACTATCTGCCGGACGGTGAAGCCCAGCAACCCGCGAGCCGTCTGGGGGTCCATAGCCTGCGCCAGACTGATGGGCCCATTAATGCAGGAGAACAGGGCGGTGAAACCGCATTCGTACAACTCGCCCGCCTCCGGGTCAACGCTTCCCCCAATGCCAATAACCGCAATACCCAGTTCTTTGCCTATTTGGGCCGGGGCGCTGGGGGCTTTGCCAAAGGCCGTCTGGCGGTCAATGCGGCCCTCGCCGGTAATTATCAGGTCAGCGCCCTGGGCCTTCTCGCGCAGCCTTACGGCTTCTACAACAATCTGAACACCTGGCTCCAAGGAAGCATCGGCAAAAGGCACCAGCCCGGCTCCCAGCCCGCCGGCGGCGCCGGCTCCGGGTATTTCGGCCACTGACTTGCCAATGGCTTTCTCCAACACTTTAGCGTAATGACGCAGTCCGGCGTCCAAGGCTTGCACCTGGGCCGGGGTAGCGCCCTTCTGGGGGGCATATACATACGCCGCTCCCTGAGGGCCATATAAAGGATTGTCAACATCACAGGCGACCCGCACCTGACAATCTGCCAGGCGACTGTCCAATGCTGAGATGTCAATATAGGCAATGTCCTTCAGACGCCCACCGCTGACTCGCGGTATCGGTTGCCCTTGTTCGTCTAAGAACCGCGCTCCCAGGGCCTGAGCCATTCCCGCGCCGCCGTCGTTGGTAGCACTGCCGCCGATGCCCACAATTAACTGCTGGCAGCCCTGGTCAAGCGCCGCCTTTATCAACTGCCCGGTTCCGTAGGTAGTAGTGTGCAGCGGATTGCGGTATTCTTGGGGCACCAGCGGCAAACCCGACGCGGCAGCCATCTCAATAACCGCCGTCTGCCCGTCACCCAGGATGCCGAAGGTGGCTGTCACCGGCTCGCCCCGCGGTCCTTCTACTTGCTGGCTAATGAACTTGCCGCCGGTGGCCTGCACCAGGGCATCCACCGTTCCCTCGCCACCGTCAGCCAGGGGCACCGATATTACCTCGATTTCACTGCTAACAGCCTTAATTCCAGCGCTGAGGGCGGCACTGACTTCTGCCGCAGGTAAACAGCCCTTAAATGAATCAGGCGCTACTACGATTTTCATAATACAGTAATCAGTGGACAGGAACGAAAGCAACGGAAGCAAAAACAGGAACGGCATCTAACGGCAGACGACGGGACGGCAACAGTAGACGGCACGAGCGCCGCTCCTATAGACAACACCGGCAATGCGAGCCGGGCTTTTATTAGGGTGTATGGCGGGACGGAAGTTGGTGCCAACTTCTACCTGCCGTTATCTGCCGTTAACTGGTCACTGTCGCCTGGCTACTGTTCACTGATTCCTGCCGCTATTACAGCTCGGCCCACATGCGCCGGAAAGTGCGCTGGGTCTGGGCTACTACCAGGTCCGGGTCCTCATCGGCGACCGGCTTGACCTCGAAACTGACAATCGGCTTGTCGGTAGGCACCTGGGCCTGGAAGTAACCCACGTAGATGAGGCTTTCCATATACTCCTGCAACTCAGCCACATCATTCTCCCCGCCCGGGTAGCCAAAGTGCGGGTGCATATCGCCATAAGCCGGATCTTCCTTGTCAGCCATCATGCAATTGCCGGCATGGACGTGAATAAGATACTCGCTGGCCTGACTGAGGCAGTCGCTGGGCGACTCGTCCAGCAGAGGCAGGTGAGAGAGGTCAATGAGCAGGCCAAAGTTATCTACCTGCTGACGGATTCGCTTGGCCACCTCAACCGCGCGGGGGGTAGGCCCAATCAGGCACTTCTTATCTATCTTGTCATCAAAGGCCTCCAGCGAAATCCAGGACCGATAGTCGGTGGCCTGGCTCTGGGCGTAGCGGCACAGTTCCACCAGGGAGTCGACCAGCAAGTCCATCTGCCGGCTGCGCTCGTCATCAGTGTCCGGGTCCGGCCCGCTGAGCACGGCGGTGATTTTGGCCTGCAGTTCGTAGGCCGCATCAATGGATTTTTTTACCTCGTCCACGGCCGCCTGCCGACCCTGATCATCGGGGTCGTTGAGGCTCAACTTGGCTCCCAGTAGATTCGGCTGAGCAGCCATCCCGTACGATATTCCGCTCTGCTCGGCGATGGCCAGTAGTTCGGCGTGGATACCAGGTTGGTCCACGCGCTTGACTTCCAGAACATCAAAGAAGTCGCCGCTGGCCAGTCTGCGGATGGTCTCCTGAACCGCGGGTGGCTCGGTCGCCTGCGGGTACGCCATAAAGTGAACCAGTCCGATGTCCATTAACTGTCGCCACGATTGTGTCATTGTAATAACCCTCCTAGGTATCCTTAAAGTTTTTCGAAATAGGCGGAATCGCCAAGATAGCATAAATGAGGCCCACGGTAGGCACCCCGTTCCGCCGGACCCGCACCCGCTGCCGCAACGCTGGCCTATGTCTCTCATCCACGACGGTAACCCATCATTCTTCCTGGGCAGATGGTCCGATCTTGCCGATGAGCAGGTACGGCGACCGGATCTTGTGAAGCTGTTCCCCGCCGGCCCCATACAGAATGTTGTTCTTTAGTACAAAGAAGATCTCGACCACCGCGCGGGGCATCGGTTGAAGCGACTCGTAGCTGTCCTCCTGCGTATCATACAAGAAGACCGCCGCACTGGTGCCGTAGTCGGAGCCGTGAACCTTTCCATCCTCCGCCGAGGCTATGTACGGGCCGAAGATCAGGATGTAGCGGTCGTCATACGCAAGAGCGGTTTGGGCCCGGCAGGGGAAGGGGACACGGCGGATCCGTGTCCACGTGTCGGCGGTGATGTCATACTTGTACGCATCGTCGACATTATACGCTGGTTCCTTGTCAGTCCGATAGCCGCCGAATACGTAAAGATTGCCGCCGCAAGCAGCAGCAGCAAAATGGCTAGTCGGGGGCCCGGGCATGGGGGTTAGCGTTTGCCAGTTAGCGTCCAGATTGTGAGTGTCCAGGGCATAGAGAGCATTAGACATTTGGGTTAGGCCATAGTCTCTGGAGCCACCCACGGCATAGATGACACTGCCCACTGCTGCACCCATGGTAAATACCGCTGGTTCAGGCAAAGAAGGCCCTCGCGACCACTCGAACCTCGGCTCTCCTTCCTCTGTATTCGCCACCCGTGAAAGTATGTAGCCATTCGCGATGGGCGTGAAGTCCTGCCCGCAGCCGCCAAAGGTATACATTTTCCCCTCCACCACAACACTGAGCGCGTAGGCCAAGTCGCGCGGCAGATCCGGCCCCATGCGCCAGATGCCAGTCTGGACGTCATAGAGCTGTGTCCATCTCAGAAACCGCTTCGCTTCCATCGTATGCCAGAAGGTCCCGCCGGCAAGGATCAATGTGTCACCGATCATCCCGGTCATTCCACCGGCGGTGGGCTGAAGCATATTGGGGCCCTGCGACCATGCGATGGATAGAGGCGCTTCGGCGTGCCCCGCCCCGCCCACCAGAGTCAAACTGGCAGCAAATAGGATATAAAGACACTTGTACATTGCAGTTATTCCCCTGCGAAATTGTTCACACAGCTATTATCCGAGATTCCCCGTTTAGCGTTTGCTTACCCTTGTATTTTTCCAGTCTGTCAGAAATTCCTTCTCCGGCTCGCGATGTATGCACGAAAGCCCGGAATTTGCAGGCTTTCCCGAGGCCTTGAGCCCGAACTGACCGACCTTTGCGGCTTTCGAGGATAGCAGCCGCAGTACTCCCTGGGCATAAGTTAGAAGCCCATGTCCTGGGCCATATCGCCGGCGGCCTTGACCCAGGCGTGCTGCGGATCATCGTGCGGCGCCATGCGGCGCTCAGTGACACCGGCCATCATCCATAGATAATACAGTTGATAGCCAGGAGCCGCCGCGACTGGATGATAGCCGCCGGGTATCAATACGCTATCCCCATTTCCGACTGCGTAGGTCTCATCCACACTGCCATCATCGGTGTATATGCGCTGAATGCCGAAGCCCTGCGGCGGATTGGTGCGGAAGTGATAGATTTCTTCCATATTCACCTCAAAGGGGTAATTATCCTCCTCGTGTTTGTGGGGCGGATAACTGGACCAGTTGCCCGGCGGGTTGAAGGTCTCACCAATCAGCAGGCGCTGGGCCCCAGGGACATTGGCGCCGATGATATTATGTATTCGTCGTCGCCAGTTCCAGTTACCTGCCTGGTTGATTTGCACTTGGTCGGGTATGATTATCTGAGCGGGCGCGGTGCTGTCCGAGGGTGCTGTGCAGACCGCTACCTCCGCTGTGCTGTCGGCCAATAGACTCACGGAACTGTTAGGTGGCAGGTAGGCACCGGCCGGCTTGCCCGCGAAAACCGAAGTTCTGCCGCCTAAATTAGGATACTCCTGGCCGTCTACAACCAATGTGATTACTCCGCTGAGAATAACCAGCCCCATCTCGGTCTGGTCAGTCTGCATCTGGTGGGCATCGCCTGCGCCGAGACGCAGGATGGAAAAACTAAGTAGTCGCAATTCGCCACTACCCGCTTCGTAAATGACATTTTCAGTCTGGTCTAATTGTTGCTTAATCAAGTAATCTGGCATAAATACTCCTCCCTTTATGATTGTATTTCTTCGGGAGGCAACAATATCCCTCTTGGGCAAGTAGATATTGCGCAGTTATTCCTGCCTGGCATTGACAGGTGAATGACTGCTCACTATAATGACGGTGGTATGAAGCCCGGTAGAATACACGAAATAATTGAGCACTTCCGCAGGGGCGGATTTGTGGCACTGCTGGACGCTCCCGACCGGGAGGGCGAGGCCGACCTACTCCAGGCCGCCGAATTCGTCAGCGGTGAGAGTTTGAATTTTATGGCCCACCACGCTCGCGGGCTGGTGACTGTAGCCATAACTGCTCAACGATTGCAGGAGTTGGAAATACCACTGATTGAGCCGCGCTTCGCCAGCGATAATACCCCTGGCTTCGCAGTGCCGGTTGACTACAAGCCAGCCACCACGACGGGGGTGTCAACTTTTGACCGGGCGGCGACCATCGGTGCCTTAATTGATCCCCAGACCGCCCCGGAAGATTTTGCCCGGCCCGGTCATGTCTTTCCGCTGGCGGCGGCCGAACACGGTTTGGCCCAGCGCGCTGGCCACACCGAAGGTGCTGTGGCGCTGGCCCGCTTGGCCCATCTGTACCCGGCGGTGGTTATGTGCGAAATAATGGCCCCGGATGGGCATATGGCCGCCGGGGAGAGCCTGAGTGGGTTTGTTGATGCGCACCAGATTCCTCTGGTCACTGTGCAACAAGTGCAGCGGACCGCGCAGGCTGCTGAATAACCTGCGGGAATATAGCCGGGAACCCTGACTTGAAAAGTGGGTACCTTTGGGTGCGTCTTCTTGGTCAGCTGAGATACGGACTTGCTAACGGGAGCCGTCAGGGGCTGATGGCCAGGCCGAAAGGTAGCACCCGTTGTGGGCTACGGTTTGAGGATTTCTCTGAGTTGCAGAATCTTCTGACATAGTTCCCCGCGGATTTGCTGAAGGTCACCATCTATATCGAGATCTTTTAGCCAGATTCGAATTCCGGCAACCTTTTCTGTGGCAACGCCTGTTTGCTCCGCCTCATCCAGCAGGTTCTGCAGGAGAGTTACATATCGCACGTCGTCTACGCCTTCGCGGAATCCTTCCCACTGCAGAGTGTCTACGACTCCCGAAGAGGTGGGATAAGCCATTATCAATCTAAAGCCGGCGTCAAAATCGTTCCAGATATGCCCCGAACCCTCGTGCTGGTAGGCATAGTCCATAGCCCCCGAGTATCCCGCCTTCCATAGAGCCAGTCCGTAGTGGTCCCGGTAGGTGTACGGGAGGGGCTGGCCGTACTGGGGATTAGCGTAAGAGTACATCCGAAATCCCCGCGCCTTTACCTTGGCCGCTAATCGAGGATGGAACTCTCCTTGGTCTATCCCGTGTACGTTAGGAGCATCCAGAATATCCCCCACGAGCGGGAAAAAATCGTAGGGGTAGACGGCGGCAAAGACTTTCAATCCCGCCTTATGGGCGTTGACAAAGGCGTTTCTTTGCTGTTTCAGTCGTTCACCCGACGCTTCGTCCGGGCCGTAGACATAGACTTCTCCGAACCCAAACTTCTTAGCTGCCGCCAACAGTTCAGACAAGCCGGCACCCGAATAGGGGCTGTAGCCGCAGGTGAAGAGCCGCTCCTCGCTCAAGCCCGCCCGTTCGCGTATTTGCAGGTACCTTTCCAGCCGCTCGCCGCCTTGATAGGCAATGGGGTTTATGACGCCATGGTCTTTCATGTTTCTGAACTCGGCGGCCAACTGCGGTTCGGTTTTCCGTTCCGAGGAGATGACCGGCACATTATCCCCTTTCAACTTGCCTCGGTAATAGTGAGAATACTCGAGGCACGGCGCCGGAAGCCTAAAAGGCAGCACGCTTAGCGTCATGGGAATGGTCCGGGCCGGTGCGTTTGCCGGTTCTATGTGTATGCTGCCCTGGTAATCGCCGGGGAGCCCCTCGGGTGGGACATAGACAGTTATCCAGAACTGCTTAGGCTGCAGCGCCGGAATGTCCACAGGCAGTAGCGCCGGGGCATCCTCAATGATAAACTCTGGCTTCAGTGACCGGTTGATCCTGTTAATACTGTAATAGCGCGTCCGACCTTCCAGATTGGTAGCCCGCAACTGCTGTTTGCACCTGTCGGCATCGACGCGCACCAGTTCGTCATCATGCAGAAGCAGTTCCGAGGTTAATGCGGGCCCTAAGCCACCCGACCGAAACCAGCACTTTACTGCAAGTACATCGAGCGATGATATCGTATGGTCACCATTTTTCAGTGGCGAGACGCTCACCTTGACGTCCCTTAGTTGTTTTCCTGCCAGGATCACGAAACTGGCCGGTTCAAATTCATCCTGGGCCGCAATGATTGCCATGCTCTCACGCTTGAGGCTCGCCGGTATCACGGCTGAGGAGGGCAGGATCTTCTCATTGGTTATCGGCTTTACGGGAATGACCTCGTAATCCCCGGCTATCTTGGGCTTGGAGACAGCCGGCTGGGGCTGCGCGCGCAGCGGGAGGCTGGTTACCTCAAAATCGTCCACATATATGACTACATGGGTGTTTGCGAAACGACCGCCCCGCGGACGCACATATACGGCTAGTCCCTCCATATGGAGAAGCTGCAACGACTGGAGCTCTTTCTTCTTCTTGGCTTTGAAGACGTGTCCGCTGGTCCCGCGAGCCGGATTCTTGTAGGCGTAACCCAACTCAACACTCGCCTCGCCCTTCGCACAGACTTTCCCGGTGAACTTCAGGGGCTGGGTGAAGGGAAAATCCACCGGCAGCCACCAATAGGCATAATGGCCTTTGGGAATCGTTACATCTAACTTGAAAGAACGCTTCCCGCTGGCAGCCTTGTCCTCGCTGATTCCCGCGTAGTGGGTTTCTATCTCGCCGGCGTTTGTCGCCCAGTGCTCCAGCGGGGTGTATTGCTCCCCTTCAAAACCCTCCTTTATCAGGACTTCAGCGTGGAGCGACGTGGCCACAGTGCCAGCAGCCAGCACGGCCAAAACTATCAGGAGTTTGCGCATAGTCCATCTCCGCGTTTGGTTTACTTAGACTGTTGCGAAAGATACTCATACATTATAGCAGAGGGGGTGCTGTCAAGGGACGGTTGTGTTAGAATCATCGCGAGGTGTGGGAACTTCTTCAGTGCGAGAACGAATTGCGTAAGTCCTCGTGGGCCAAACCGTACATATATCGGGGCACCCTCGGACAGGCTCAGGACAAGGCAGTTTGACAAGCTCACTGTAAACGGGATGCCCCTGCCCCGGGGTTTTGCAACAGTCTCCTACGATCTACGAGCACTCCTCGGCAGGTACGCACGGGCTAAGGCGGACCCAAACCATCCGAGTCCCTATGTACCATCACCGTCCGTGCGTACCTGCTATCCACGCAATGGGCCTATTTCCCATGTGCCGTGGTAGGCACAGCCGGGCAGACTTGCATTAGTTAGCCTGAATACCCAGAGTGCCCCCACAGAATCTGGTCAGCCTGGTACTCGGCATTGGCAGGGTCGCCCGTCTCATACCCGTCGTAGAAGGAGGCCTGGCTCAGCCACTTGGCGTGGCCATCTATAAAGGCATGGTTGCCGCCCCCATTGTGGTCGTTGCAGACGCATAAGGTCGAACTGGCGGACGGTGGATAACCCCCACACCATGGGCACATCACAAAGGACATCCCCCACCCCCAACCGGTACCGCTCCAGTGACCCAAGCTCTGGGTATCTGCTTCAAACAGCCAGGCGGTCTGGCCCGGATAGTCGTAGGCGTCGAATAGACGCGTCGGACCCTCACCTGCCGACCGGTTGGCGTAGTCATAGTACTGGCGGCCATACGTGGCACTCAGCCCCCGCGCATGGTCCGGACTGAGAACCGGGCATACGAAAAGCTGGTCGTTTCTCACGTACGGCAGCAGGCCGCCGTAGATTGTAGTATACGGTGGGAAGTGAACGTGGGGCATGTGCCCATCGTAGTCACTGGCGTACATCAGCCCGGCCAGAGCGATTTGCTTGATGTTGCTCAAGCACGCAGTCTGGCGGGCTTTCGCCCGCGCCCTTGCGAACACGGGAAACAGAATGGCCGCCAGGATTGCGATAATCGCAATCACCACCAGCAATTCTATCAACGTAAATCCACGTCGCTTGCTAATCATTGTCATTACCTCCTTGGAATTGTCTTCTGTCTCGTATGAGGCAGAAGAGTCTGGTACGGCTTACGACTTGTATTGTTCTGCTTACGGCTGTCTCTCACCGTTGTAGGAGCGACATTCTTGTCGCGATTATATCGGGGCAGGGATGCCCCTCCTACGTTGTAATTGGTTACCAGGCAAGCACTCACCTCCTTGGGTTAGTCTATTTGGGTAAAGGCATACACCACATACCCTTTATAATTTATATTCTACTCGTTTGCGGCGAGTATGTCAAGTGGTGTGCGGAGAATGTTTCGCCGGGTAGCGGGCCAGGTAGACACCCCCCAGAGTCACGGCTATTCCCACAAACTGAACTATCGCCAGCCGTTCGTGCAGGAAAATGGCGGCAGCCAACACAGCCACTATGGGCTGAAGATACTGATAAACCGCCGTGTGGGCCGGGCTCGTCAACTTGATACTTCGATACCACATCAAAAAGGCGTACACCGACCCCAGCAACACCACGTACGCCAGGCAGAGCCAGTGAATAGTCCCGAGAGTAGACCACGGTCCCGCTAATACCTGCCTCAGACCCAAAGGTACGATGACGATATTAGCAATGCAGGTGCACAGAGCGATGACCATAAGAGTTCCGTGCCGCTGCATGAGGCCCTTGCTGATTACCATAAATAGTCCGTACAGCAGCGCCGACAGCACCATTATCATATCGCCGGCAACGGAGTTGGTGAACTGACCAGCCCGGCTGCTACTGCCCAGGACTATCAAAGCCACCCCGCCCAGGGCGGTGAGGATGCCGAGCCAGTTGCGCAAGCATATCGCCTCCAGCCCCAGTGTGGCTACTAACAGTGCCGTCCAGACCGGTGCGGTGCTTATAATAAGGGCCCCTTCACTGGCGCTAGTCAGACTTAGAGCATAGAGAAAACTCATCAGTTGTATACCCATCAATACTCCGGTTCCCAGCAGGGGCCAGAAGTCAGTTGACAGAGCCTGATGAATTCGGCGGCCCAGCAGTAGTAGTATGGCGACCAACAGCACACTGGCACAGCAGGTGCGGATGCACTGCAGCGCGGCGGGGGAAAAATCAGAGAGCAAAAACTTCTGGGCTACCGCCGAACCGCCCCAGACGACGGTCGCCGACAGGGCGCCCCAATCTATGGATGGAACGGTAGACTCGGTGGATTGGCGTGTCTCGTCGCAATTACCTGACATTAGGGGCCTTGCTATCCTTCTGAGAAGTTGGGAGGCAAGATTGGCGGACAGTTGGGGTTAGTAATGCCTCGCGCATCAGTCAGATGTCAGACTACGTCTGAGGCGGGTGGAGAGGTATCTTGCAACGGATGGTAGTGCCTACTCCTTCTTCACTTTCTACTGCCACGGTGCCCCCGTGGGCATCCACCACATTTTTGACAATACGAGTGCCCAGGCCCGTGCCCATTGGCTTAGTACTGATGGCGTCATCGGTGAAGAGTTTAGCCTTGACGTCTTCGGGCATTCCCGACCCGGAGTCCGCGCACTCCAGGATGAGGCAGTTGCCGTCGGGGAATTCGCCCTCAGATTGGCCTTTTACGCGGAAAGTGATGGTGTCGCCAGGCTCACATGCATCCATAGCATTGAAGATAAGATTGTAGATAGCATTATAGATTTGCTTGGCGTCTACCATAGCCGTCGGCACTTCGTGGGGCGCTTCAATACTAACTGTGATCCCTTCTTTGTCGGCTTGGACAGCCAGCAGGTGGCCCACTCGCTGGGCAATGGGGACTACCTCAGTCAGTTCGAAATGCGGCTCAGCCACTATCCCCTTGACGGCCGCGGCAATCTCGGCCATGCGCTGCTGGACAGCGTTGCAGCCCTCCAACATGATCTCAATCATCTCGGGATACAGTTCGCGCAGTTCGGCCATCGTCTCAGCAATTTGCTGCGTCTCACTGTCCGGGCAGGTCAGTTGCTCCAGGCCTTCATCAAACTGTTGATAGACGTCGTCGGCCACCAGTTGTAGCGTCTCGGCACCGGTCATTGTTGGCGTAATCATATTCTTTACGTCGTGGCTGATATCTCCGATAAATCGTACCACCGTCGCCAGCCGGGCTTCTTCGTGCAGCCGGGCCGTCTCAATAGCTGCAGCAATCTGCGCGGCCATAATCTCTATCAGGGTGACGTCATGCTCATCGAAGGGACCGCCGCGCTTGTTCAATACTTGCATTACCCCTATCGGTTGGCCTTCTACTGACTTCAGAGGGACGGTCACCATATTGGTGGTTATGAAGCCGACTTCCTCGCCTACCTCCCGCAAATGAGCCTTCTCTTTACTTACATCCGCCGAAACGCTGCTTTCTGCGGTCTGGTAGACTTGTCCGGCTATGCCCTGGTCCGGTTCTAATTCCATCCCCATCAACTCTTCGGCCTTTTCGCCCACTACGTACTCAAAGACTAATTTGTCCTTGTCCGCATCGTAAAGCAATATGGAACCAGCGTCGGCCTCGGCGACCTCCAGACTAATATCCAAGGCCTCCTGGACCAATTCCGTGGTTTTGGTAATGGCGCTGAGGCCGGCGGCTATGCGCCGGGCCGCATCCAACTGGCGCTCCAGTTCCGATATCTGACGACGAAGATTATGTATACTGGTAGTTTGGTTATCTTTCACTCGCTAAAATCTCCCAAGTCCCCGGCTGTCGTCAACAGAGTTGCCTGGTCCCATGTTGAGCGCCTGGGGTGAATAGGTTGCCAGTATTCGCGATACGATTGCAGAATTCCCCTAACGAGGGCTGGGCAGCCGCGCCGGTCGCCGAGGCGCGACCTGAGCTGCGATAGCAGCGGCCCGTTTGGCCTGCTCCTCGTGGCCAGCCTGCTTGAGAGCCTGGGCGAACCGCAGCCAGATGGTGTGATTGAACGGATGAGCCTGGGCCGCATGGTACAATTCGGTCAATCCCTGTCCCTCCTCGCCCATCAGGACCAACGCCCAGGCCGCGACAGCCTCGGCAGTGCCATCGCCCGGCTCAAGTTCTTGGGCCTCTTTGGCCAGTTCACGGGCCTCCTGGAGGTGCCGCTTCTGCTGGGTTAGCAGCATCGCCAGTCGCAACTTGGCCGGGGCCAGGTCGTCTTGGGCTTTGATGGCTGTGCGGTACTGCTCTTCAGCCTCCGCCAGTCGGTCAGTCAACTGGAGGATGTCGCCATAGGCAAAATGACTGGAGGCTTCTTGCGGGGCTAATTTGACGGCATTAGCTGCTGCCTTGAGCGCCCCCTGTAGGTCGCCGGTGGCCTTGTAGGCAGTAACTAAGTTCAGACAGGCCACCGTCAGGTCGGGATCAAGTTCCAAGGCTTTACGAAAATCCGCAATGGCTTTCGGCATACTGCCCGCAGTCATAGCCAGCCGCCCCCGCAGTTCATAGGCTTGCGCTGACTTCGGATTGATCTCCAGGGCCTGTTCAGCCCACTGTTGTCCCCGGTGTGGATCTTGGAGGTGCAGGCAAACGCGCGCTAATTGACAAGCGGCCTCGTAAGAGCGAGGATTGAGTTCAGCGGCTCGTTTGTAATGAATGTAAGCATCATTGTATTGTTTGGCATTATCGTAAGCCTTGGCGAGGGCAATGTGGGCTCGCGCTGAGGTAGGATCGCCTCGGACCCCCCGCCAGGCGGCATCTATCGGGTCGCTTTGTTGGCCCCGGCAGCCACCTAACCCTATTGCCAGAACAATGGCTAACCCAATCAGTGCAATGAACTTTTTGTAATCTATGCCCATTGGATGTTCCTCCCCCGTCGATCCCGGTAATTTCGGGCAACATATTACCCTTAAATTATTATTATTCGCGCTTAGTGGGAACAATTCCTTCGCCAGTAAGGAGGAATTGTTGACCTCGCAGGAGAACTATTGCTCTGACCGATCGCGCAGCAAGGCCGCTTGGGAGGATGAGTTAATTGGATGAATCTAATATTAGTAACCTGGGCGTCGAGGAGATTGCTGAGTTCATTGAGGGGCTGGCTCCGGGTCCTGCTGCTGACGAGGGCTTCAAGTTCGGCGACCCTCAGGCTCAGGTAAAAGGAGTATTGGTGTGCTGGATGGCCACTCTGGCGGCTCTGCGACACGCCGTTGCTGAAGACTGTAATCTGGTTATCTGCCATGAGGAAATGCACTATCCCTATGCGGCGCAGCACCCCGGCCTGGAAAAGTATCTGACGTGGACCGTCAATCGGCGGCGCATATCATGGCTGGCTGAGCATAACATCGTCGTCTACCGCGCCCATGGGATGCTGGACGACTTCTGTATACTGGATGACTTCGGCAGGTTGCTGGGCCTTGGTGAGCCGGTAGTCAGTGAAGGATTCTTCAGAATCTATGATATATCGCCGCGGCCCGTAGCCCAGTTGGCTAACGAGGTCAAACGATGTATGGGGATGAACTATCTACGGGTATGCGGGGACGTGGACCGTATTGTCCAGCGTCCCGGCCCGCTCTGGGGTGGCCTGGGGCTGTCAGTCAACGTTGGGTTTATTGAAGGACTTTTGCGCTATTATCCCGACGTACTGATAGCCGGTGAAAGTGACGAATATGCGATGTTCTACGCTATTGATGCTGACATCCCGCTGATTGAGACCAGCCATGCGGCCAGTGAGAACTATGGGCTGCGCCATTTTGCCCAGTACCTGGCGGCTAACTTTCCGGGCTTGAAGGTAGTTTTTGACGAGTGTCCCGTGCCCTGGGAGGCTCACTAAAAGAAGGTAGTCAGGGCCTGCCGGGCCTAAATACATCATGCAGATGGATAGGGGTAGTCAACGAGAGCAAAATATGCTATTATATAGAGTGAGGAGTTGACCGGCGTGGAAGAGAATACCAGACGACAAATCACTTGGTTAGTAATAGCGGGCATTGTAGCCAGTCTGGTGATAATCTCCAGTTATCGGCACGGGGCAATGCGCCGCGCCCGACAGACCATAGCGGAAGGACTACCCGCCCAGCGGGTGAAGGTGGTGGAGAGTTTAGTGGGCCGCCACAAACTGTCTGAAGCCCTCCAGGACGAGCCCCGCTGGGTACAGGATAAGGCCGTCAGTGCTCTGGGCTATATAGGCAGTTCTGAAGCGATGCTGCAACTGGTGGAGGTTATCCCCCTGTTGGACAAGCCGGTCGCCGACCGCGCTAACGCCTATTTGGTGATGATGGGGCGGCAGGCGATCGGGCCATTGGTAGAAAAATTGCAGGAAAAGGACGATCTCATCCGCGGGGCGGCGGTCGGCCCTCTGGTTAAGATTGGCGTACCAGTGATACCGTCGGTGACCAAATTAGTTGGAGCCTACGATGACTATGTCCGGGACTCGGTGGTGGGTGTCTTCGGTGGCATTGGAGCACCGGCTGCTCCGGCGCTAATTGAATTAGCCCAGCGTACCGAACCGCACGGCGAGGAAAGTTCAGCCGAATTTCTTAGAGGTAAGGATACCGTCCATCGGGCCCTGGCGGCTATGAAAGTGGCAGCGATTGAGCCGGTTATCGGTGAGTTGCTGACTTATGAGAAGCCTGAAGTGCGCGCCGAAGCAGGCGAGATACTCGGACAGATTATGGACCAGACGAGCACGTTCGTCAGGGGCGTGCAGACTGTTATCCCAATCCCCGTGCCAGACGCGCAACGGGCGGTTGGGCCGCTGGTAGAACGGCTGAATACCGACAGCAGTTGGCGGGTAAGACGCCAGGCGGCTCTGGCTCTGGGGCGACTGTATGAGTCCGGTCGCCAACCGTTGATTATGAATGCTTTACTGGCGGCGCGAAGCGACCCTAATCCCGGGGCCAAGGCGGCAGCGGTGGAAGCATTGGGTCTGATTGGCGACCCGGCGGTCGCGCCGGCCGTGGTTGACACCTTAATGACCAATCGCAGAGGCGCGGAACGAGAGATAGCCATTTGTCTGCAGCGCCTGGGACAACCAGCAATTGCGGCTCTGACGCCAGCTTTGAAGGCCCCGAGTATCCAAGTTCGACGGATTGCTACGGAAGTGGTGGCACAAATAGGGACAAGCGGGGCGCTAATGCCGCTGGCGGAGCGGCTGTCTGATTCGGATGTCAGCATACGGCGCATGGCTGCCGAGGCGTTGACCCCCATCGCCACTGCTGATGTCGCTCTCCAATTGGCGGCGGCACTGGAGGATCCTGATTGGAAAGTATATCATGCTGCTGAGCAGGCTCTGGCGGGCATTGGACCCCGAGCCGTGCCGGCACTGCTTAAGCGGCTACCCAGCGGCGATGCCCGAACTAACTATATGGCTGAGCAGGCTCTGGCGGCTATCGGTGCGCCAGCCATACCTCAGTTAGTATCAGCCCTGCACTCGCAAAGTGTGCCAGTGCGGGAGTGGGTGGCGGTCGCGCTTGGGGATATGGGCCCGGTGGCTGTTGACCCTGTCACTGAAGTGCTATCCGACCCCGCAGCTTCGGTAGAGGCCAAAGCAGCGGCGGTGCGGGCGCTGGGCCACACGGGAGTTGCCACAGCAATGGCGCCTTTACTTGAGGCGGCTGGGGCTCCACATGAGCAACTGCGCCTGGCCGCCCTGCGGGCGATAAGCGATATTCGCAGCCCGGAGGGCACGCCCGTGCTGGTCGAGAGTTTAGGCGATCCCTCTTGGGCAGTGCGCGATTTGGCTATGGGCAAACTAAAGCATTGGCGCTTGGGTGAGGTGGAAGATGCTCTCAGTGAGGTCCTTGACCAAGGTGATGCGAACGCCAAGAGACGGGCCGCAATTGTTCTGGCTTACTATCATTCGCCCGCTGCCGCCGGGTTGTTGAAGGAGACAATAGCCGCCAGGGCCCAAGAGGTTGCCGTTGCTCCGCGCGACTTGGAGCAAATACTGAGTGCTGCAATTACCGATTCTCGGGAAGCCAGTCATATAAGGGGCCAGGCGATTGAGGGTCTGGGCTACACAGGCAGTAGCCAATCGGTGTCGGTGCTAAAGGAACTATTGACGCCAGAGAGCCCCTATGCTTCGCCGGCCGCTCGCTCGGTAGCTCTGATTGGGACGCGGGTACCAGAGGCCAGCGGTGAGGCGGCTGAGCTGCTGCTGAGGAAGTTTAAGGAGACCGCCAGTGAAAAGCTGCGTCTGGACGTGGCCGTGGGCCTATCAATGATGAAAGAGCAGCCGGTGCCAGCCCTGGTAGACGGCCTCGAGACCTACCCTGAGTCCTTAAGACCGTGGATAACCGGTATCTTAGGCGCTATCGGTGAGCCGGCGAACGAGCATGTGATGGAAAGGCGGAGCAAGGCTAAGAAGCCTGAAGAGCAGATGACTGAGCAAGAGAGGGCTGAGCGAGAGGAGCAAAAGGCGTGGTGCGCGGCGGCACTAATACTCATCGGCAATACCGAAGCCCTGCAGCTTCTGAAGTTCCTGCTCGAGGAGGAGCGCCCCGACCCTGAGCGTGTCGCCAAAGCCAGAGAGTTTCTTGATCGCATAGTCGCGGCGCGAGAGCGGAGTCCAGGGTACACATAATAATAGCGGGCCGAAGGGTGAGTACATAATTGTGAGCAAACGGGCAATTAGAAGTATTGCGATTCTTTTGGTTATTGCCGCTGGCATATACTGGCTGACCTACCGCCACCGGGTGCGCGAGACCCACGAGATGATGCTGGTACTGGCCTCGCAAGACCACGACGAGGCTATGGAGGCTATGCAGAGACTCAAAGCCCACGGTGTTGGCTTATATCCGCAATTGATTGATGGTATCAGAACTGGTGTGCCCCGGGTCCGATGGCGCAGCGCGGTTCTGCTGGGGGAATTAGGTGACCAGCGTGCCATCGAGCCGCTCATTGAGTTGCTCAGCGGCGCGGAACCTGTGGTGCGAGCCGCCGCGGCCCAGGCATTGGGTCATCTGGATGCCCAGGCGGCCATACCTACTCTGATTCGCCTGGTCAACGGGGACCCGGAACTGGTCGTGCGGACGGCGGCAGTCCGGGCCCTGGGTGTGACACAGGCTGAGGATGCTGCCCAGGAACTGAAGACGGCACTAAAAGCGGGGATAGAGAGTGAATCTGAAGACCTCTGGCAATTGCGGCACGTCACGGCCTGGGCCCTGGGAGCAATTGCTACCCCCGAGGCGGTCGGGGGTCTGGCTGAGGTAGTGGACCCCAATCAAGAGCCGGATCCCCGGGTGCGCACTGCTGCTGCCTATGCGCTGGGTGATGCTGGTATCAAACTCCAGCATGAAGAGGACCAATTGGGTATCATTACTCAGGCACTATTGCAGGCCATAAATGACGAAGTCGGTGATCTACGGCTCGCCCCAGAGGAGTCAACAGACGACGGCAGCGGTGTACGCGCCGCCGCTGCTCACTCCCTGGGATTACTGACTGTGCCGGAAGATCAACACGAAGAGGTGGCTGAAGCGTTGGAACAGGCCCGTTCGGATGCGCATTATTGGGTCCGTCAGGTCCACGAGTGAGACGGTTGGCCACCGGTGGTAGCCAAGAAGTTTCTATGAATCAGTTCGGTCGCGACCATACCAATCAAACGGCGAGGGGAGAGTCGCGGATGTTGCGATTATCCAGATTAGTTGTCATATTCAGTGCTCTGGCCCTACTGGGGGGCCTGCTGGCCGGCTGCGGGGTAGATCCTATGGAGAGGCTTGGCCAGGAGATAGAAGTGCCTGATGTGGCTGTGCGTGAGCGGGCCATTCATAGCCTGGCAAATTTGGCGGACTCCCGGGCCACCGAGAGTCTGATAGAAGTCTTGGAAAGCGACGAGGATATGTATGACGTAGCCGCGGTGGCTCTGGTTAAGAAGGGCCGGGAGGTCAGTAGCCGCCGACCGAGTAATCCGGTGGTTGAGAAGATTATTGAAATTCTGCAAAAAGCCCATGTGGGCGAGCCCTTCCGGGCCCGAGCTGCCTGGGTCTTGGGAGAAATTGGCGACCGCACGGCCATACCGGCTCTGAAAACCGCTTCGGGATACGGGGTGGCTCTCTCGCTGGTGGTTGACCAGGCCAACTACGCGTTGGAGAAGTTAGGTTATACCAACAAAGGGCGCGGCTACGAGATTCCCTTGGGCACCTTAGCCGGGTCGGTGGAAGTGCTGCCCCAGATAGAGCCGATACCACCGATTGAGACGGAGAACAGTGCCGCGTAAGGTTCACGCAGTGTGGCCCCAGCCTGCAGTTGGTTACTCTTCAACCAGAGGCGGCCCGAATTCTGCTCGCGTGGGTCGGGTTCTCTAACCGGGCCGCAATACCACGCGGGTGGCGGCTTTGGCGAGGGTTCGGCCGAGCTCGTCGCAGGCAGCCGAGGCGCTCGGTCGAGCCGAACCTGCGCTATATAGTAGGTAACCGCGGGGAGTCACCTCCAGGGTGAAAGCTGCGTTAGTATTGCTCAATCTACCCCTTCGCCTACCGCACCTGACGCCCCTGCCCCCTGTGGTGATATGCTTGACAGCAATTCTTCTGGTAGCCGTTACTCCTCCGGTTTCCTGTGCAAGTGCACCCCCGACCGTTACGCTGAAGTTAAGGCAACTGCCCACAGAATCATCCTGGCGAGCAGTTATCACTGCCCGATTGCCAGCGGCCGACATAGAAATATTTACCGATGCCGAGCGCAGTCGCCGGAAGTTGTATCAGGCTTGTCCGGGGCCACTGCCGCTGCGCTGCGATGTGCGAGAATACCAATATCCGATTGACCTGGGTTATCAGGGACGAGCCACCCCCGAATTTTGTCCCGGCTATCTTCCTGAGCAGTATCCGGGAAAGGCGCTGGATGAATTCTGCTACCAATCCTACACCACCTCGCCGTGGTTGAGTCAGCAGGGCTGGGCCAATCCCTTTCAGATTGCGGAAGAGGAAGTGCAAACTTGGAATGATGACCGCCGAGTTCGGTGGCGGCGAGCCGCATTGGCGGCGGCATACGCGGTGCGTAACCGCAATAGTAAGCAACTGGCTGGCGACATCATCAGTGCAGTATTGGGTCGGCAGCGCCATCTGAGTACCGAGTTGATGATGGATGTGATCATACCGCCGATGGCCCGGATGCTGCCTGATTATCTCACCGACGTGACGACCAACCCCGGCCAGACGGCAATTGATCTACGGGTAGAAACAACCACTTCGTTTGACTCAGCCAATTGCACTGAGGATATGCTGCTGACTGCTGCCGAGCGCGGTTTGCAGGCAGTGGTCATCGCTGACCGCAACCGCATAGATGGTGCGCAGCGCGCCCAGCGTATCGCCCAACGGCTCCAGGCCCAGGGCCATCTGCCGGCTGAGTTTCAAGTCCTTGTGGGCGAGTACATACAGACGCTCAGTGGTGGAGTGCTGGCCGTATTTGTCAAATGGCGGGTTCCTGAGCAAATGACTATGAAGACGACCCTGGATATGATACATAAACAGGGCGGCCTGGCGATATTGGCGCATCCGGGTGTCGCTGGGGGCCCACGGGTGCTGCGCAGGATGCCATTTGATGGCTATCTGATTCAGCCGGGCTTATTTGGGATGTTTCGGACTCTAAACATACTCTACGATCCGACCTTAGCCAACAAGCCGGCCCTATATGCCAGCAATAGCCCGTATGCCGCAGGTGTGGGACTACCGTACTCAATAATTGAGACCGATGCTGCCAGTCCCGAAAGTCTAAAGACGGCCTTGCGCGAAGGGCAAGCCTATGCCGCCGGCGGCTTGCATCTGCCGTGGATGACCTTGACCACCCTGAGACCGGTAGGCGAGGTTGAGAGTGTATTGAACCGGTTCTTTGTGTGGCATGATGCGATAGAAGGGAAATTGTGTGCGGGGTTGGGGGCGGATAATGCGACCCTACGGACCACCTGGGATCGGGAATTGCAGGGCTGGATGGGATTGGACCGGCTGCCGGAAGGAATCCATCGGATAGCCAATCGCACCTCACCGCTGCTCGCATTTCCACATCTTAGCCTGCTGACGATGGAGTACTCACACTTTCAACTGTATTATGACCGCGCCCAGAAGAAGGTTGGCCTTACCGGTCGCTACATTTGGTAAGGAGAATGATTGAATGAACGTACGCAAATACGAGCCTTCAGACCACGAGGATATTACTGAAATCACTGTGCAAGTCTTTGAGCCAGTATCCCGTGATGCAGCCATAGAGCGGCGTTTCGGCCTGCTGAATGGTGTCAGTTGGCAAGAGCGTAAAACAGCAACCATTGACGCTGACTTCAAGGCTAACCCTGACGGGATGTTCGTCGCCGAAGCGGGCGGGCAGTTGCTCGGATTTATCACCACTACCATAGATCAACACACGCGGACCGGACACATTGTGAACATGGCGGTGGGCAGTGACTGGCAAGGGCGGGGGATTGGTAAGGCTCTGCTGACCGCCGCACTTGACTATTTTGAGCGATGCGGTATGATATATGCGAAGATTGAGACACTGACCACCAACAAGGTGGGACAGACCTTCTATCCGGCCGTAGGATTTCAGGAAACTGCCCGAATGATACACTATTTTATGAGATTGGCAGATAGGCAGGACTTGTAGATTTTCGCCCGAGGTGAGGAAGGATAAAAATGCGTCGCTGCAAGGCTCTGGTCTTAGTCCTGATAGTAGTAGCCTTAACCACTGTCAGGCTCGCGGACGCTGGGCCTGTCCTCCTGGATGTTGCCCGCTGGCCTAATGCTCAGGAGGCATTGGAAGCCGCAGCCAACAGTGGCAAACCCGTCTATGCCTATGTCTATTCTCCTGACGACGCCACGTGTATGCGTATGCAGCAAGCAACATTGGTCAATTCTGGGGTACGGGCTGCATTGGGCGATTATCAAGTATGCGCTATGAACATTCATAATCCCCAGAATCAGCAGTTCCTGCAGCAGCATAAAGTTCTGCCCCCAACTGACGAAGAACGGCTCATCAAGACTTACCGCCTTCCCACCAGTCTTTTTCTAAACAGCAAGGGTCAGGAAGTTTACCGACGATATGGCTATTTGCCGCTGCGCTGGTTTATGGCGATCTTGACGGATGTAAAGGCTCTGATCGGCGCACAATCTAAAGTAGAGGCCAAGGCGCACGATGCCTCTACTTACGCTGAATTGGGCCATTTATGCATGAGGCTGCAAATGTATGATAAGGCCCGGCAGTATCTGACTACGGCGGTCAGGTTGGACCCGCACAACCAAGCCGGGGCGAAGGATCAGGCTCGCCTGGACCTGATAATTATGGCTATACCTGATAATCCCCAGCAGGCCAGCGATGACCTCCAGAACTATCTACGCACCTACTCGCACAGCCCTCGTCGTCTGGAGGCTCGCTATTATATGGCGGTGGCACAACTGGCAGCGAATCGCGTGAAAGAAGCCGTCAAAATATTGCAGACTTTTGAGACCTCGGATAAATCAGCTCCGGAATACGACAGTCCCTGGACGCCCCATGCCTTGGGCCTACTTAGACGACTGCGGGGACAAACCGACACGCAGTAACGAGTTGTCACGATAGCAGGATCACGTTTCTTACCTCCAGCCGTGCTCATAGGCGGTCTCGTACATTGCCACAATGTTTTCCGGTGGGCTGACCGGCTGGATATTGTGGCAAGGAGCCAGAATATATCCGCCTCCTTCGCCCAAGATGCGCAGGTTGTCCAATACCTCCTGGCGGACTTCTGCCACGGAGCCGAAGGCCAAGGTGTACTGGTTGTCCATAGCCCCGTGAAAGATTATCTTATCGCCAAAGTCCCGCTTCAGCCCGTCACGCTCCATTCCTTTGCAACGCCACTGGATTGGGTTTAGCGCGTCAATACCAGCGGCAATCATATCGGGAAGTATCTCCCGTATGGCGCCATCACTGTGATGGAACACATAGGCTCCGGCCTGGTGGGCCAGGTCCATCATACGCTTCATCCAGGGCAGCAGGAACTGCCGAATCTGCTCACGCGAAAACAATAGCCCTTCTTGGGAGCCCAGGTCTTCAGCCACATAAGTAATCATTACCTGGCCGGGAATCTGCTCGTAAATACGCCGGGTATTCTCGTAGCAAAGCCCGAAAAGTCTATCCAGACAATAATGCACCATCTCAGGGTTCAGGATTAGGTCCATATAAGCCTGCGCGTCGCCCCGCAGGTCTTTGTAGGTCAGGAGCGGCTCGGATCCTCCGCCCCGAATCGGGTAGTCCTCCTTCCCTGCGATCTGGTCCGGAATAGTGGAATAGTCCCACCAATCGGGGCTGGGCCAGGTGTAGTTGCGCTCAGTCTCTGCCACCGTCTGATACTCGGCCAGAGGGTGATAGACGCACTCCCCGTACACGCCGGTTCCGTAGTCAATGTCCCGATAGCGACAACCGAAGACATCTTCACGCTCGGCCAACGGCGGCCCCACATAGCTGGGCGCCACTGAGACGGGGGAGTCAATGTGCAGACGCTCATACAGCTCTTCATCACTTGTGCAATTCAAATAATTCTTAAGCTTTTGGTGAGCCTCGGGAGTAGCCCAGTAGTCCATAGGCACCCGATCAGGCTTCTCGCGGTTAAGCACCGCCAGCCAGCGCTCGCGGGGCGTCATTGTTTCCTTAGGCATATTCGTGGCCTCTTGTTGTATGTAGTACAGATGAACAAAGCAGTTTACAATTCAGTGAGTTCGCCGAATTTCCTGCTGCCGCCGTTAATTCCTCCGCTTCTTTCTACTGTCTGTATCCGGAGGAAGGAGATTTGTGGTCCAGGCCGAATAGTGCCTATGGAGTATGTTATCGCCTTCTGCAGTTGGCTGATCTTACCAAGTGTGTATGACTAACAATGTATGACATCATCGCGGTAGGCAGTGCGACCGAAGACGTTTTCGTCAATATTGACGAGACCCAGATTGTTCGCATAGAAGACAAGCATGCCTCGCATGCCCTTTTGGCCTTGCAATATGGGGCGAAAATCCCGGTGGACAGACTGCTGATTGATACCGGTGGGGGAGGCACCAATACCGCTGCCACTTTTGCCCGAATGGGGATGAGGACAGCCGCGGTATGCAAGGTGGGGCAGGATAATCCGGGCGACCAGATTATCCGTCGGCTCCAGCAGGAGAATGTGGATACCTCGCTATTTGTACGCACCAGCGAGCAGCACACCGGCTTTTCGGTCATCATAACCGGGTTTACCGGCGACCGCACTATCCTGGTACATCGGGGGGCCAGTACCGAACTCACCGAGGACGACATTCCCTGGGAAACTCTGGCCCAAAGCGAATGGCTCTATGTAGGTTCAATGGCCGGCTCTGCTGCTTCATTATTCAGTAAATTGATAGTCTTTGGCGGCAAGCATGGAGTGAAGGTTGCGATCAATCCGGGTAGCACTCAATTGGCTGAAGGCCTCGAGTCGCTGCGCGAAGCTCTGTGTTACACTACCGTCATATTCGTTAATAAGCAGGAAGCCTACCAATTAACTGGGGTAGCGCCCGACCGCGGCCCGGCCGATGAGCGCGAGATGCTGGGCTTACTGAGCGATGCTGGCTGTAGCAATGTCATCATAACGGCCGGTGAGCAGGGGTCGGAAGGCTATGACGGCCAGGCTCACTATACTATTCCCGCTTATCCGACCCAAGTGGTTTCCACCGTCGGGGCCGGAGATGCCTTTGCCGCCGCCTGCGTAGTCGGATTGCATCACGGACTGTCGCTGAATGAAGCGATGCGCATTGGGGCGGCGAACGCGGGCTCAGTGGTAAGCAGATTTGGAGCTAAAGAAGGCATCCTGACCTGGGAACAGGCCGGAGAATTCGTCGCAAATGTCGGCAGACAGCAAGCAATAGAAGAACTGAGGACCGATAAATGAACAAAGTTACACCATTGTTGGGATACTTGGGCATTGGTCTGGTGGTAGGTATTCTATCGGGACTTTTGGGCATTGGCGGGGGAGTACTTTTAGTACCGGCCATTGTTCTCATCTGGGGCCGGTCTATGCAACTGGCGGTGGGTACTTCTCTGGCTGTAATCGTCCCGTGCGCCCTGGCCGGGGCGCTGCGGCACCATTTTTCCTTTGGTAATGTTGATCTGCGGCTCGCTGCATTACTCGCCGTCGGGGCCGTAATTGGAGGCTATGCTCTGGGACCGCCCCTGGCTGAATATCTGTCTGGTCCTACTCTAAAGAAGATATTTGGCGTCTTAATGATAATTATTGGGCTGAGAATGCTGGGAGTGGAAGCCTGGCTGGCTAAGTTGGTGACGTAGCTCGCGGGCGGTCCCTTGAGCCTGAGCGAGCGCCTTAGATAGCCATCGCCTGTGCACCAAGCGCTCAGTCATATAGCCCTACTTCCACCAAGTGTCTCTGATTAACTTAGAGTCTTCTACTAACTCCAGGACCTTGAAGGCCCCGGTGCTGGCGACGGTGACTACCCCGACGCCGCCTTGCTCCAGGGAATTATCCCGCACGGCCAGGTAGGTGGGGCCATGGTGGACGGCGGCCAGTGCAATTTCGCCGATATAGCGGCGCCGCAGGACAGTCAACTGGCCGTCGGTCACTCGGCCCAGCAGGTGAAAGGCCTTGAGCTTCTCTCCGGCCTTAGCGTCGCCGTTTTCAGGAAACTCCATTTGCAGCATGTATACATAGTAGTCGGCTCCATCAGCCTGAATGCGGAAAGCAAGGCCTGAGTAGCCATCCGCCCGCACCCAGGTGTGCACGTGGTTGTCGCTGCTGGGTGGGGTATCAATCATGCTCAGAGCCAGCGGTGTCTCGGCATCAGTCTGCTCCAACACGTCAGCCCGGCGGTAGTTGAAGCGAGTCTGACGCAGCGAGGCATCGTGGGGATAGGGGAAGGGACTGTCGCCAATTCGGGACTGGGAGATGTTGAGCAGACACCCCGGTTCAGCCTCCACCATCCCGGGGTAATAGGAGCCGGTAATACTATGTTGCTGCCAGCTTTCCCCACCATCCAACGTGACAAAATGGGAACCATGACCCGCATACCAGATAGCGCCATCCACGCATTGCAGCAGGAACGGATGACCCGAATAGGGCATCGGCCCAAACTTGACATTGCTGGCTTCATATTGGCCCGGCCCGGTGCGCGTCAAGTGGGCCTGCACAGCGTGGGGCGCTTTGTTAGCGCGCGTCACCGTCAGTAGACGCCCATCAGGCAGTTCCACCACGTCAATCTCGGAAGTAAGTACTACGTCTTTGAACTCGCCCTCGGCGGGCACTACCAGGCAAGGCTCAGACCAAGACCGCCCGCCATCTAATGATTCAGAGATGGTTAGGCCCGCGGGAGTGCGATCCACATACCTGCAACCTAATGTGACCAGCCGACCATCCCTACACAGCCGCAGGTTGGCTCCCCCGAACGGGAAATGAGGGTCATAGAAGATCTCTTCCCAGGTCTGCCCCCCGTCGGTCGAGCGCCAGACACCATTGCGCTTGAAGTATATCTCGAGATTGTCGCGCTGGGTGAAGGGGAAGGAATTTCCCTGATTCTCCTTGCTTTCATCGTACAGGTATAGGTAGTACGTCTTCACCAAGTCCTCGCGGGTGTGGGGCAGAGTGCGGAGCAGCGAACCGTCGGGCATCACCACTGTGCGTTTCCAGTGATGGTCAGAGTTGCGTTGCCAGAGAGGATCCTGAGGCTCGCGCCACCCGGTGTCAGTCCAGCTCTGGCCGCTGTCCCGCGAGGCGAGTGTCTTTATGTAATGGTCAATTCCGGGGGTATTGAAATTATAAGTGGGTGGCCAATGGGCTGGGTCTCCAGTAGCCTCGGTGAATGCGCACTTCAGCGTGCCATCCGCGTCTTTCCAGGGGACCACCCAACAGACGAAACTGGGTTCTTGGGGTGACCGGTAGATCTCCCCGTGCTCGATATTGTAGACCTCTATCGCCTTTTCCCCGACACGCCACTGCCCCCCTTGCATACGGCATTTCAAATCGGCCCAATTCATTTCTATCTCTCCTTCGGCGTAAGTACACATCGAACAGGACGACAGAACCAGTAGGCTTAGTATCATTGCCATAGTGCGCACAGTAGGCACCTCCACGCCAATAGTCGTTGGTAGCTACTTCCACCAAGTATCTCTGATTAACTTAGATGGTTCTGCTAACTCCAGGACCTTGAAGGCCCCGGTGCTGGCGACGGTGACTACCCCGACGCCGCCTTGCTCCAGGGAATTATCCCGCACGGCCAGGTAGGTGGGGCCATGGTGGACGGCGGATCTGTAACCACGCTCCCAATGCGACCTCACCGATATAGCGGCGCCGCAGGACGGTCAACTGGCCGTCGGTCACTCGGCCCAGCAGGTGAAAGGCATCCAACTTCTCTCCGGCCTCAGCCTCGCCATTTTCAGGAAACTCCATTTGCAGCATGTATACATAGTAGTCGGCTCCATCAGACTGAATGCGGAAGGCAAGGCCTGAGTAGCCATCGGCCCGCACCCAGGCATGTAAGTGGGTGTCTTTGGTAGGAGGCCTATCAATTATGCTCAGGGCCAGTGGTGTCTCGGCATCATTCTGCTCTAACACGTCGGCCCGGCGGTAGTCGAAGCGAGTCTGGCGAATGGAGACATCGCGGGGGTGGGGGAAGGAGCTGTCGGCGCATCCGTAGTGGGTGATATTGAGGATAGAGCCTGGTTCAATCTCTACCATCTGGGGGTAATAGGAGCCGGTAATACGGTGTTCCTTCCAGGTTATTCCTTCATCTAACGTGACGAAATGGGAACCATGGCCCGCATACCAAATAACTCCGTCTGAGCATTGCAGCAGAAAAGGATAACCCGAATGAGGCATGGGCCCAAACTTGACATCAGCGGCCTCGTATTGGCCCGGCCCGGTTCGGGTCAAATGGCCCTCTACGAATCGGGGCGCGTTGTCGGTGCGACACACCAGCAGCAAGCGGCCATCGCTGAGTTCCACTATTTCGTTTTCATTCCCCAGCCGGACGTCTTTGAATTCGCCCTCGGCGGGAACCACCACGCAGGGATCAGACCAGGAATGGCCATCGTCCAGGGATTCCCAGACGACTACCCCCCCAGATCTAAACCCGGTTACGACTAACCGACCATCGCGACAACGCAGCAGGCAACTGTTATGAGTAACCACCGAGCGCGTAACCTCCTGCCAGGTTTGCCCGCCATCGGCGGACCGCTCGACTGTCGTGGTCCGGGGGTGCACTATTGTCTCTTCCTTGCGGAAGGGAAAGTTCCTGCCGTAACCCTCGTGCTCCTTACCCTCCAGGCTTTCATCGTAGACAAGCCAGCGGGTTTTGGAAGTATTTCCATAGGAACGCCCCAATATCCGGAGTAGGGAGCCGTCGGGCATCACGACCGTCCGGCGCCAGTGATGGTCGGGGTTCATATCCCAGAACGAGTCATAGTGGTCATCCCAACCGGTATCGGTCCAGGTAGCGCCATTGTCTCGGGAGAGCAGGGTCTTGATATAATAGTCCATCCCTGGCCTGTTGAAGTTATAAGCAGGGGGCCACATAGCCGGGTCGCCGGTAGCCTCGATGAACGCGCACTTCAGCGTGCCATCCGCCTCCTTCCACAAGTTGACCCAGGATACAAAACTGGGTTCCTGGGGTGATTTGTAAATATCACGGTGGTCAATATTATAAACCTCTATCGTCTTTTCCCCGATACGCCACTGGCCCCCTTGCATATGGCATTTCAAATCGGCCCAATTCATTTCTATCTCTCCTTCGGCGTAAGTACACGGCACGTACGAGAAGGCAACGGTTAGCACTATCATCATTATGGCACTGCGCATCGCAGATGTGTCCTTTCAGTTGTTCTATGGCAATCTACTTTATCCGCTACTGCCGGGATTGTACAAGCGGCGGGTTCAGAGATTATCGGCTGAATCTTCTTCATCGCCTACACGCCTAGGAATATTATGAAACTCGGGATGCCACATAGGTAGGGCGCGGGTGATGGTCAACGCATGGACCGCCTCGGCTCCGGCTTGGCTAAGGGCTTGCGCCGCCGTATTCATAGTGCTGCCGGTCGTATAGACATCGTCAATAAGCAGAAAATTGCCTCCGGCAACTTCGGCAGTACTGGTGACGGCAAAAGCCTCGCGCATATTCTCCCGCCGCTGAGCGGCGGTCAACCCGACCTGGGGCTCGGTATCCTTCTGCCGTATTAGTATATTCTCCAGGCACGGAATATCTATCAGGCCGCTCAGCCCCCGCGAGAGCAACACCGCCTGGTCAAAGCCCCGCCAGCGCTTGCGCCGTGGGTGCAAAACTACCGGCACAATGCCAGTCAGACTGGCGCAGGGCAGCCCAGTGGGATTGCCCATCTCGGCCTGAACCCGGTCTGCCAGCAGTTCAGCCAAAGGCTTCAATAATTCGCGCCGACGCGAGAACTTGAACCTGAGCACAGCCAGGCGCAGCGGCCCCCGGTGCAGTCCCACCGAACGAGCGGCATCAAACCGGGGTGCATCCTGCCGGCAATCACCACAGATGAAATCACCTTGGCCCATCTGTGGGGGCAAGGCTTGCCCGCAGCGCTGGCAGTAGGGTGGCTGGATGAGTTCAAATTGGTCCCGGCACTGGTCACATATTACCTGCTTCCCTAACCGTTCACACACCGCACAGCGGGGCGGGAAGATGAGTTGCAGAATCTCCTGGCCAAATTGTTGCAGTACACTGGGTTTGGTCATTGCTCAAACAACTGGTACTCGGTCCAGCAGCGCAGCATCTCGCCGACGCTCCAGGCCTGGGCGATGCAGCCGCGGGGCTGGTGTGGTGCGTCGCCGTCAAATATCTCGGAGATAGAGCCCAGTCCGGCCTCACTGAGATGTTCCTGCAGTGGCCTCAGCAAATCACGCACGTATTGCTTGGTTTCAGCATTGACGCCATGCAGCCTAAAATGGGCGTCAATATAAGGCCCCAGTAGCCAGGGCCACACTGTGCCCTGATGGTAGGCGCTATCTCGCACCACCTGGTCGCCCTCGTACCGACCCGCGTAGCCCGCGCTTCCCCGAGCCAAGGTACGCAGGCCATAGGGGGTCAGCAGCGTCTCTTCAATCTTCGCCAGTACCTGCCGGGCCTGCTCATTACCTAACAACGGATAAGGCAAGGATAGGGCAATCACTTGATTGGGCCGTAGGGCAGCGTCTTTGTATTCCGCCCGCACACAATCGTACAGATAGCCGTGCTCCGGGCTCCAGAATGTCTGCTGAAAACTGGCTTTGGTCTCTTCAGCCAACTTCCCGTGTTTTTGGGCTAACCTACGGTCATCCACCTTCTCGGCAAAATCCGCCAAGATACGGAGGGCATTGTACCACAGGGCATTGATTTCCACTGGCTTGCCGTGACGCGGGGTTACGACCCAGTTACCCACTTTGGCATCCATCCAAGTCAACTGAGTATTCTCATCGCCTGCGCTGAGCAGTCCATCATCGTCTACTTCAATATTGAATTTCGTACCCTTGATATACCAGTCAACCATATCAGTGAGAACCGGGAGTAATTCCTCGGCGATGAAATCCAAATCGCCGGTCGCCTGGAAATAGTGATGAGCCGCCACGAACAGCCACAGGGTGGCATCCACTGTGTTGTACGCAGGGCCAGCCTCGGTGTCACCGAACACATTGGGTATCAGGCCCTGGTCAGTAGCATCGGCGAACGCGCTCAGGACTGTGCGGGCCTCTGTATGGCGGCCGGTGGCCAACAGCAGACCAGGTAGGGCAATCATGGCATCCCGACCCCAGTCGGTGAACCACGGGTAGCCGGCGATTATACTTACTGCTTCACGGTCCTCCCCATCCCGCCTGACGATGAACTGGTCAGCCGCTGTAGCCAGAGTGGGTCCAAATGACCTGCTGGGGTGGCTGGCGGCTGGCGCATAAGTAAACGGTTTCGCCGGGATTAATCAGCCAGGTAATCTCGCCGGGACTGTACAGGTCCTCGGTACAGTCCAGCCCACGCCGGCGCTCCTGGGGATAGTGAAAGTCGTAGTACCACAGCCCGTCCGTCCAGAATTGTCCGCCAGGATAAGTGAGGCAAATTTGAGCGCCTTGCTCATACGGTTGCATAGCAAAGCGCTCGGCCTGCACAGCCAGATGAGGGGCGAAGTCAGCCTGAGCCTGCTGCAAATGGTGGTAATCTCGGCAGGCCATCAACGGCCGCACCAGCAACTGGCAAGGCCTGTCGGCCTCGGTTAGGTGATATTTGATTACAATAGTGTCATAACCGTGCCGCATAAGGATAGATCTGACTAACACGGTCCTGCCGATTCTATAGGTCATCACCGGCCAGGGATCAAGGCGGAATTCAACTAAGTTGTGGTAGCCGCCAGGATGAAGAGCTCCTTCGTAAATGTTAGTGCTCAGGTGAAAGGTATCGCCACCGACGCGCAAACGTTCTTCTACTTTGCTCAGCAGCACCCGCCGCCCTACCGGCGGCCGCGTGGCGGCCACCAGCAGCCCATGATAGCGCCGGGTGTTAGCCCCAATTATCGTAGAGGAAGCGAAACCACCCATCCCATTAGTCTCCAGCCACTCTAACTGGAGGGCCTGGCTAAGGTCGTGCACCACTTCAGTGCTGAATCTGATCATCCCAACCCTCCTTCACCTGCCGCTTCCGTTACTTATTGTCGTCAATTGTTGCCTGTCGTTGTCTACCGCTAAACTGCCGTTCCCTGATCACTGACCACTGTCGACTGACCACTATTCCGTACGGCGGCCACCGCCAACAGTCCGGCAATCGTCTTGCCGTCCTGGATTTCTCCCCGCAGGCATCTGTCCACTGCGTCGGAGAGAGTTAGTATCTGCACTTGCAAGTTCTCGTCGTAGTCGGCGTCGGCGTCAACGGGCTGCAAATCTTCAGCGACAAATATGTGGATCAGTTCCTCAGAATAGCCTGGCGCGAGATACACAGAAAACAACAGTTGCAGGTGACCGGGCCGGTAGCCGATTTCCTCGGCGAGTTCCCGGCGCATGCAATCCTCGGGGCTTTCGCCTTCCTCCAGTACGCCGGCGGGAATCTCCAGAAGGACTTTTTGGGCCGGCTGGCGCCACTGGCGGACCAGTGCCACTCGCTCCTCGTCCAACAGCGGCACGGCTGCCGCCGCCCCGCGATGCTCCACTATCTCCCGTGTAGACTGGCGGCCATTGGGCAGCCGCACCGTATCTACCCGCAAATTTAGTATGCGCCCCTGAAAGAAGCGCTGGGAACTGAGCGTCTCTTCAGCAAATTCTGCCCGCTTGTAATCTGACAATCGGCACCTCCACAACTTTATCTGCTCAATTCGGGATGAGTGCCCCAAATCCTTCTTCACCTGGGATCGTTTATATCTCGTACGGCAGACCGGCAGGCGGAAGGAGTTGTCATAGGCACCAAAGAATATGACTGGCAAAGACGGCCCAGGCAATGTTCCGCGCAAAGGTAAATGGAGGACGACAATGGCAGCACCACGCTTTCTGACTGACGCTGATATAGACCCTCTGGCCGAAGGAGTGTTTGCGGTTCTGGAGGATGTCGGGATATTGTGTCAGAATGAGCAGATGCTGAAGGCTTTAGAGACTGCTGGCGCCGAGGTTGATTATGTAAAGCAGCGTGCTTGGTTTCCCCGCCCAATGGTGGCCGAGTTTGTGGAGAGTTTCCGGCAACAGCAAGCCCAGGAGAATGATGAACCGACACGATTCGTTGCGCCAGGCCTGCCCCGTTTGACGACGCAGGTGGCCCAGTTGTTCTACGATTATGAGCAGCAGGAGCAACGTAGTGCCAATAAGCAGGATTTCATTCATCTGATTGAATTTGGCGATGTACTACACGGCGAGGAGGGGGTAGGACATTGCCTTTCGCTAACTGATGTTCCGCCCCTGTTAGAGCCGCTGGAGGCAGCAATGTTGCTGGCCGAATATGGGCACAACCCGGGGCCGGCTTTTGCTTGGAACGTCAAGCAGATAGATTACCTGATAGAGATGGGCGATATATTGGGCATTGCCAACTGGTTCACCTGGGGGGCAATCTGCTTTGCCCATCCTTTGCGTTTCGACAAGGATGTGGCCGATAAGTTTGTGCGACGAGTGCGCGAAGGGGTACCTACCGGGCTGACGGCTATGCCGATTGCTGGGGTGACAACTCCAGCCACCCTTGAGGGGTTCATAGTGGTGGCCAGTGCCGAACACATTGCCACCTGGATCGCCGCCCGCGTTCTAAATCCTCAAGTTCCACTTAAGGGGGATATGTGGGCCGGCACGGTAGATATGAAAACGGGACATGTCAGTTACTGTGCCTTTGACGCGATGTTTTATGCCTTTGCCGGCATTGAGTTTCTGCGCAAGTGGTGCGGGATGGACATGCCGGTGGGCGGCGGCGAATACTGCGATGCAAAAGAACCTGGTCTATATACCGCCCTGGAAAAAGCCTACAAGGCAATGACTATCGCCGCCTTCACCGGCCGCCACCCTGGTGTGGGCCAGGGCATGCTTGATGAGGGCCGTATGCTATCTGACGTGCAGCTTCTTCTGGAGCGCGAACTCGCTCTGGGCCTGCAGCATTTTGCCCGACCCATCCAACCCACTGCGGAGAACATAGCGTTGCCTGCCATTCGGGAGGTAGGACTTGCCCTGCACACTAACTATCTTGAAGTCATCCACACCCTTGAGCATTTCCGCTCCTGCCTTTGGCTTCCCGAGTTAATTGAGCGAGCCGGCTGGAACGGATTTGAGGGCGAAGCCCAGGTCCTGCAGAAGACGCAAGATAAAGTAAACTCTCTGGTCGCAGAGTACGTAAAGCCGGAAGGGCGCGATGACAAACTCGCCGCGATGCGCTCAGTGGTGGCAAAGGCAAGGAAAGAACTGTGTTAGTAACCAAAGTATCCTCGGTTTCATCTCCCATATAAGAACGCAGTGAAATCGTCCTGTGGGCAAGTCGCGTAGCGGAGGTTCTCAACCTCCGCACGCTGAATCAGGCGCGGTTGGAGAACCCCGCCTACGCGAAAGGTGTGGAACGCAATACGCCTCACAAATGTGGTCAACCATAGAGGGAGGCAAATCAGTGTCTGATTATGACAAACTAAAGCAACAACTGATTGACTTGATGGGTGGGTTGCCTGAGCGGAGGCCGGTCCAGCCACAGACGGTGCAGCGCTGGGAGCGAGGAGACCACTTCGTTGAATATGTAATGTACAATGGCGAGCCGGGCGAGCGCATCCCGGCTTACTTGCTGGTGCCCAACACCGGATATTTCCGGCTGACGGTATCCGCCAGGCCTACCAGACCGCCCGCGAGCGCTACGAAGAATTGGGCGTGGCCGACAAGATTGACTTGCTGCTGCTGGTCTGTGGACACCAGTTTGACGAGACAATGCAGCAGACGTGCCTGCGCTGGTTTGCCCACCGGCTGGATTGGCACTATGACGAATAGGTGCCCTTCGCAACAGCCTACCAGTCACTCGTCCATAAAGAACAGAGTAGCAATAATCGCCTTTTCCACATCGTCCCAGTAGTCTTCTTCTTCGCCGGATGGACTACTTTGGTCGTCTGGCGGGGGAAAGTCGGACAGTTCAGCAAGGTCAGCACCACATTCAGGACACTGTCCCTCTTCAATATCGGCGGCGTCTAAGACCGAAAAACATATCGGACAATACTGCTCGTCATTCATTACTCCGCCTCCTTTGCTGTCCGTCTATTGGCCCAATTCGCCCTCTCTGGGTTTTGTCCTGCCTGGGAAGGACTTGTGCGAGACCTGGGGAAGAGTGTATTATAGTAGATGTTAAGCCGATAGATTCTCAGGAGGTCACAAACGATGAAACGACAGGTAAGTATTGGAGTCACTGTACTATTAGTAGTCGTATTGGCCGGTTGCGGGGCCGCGGGGCTTCTACAGTTGTTTGGGCTTGTCCAATTAGGCCGTTTGGCGGGGCAACTGGCGTCACCCTTTGAGGGTGAGGACCCTACTGACTACCGTGTATATATGGATGGCTACGACATCGGCAGCAGTCCTGGTCCCAGCGGGGATATTGATCTTAATGGCTTGCCTCACGGCGTACACCTGGTGTCTATAACTACGGCCGACAAACATCGCGGGTGGCATCAACTGCTGGAGATAGCCCCTGACCAGACCGCGAATATTGGGCAGATAAATCCCTTTGAAGGCGCTACTATTGCGGGCACGGTGAGTCGGCAGACGGTGGATAGTGGCACCAGTCTCCTGCGGGGAGTCCGGGTAGTAGCGGTCAAGGACGCGGCGATTCTGTTGCGGGCAGGGGTGGGCAGCCCCATTGATGTGCCGCCACAGTCAGCGGCCTCGTCCTTGACCTACCTGATGGGTTACACCGATGATCAGGGCCGATACACCCTCGGACCGGCCCAATACGGCGACTACATTGTCTTCGTGGCGGGTGCGGGCTATTTCAGTGATGCGGCCTTTGTGCATGTTGAATACGGCCAGGATGCCACGGCGGTGGACCTGGTGCTGGAGCACGACGGCAGCCAGAATCCGGGTACAGTCGGGGGCGCAGTAAGTGTGGCCCGCGAGGGCGAGCGTTTGCTCACCGCCCGACTAAGTAGCCCCTATCCCACCCCAATCTCGCCAGCGCTGCGTCAGCAGATAGAGCAGGATAGCGGGCAGCAGTTGATCTCCCAGCCTTGGTGCCATCTGTACACTCTGACCACGCTCAGTAATAATCTGGGCCACTATAACCTGGACCTGCCGGCAGGACGCCACAACCTCCAGGCCTTTATGTTTGACTTCAAGGCTAAGGAGGTAGACGTAAACGTAGACCCCGGAGGCCAAACCCCTCAGGACTTCCACCTGGAGCACCGCTGAGGGCCCGCTGCGACTGAAACTGCTATGGCCGGTTCACTGTTCACTGCCCAATTCAAGCAGCGCAACCGTATCATAGCCGGTATTATGCTCATAATAGCGGCGACCAGCCCGTTCCTGGCCGGTTTGCTCCTAATCAATTACCTGAGCCCTCAGTTCTCAGGACCTATCGCTGCGGGCATAACCGCCCTGGCCTTCTTATTAGCGGTCCTGCTGCCCTGGCACGCCTTACACCGGCTGGCCCTGCTGGGCAATAGGTCGCTTGGCCAGCAGTTGACTGAAAAACTTGCCAGCGTCAAGACAGACATTGACAGTCCTGGGCGTTGGGAGTTTGTGGGCTTCTCCCCGGGACAAGAGTTGCGCAGTTGGGACGGAGAGACTGACTGTGACATCGGCTTTTTGTCTATGGATGAAGGAGCCTTGATTTATCACGGCGATGAGTACTCCTGGACGCTGCGCCGCGCAGCCATTGATGCGATCCAAGCACTTCCTGTCTCGGGTGGCCTCCAGCGCGTAGTTGTTATCTGGCATGCCCCCCGCGAGCCGGAGCGGGCCTTCACGCTGGCCTCGCGAGAGGCCCAAACTCTGCGCGGAGCTAACCGGGCGACCGCCAGGTTATTGCGTGATCTCCGCCAGTGGCACAGTGCGAGCAGCAATGACGGCGGTCGGCCCCCGGCCCTGGGACTTCCTCCCACCGATACGTCGGGCAGTTACCCGGCGGAACAGCCGCCGGTCGGCTCCTGCGCCACCATCCTGGCGGTGACTATAATCGTCTCCCTGAGCATCTGGCATGTAGCTCAGCGGTTCATTTCTGCCGGATACTACTATCACGGTATTCTGTGGGCCGGCCTGATAGCCGCCGCGGGCGCGATGTTCACCGTACATTTCCTGGGCTATCTGCAATCCTACGAGGCTCGATTAGTCCCCAAATAGTTAGAGTATTCACAAATCAGGCCAGAGCCAGATATTCACACAGAGAAGGTAAGCAATGCTACCTCGCGAGCGCGTATTAAAGACACTGCAACACCGGGAGCCAGATATTGTCCCTTACATTGATTACAATGTATATGAGGACATTCTGGGCCGTCCCACCCTGGTACACGCCAAATTCCGCGAGACCCAGGCCCTGTGGGACGGGCGGCGGGACGAGGTCGTGGCGTGCTACAAGCGTGACACCGCTGAGTTGGCCAAAGCACTGGGGATGGATATCATCTCCGTCGAACGGATGCCCCGCGCCGACGTCCCGGTCAAGCCAATGAAGCAGATTGATGATGAGACCTACGAGGATGAAGCCGGCAATTTGCACCGCATTTCAGTCAGCACCCATCGCCTTATGCCTTTCAATATCCGCACCGACAACTATGTGGCTCCGACTCTGGAAGGCCTACAGGAGCAGATTGACAAGATTGATGCCGAGGGCGTGCCCCCTCCCGATGACTCAGAGTTAGCGCTGGTGCGGCATGTGGTGGCGAAGAATAAATCCTCGCACTGGATAAACATGCTTGCTGGTGGTGTGGGCTTCCCCGCCTTCGGCCCCACGGATGAGGAGCGGTATATTAATATTGCCTTGCATCCCGAGCTCCACGCTAAACTAAGTGAACTTGCTGGCAAACGGGTGATCGCTAGTCTGCCCTATTATGCCCAAACAGGTGTGGATTCGGTGATGGGCTGCGTTGACTACGGCAGTTCAAAAGCCCTGCTGGTTAACCCCCAGATTATGGCCCAGCACATGGCACCTTGGATGAAAAAAATTGCCCAGACTGCGCACGGTTTGGGGCTGAAGTATCTGAAACATTCCTGCGGGTGCGTCTGGGAGGCGCTGCCTTACTTCATAGAAGCAGGCTATGATGCCTACGAGAGCATCCAGGTCAGCGCGGGTATGGATATGAAGCTACTCAAGCGCCTTTATGGTGACAGGTTAACCCTCTGGGGCGGAGTGACCAATGAAAACCTAATTCTGGGTACACCGCAGCAGGTGACGGCCGATGCGCTGTATGCCCTGCGCTGGGGCGCTCCGGGCGGCGGGTTCATCTATGGGGCCAGCCACTCCCTGGCGGTAGGCACCACGCCCCAGAACCTGCAGGCCATGCAGGAAACCCGTGAGAAATACGGGGTCTATCCCATTCGCATTCCAGAGGGATTAGGTGAGAGGCCTGGGCTGGAGACGCCCATGACTCTGCCGCCAAG
>JALGUR010000040.1 GCA_029820565.1 Candidatus Zipacnadia bacterium
TTGATGATACCCAGTCGTCCTGTGTTGGGCTGCCAGTCGACCTCAAGTCCCATTGCCTGGGCACACTCAGCCACTGGTCCGTAGATGACATTACCCTCAAGGTATGGGACAGGAGGGCCTTGAATGTGTTGATCGGCGACCACCACCCGTAGTCCGCCTGCGCCCCCGGCCTGGGCCGCGCTGGCCAGGGCCAAAATACCCCAGATGATTACTGCAGTGAAGTAGAGTGGTCGGTGGAATAGTGTATGCTGCTTCGTTGCCATAATGATGATGAGTGTGACTATTATAAGTTGTTATCGGATAATGGACAAGTCCGGCGTGGTCGCTGGTATGTTGGGTAGACGTGTTTGCTGCCTTCGTGTTAATAACTGCGGCCACGGCAGCAAGACACGCACATTCGCCCCTACATTCTTTTCACGGGCTGGAAGCCCGTGCCACTGAATATTGAAAGTCCTTACGGAGGAGGTCTGCGGGAGCCCACTTTCTTCTCCGGGGTGAGCCTACCGAACCCCAGAAAGGGGTTCCCCCACAGGCCATTGTCCGCCGCTATTTACATGCTGTTTCCTACTCCCTGTCCATAAACTGCTCAACCTCGTCCATACTTGGCAGCGCCCCCCGACCGCCCAGGCGGCGACAATTCAAGGCGGCCACGGCGCTGGCAAAGGCCAGATTGCTCTCCAGGTCATAGCCCAGGGCCAGGCCGTAGGCGAACGCGCCGTGAAAGACATCACCGGCCCCGGTGCTGTCCACTATTGGCTCTACTTTGAACGCGGGCTGCTCTATGATACCTTGCTCACTGTAGGCTACTGAGCCTTGCCTACCACGGGTAATAATCAGCACATTCGGCTGGTACGTCAGTAATCGCTCGGCCGCTGCGTTCAGGTCTGTCTCCCCGGTATATTCCAGCGCATAATCGGCCGGCAATATGGGATAGTCAGCCACGGCCAGCAGTTGGTCATTAGTCTCCTTGTGCCGTTCCAGGTCTATTACCACCGGAATCCCGGCCTCTTTGGCCCAACGAGCGGCAACCAGACCCGCCTGCGGATGGTGGGTATCAGTTAAGAAGCAGCGGCAATCGGTTATAAAGTCGCGGTCAAGTTGCTGAGGCTGAAGTGTTCCCTTGGTGCCGTCTCTATACAATATGCTGCGCTGGCCGGTTTCAGCGACGATAATACAGAAGCCGATATGCGAGGTGGCGTCTATTACCATGTCCAGATGGGAGACATCAACGCCTTCGTCCACAAAACTCTGCCTGATTTTCCCGCCAAACTCGTCATCACCGGTATTGCCAACTATGGCCGCTTTGCCGCCTAAGCGGGCGACCGCTGCCATGGCAGTGCCGGCCTGACCGCCGCCCTGCTGCTCAAAGGCCACCAGTGGCACTTTTTCGTCAATCTGTGGATGCTGGCTAACAACACCTAACATATCCCAGGCGCAGCCACCCAGACCGATGACATCAAAGTTCTTCGACACTTTACTCATCCCCACTTATCTGATGCTCACATCTATTAGAATGTTCTGGGCTGTTGGACTTTAGACCTGCCTCTCGGCCCGAGGAGCAGTTTCGGCTGCTATCAATCCTTGTGTTATAATATCACAACTATAGTGTACCGTGAGGTTAGGCAATGAGCCGAGTGATGGTGGCAATGAGTGGGGGAGTAGATTCCAGCGTGGCCGCAGCCCTGCTGGTGCAGGAAGGCTACGAGGTGGTGGGGGCCACGTTGAAGTTGCTCCCCGACGATGTATGGGCGCAGGAGTCCAGCCCGGGCGGCGCCCAGGCCCTTGGGCGTGCCCAACAAGTCTGTGAGATACTGAGTATTTGCCATTATACCTTGGATTTGACGATAGAGTTTGAAAATCAGGTCATTGACTATTTCTGTGCTGAATACCAGGCCGGTCGCACGCCTAATCCCTGCCTGCGCTGCAATCAACTCATCAAGTGGGGAGAACTGCTCCGCTGCGCTCTGGGATACGGCTGTGAGTACCTGGCAACTGGCCACTATGCCGTTGTCCAACAGTGCTACGGGCGCTATTCTCTGCGCCGAGGTCAAGACCCAGATAAGGACCAGTCGTATGCGCTGTACGGACTCACGCAGCCGCAATTGAGTCGCACTCTGCTGCCGTTAGGTGGATATACTAAGCAACAGGTGCGCGAAATTGCCCAGCAAATGGGCCTGCCGGTGACTGACAGTTCCGAGAGTCAGGACATCTGTTTTATTCCGGGCGGCGATTACCGCCAGTTCCTTCAGGGCCGGGTGGATTTCACTCCTGGGCCTATCAGGAATAGTGCCGGCCAACTCCTGGGCACTCACCAGGGCCTGCCGGCCTATACTGTTGGTCAGCGTCACGGGCTGGGTATCGGCGGCGGCCCGCCCCTGTATGTAATTGCCAAGGATGTCGCGGACAACGCGCTCATCGTCGGCCCTCGTGAGGATCTATGCCGCCGTCAATGTGAAGTGGCGGGCGTCAACTGGGTCTCTATTGCTCCGCCGGAAGTTGGCGAAACGGTGGAAGCAGCAATTGAACTGCGCTACCGGGCCCGACCGATAGCCGGCACGGTAGCAGTTACCGGTCCCGACACCGCGAGGGTCTCGCTGGCCGCTCATAACCAGGCAGTCTCGCCCGGCCAGGTTGCGGTGTTCTATCGTGATGACCTATTGTTAGGTGGCGGCATTATTAGCGGGTGAGCACTGGGGCCAGAAGGATGTCAATTCTGCTTCGGGAATAAATGATAAGCAGCCAAATTCCACTCATAGACTTCGTAGCAAGGTTTTTGATATTATGGAGTTAGTGAAGAACGAAGAACCGGCTAATAACCTGGCCCATAGCAATATAGAAATAGTGCAGCCGGACATACCCCGTGGGACCATTCGGTCAGCCCTGTTTGATTTTGATGGCACTTTGTCGCTGATTCGCGAAGGCTGGCAGGACGTTATGATCCCGATGATGGTGGACATCCTGAGTCAATATGCCGAGCAGCAGGAGACCGAAGATGACCTCTACGCGCTGGTTACCGATTTCGTTACTCAACTGACCGGCAAGCAGACTATATATCAGATGATCCGCCTCTGTGAGGAGATTGAAAAGCGGGGTGGCAACCCGAAGGAGCCTTTGGATTACAAATACCAGTATCTGGACCTGCTCTGGCAGCGGATTAAAGATAGAGTAGCGGGACTGAAAAGCGGACGGCTGACTACGGAAGAGATGCTGGTGCCTGGTTCGCTGCAGATACTGGAGAATCTGTCCCAACGGGGAGTTACATTGTATCTGGCCAGTGGTACCGACCGCCCTTATGTATTGGATGAAGCGGGGGCCTTGGGAATGAACAAGTACTTCGGCGACCACATCTATGGCGCGATTGATGATTACGAGAATTATTCAAAAGCAATGGTGATTCAGGATATAATCACAACTCACGACTTGCACGGAGAGGAATTTGTGGGTTTCGGCGACGGCTATGTGGAAATAGAGAACACCAAAGAGGTCGGCGGGATTGCCGTCGGCGTGGCCACCAATGAGAAGGAACGGGCGGGAATTGACCAGTGGAAGCGCCAGCGGCTCACTGGCGCCGGCGCTGACCTGATTACCCCAGACTTCCGCGAGCAGCAAACCCTGATAGCCTACCTGTTTGGAGAGATATGACTATGGCTTACCCAGTTTTTGACCGCAGCCAACTGCGGCTGCTGCCGCTGGCCCAGCGCCAGCACGACATGACGCGGGAAGACATCTATCAACTTGATGACCCGTTTGAGCCTCTTGACGATGAAGATCTGAAGACCGTGGCCGACCGGGTGATTTCAGCCCATAAGGAGGGTAAGCCGGTGCTGTTAATGATGGGGGCTCACGTAATCAAGGTGGGCCTGTCCCGATTCGTGATTGACCTGCTCCAGCGCGGCATCATCACTCACATCGGGGCCAATGGCGCGGTGGCCATACATGACAGCGAATTAGCCTTAGTCGGCGCTACCACTGAAGGCGTGGCTCATTATATCAGCAACGGCCAGTTTGGACTGTGGCAGGAGACTGGTATGGTCAATGAGTTCGCCCGGCAGGCCGCTGCCGAGAATATTGGATTTGGGGAGGCGGTCGGTCGCGGAATCCTGGAGGGCGATTTTCCCCACAAGGACATCAGTATTCTGGCCACCGCTTATCAGCAGCAAGTGCCCGTCACTTTGCATGTGGGCATCGGCTATGATATTGTCCACGAGCATCCCAACTGTGACGGCGCGGCCATCGGCGCGGCCTCATATCGCGATTTCTTGACGCTGACTCATACTGTCTCCCAACTTGAGGGCGGGGTTATGCTGAATTTTGGCACTGCCGTTATGGGCCCCGAGATATATCTGAAGGCCCTGGCTATGGCCCGCAATGTGGCTCATCAGCAGGGCCGCGAGATTTGCCACTTCACTACCGCCGTCTTTGATTTAATTCCATTGCCGGACAATTATCACCAGGAAGCGCCTAAAACTAATCCCTTCTATTATTTCCGGCCCTGGAAGACCATCTTAGTGCGCACAGTGGCCGATGGGGGAGAGAGCTTCTATTTCAACGCCGACCACCGGGTTACGTTCAGGAACCTGCATCGGCTGATAGTAACCTGAATAGCCAAGTAGAAGTCAATTCACCATATATGGAACACCTGCCCCCACCATCGCGTAGCGCAGGTTCTCAACCTGCGCGAGCCAGCAGTGACAGCGGGACTGGAGAACCCCGCCGGCGCGGCTAAAGCGTGATGCACTATGACTGAGACAAGATTACAACAAATCCTGGACCAATTCCCCACAATGGGCGTCGCGGTAGTGGGTGATTATTTCCTGGACAAATATCTGGTCATTGACCGCTCGCTGAGCGAAATGTCCCTGGAGACAGGCAAAGAGGCCTACCAGGTAGTTGATATCCGTCACAGCCCCGGGGCGGCGGGGACGGTATGTAATAACCTGGCGGCCTTGCAGGTTGGTACTATCTATGCGGTGGGGCTGATAGGTGATGACGGGCAAGGATATGAACTTAAACAGGGCCTGAGCCGGCGCGGCGTAAAACTGGACTATTTAGTGGAGCGACCAGATGTCGTCACCCCTACTTACACCAAACCGATGGAGCGGCCCGCTGACGGAACCCAGCAGGAAATGAATCGCCTGGACATCAAGAATCGCCAGCCTATCAGCGGTGAGATTCAGCAGCAGTTAATCGAGCAATTGAGGGCGGTCGCCCCGGCCGTTGGTGGGGTGATAGTCTCCGACCAGGTGCAAGAGCGCGACTGCGGCGTCATCACTGACCAAATGAGAGTTGAATTGGCGCAATTAGCGCAAACCTATCCTGAAAAGGTCTTCTTTGCCGACTCCCGGGCCCGCATCGGGGAGTTTGGCCGCGTGATTATCAAGCCCAACAAATATGAGGCAGTCGCGGCAATAGAAGGCCAGGCTCCTGAAGAGGTTAGTCGCGTCTGCGTCGAAGAGTGCGCTCAGCAGTTAGCGGCGCGCACCGGCCGGTCGGTCTTTGTTACTATGGGTGCGGAAGGCGTTTCGGTGTGCACCGAAGATGGCTGCCAGCACATATCAGCTATTCCAGTAAGTGGCGAGATTGACATCGTAGGCGCTGGGGACAGTGCCACGGCTGGCATTGTCTCGGCCCTGTGCGCTGGAGCCAGCCTCGCCGAGGCTGCATTAGTGGGTAATCTGGTCGCCTCTATCACCATCCAGCAACTCGGCACCACCGGCACCGCTACCCGCCAGCAAGTGCTGAGGCAGTTCCGCGAACACTGTGTCCGGTAGAGTTGGATTCGCCAAACGAAGGACTTCCATAGACCGATGAGCGGCATGCGCCTTAATAAGTTTCTATCCCAGGCCGGAATATGCTCACGGCGTCGGGCTGACGAGTATATTAAGGCTGGGGAGGTTTATGTGAACGGTGCTACGGCCTCAGTAGGTATGCAAATCGCCCCGGAAAGCGACTGGGTTGTTTTCCAAGGAAAAGTTGTCTCCCTGGGGTGCGAAGAATTAGTCTACTATGCCCTGTATAAGCCGGCGGGAGTGATATCCACCGCATCGGACGAAAAAGGGCGGACTGCAGTGACGGATCTTGTGCCTTCCGAGCCTCGGGTTTATCCGGTGGGCCGACTGGATAAGGATTCGGAAGGCCTGATGATTCTGACCAATGATGGCGAACTAACCTACGAACTTACTCATCCCAAGTTTGAGCACCCTAAGGAATATGAAGTGAAGGTTAAAGCCACTGGCAATTCGCCTGCCTCCGAACAGATAAAAGATATATTTGCGGAAGGCATACCAATTGAGGGTAGACTGTTCAAAGCCAATTTCGTCCGCTTCGAGGATAATGACAGCACGGACAATACTCCTGAGACCACACTCCTTAAAGGTATGACCTTATACCTAATTCTCCACACTGGTTACAAGCGCCAAATTCGGTACATGTGTGAAGTAGTGGGCCTGTCAATTACTGCTCTGAAGCGAGTTCGGATTGGCCGGCTGCGGCTGGGGTCACTCGGCTTAGCGCCAGGAGAGTATTGTCGGATTGAGAAAAGCGATATTTGCGATTAATCATACCCAGTTGGCTTGTCATTCTCAACATAGTCCCGCGGGTCTCGTAGCATTGGCTGACCTCTTCACTACCACAGCAGCAGCCCCTGCTGGTCAATGGAACAGTCAAAGATTGTAGCATCCGCGGCCCGCACGGCTTCCTTAACCGCATAGTCCTTATCCGGGGCCGACCAGAATATCATCGTGCCGCCGCCGCCTGCGCCGCACACTCGTCCGCCCAAGGCTCCCGCTTCCATCGCTATCTGATACAGTTGCTCAATGCGTTCATTAGTAACATTAGGATGAAGATGCTTGTGCGAATCCCACACTTCATTGAGCAAGCCACCCAAGGGGGACAAATCGCCGCTCAGCAAACACAGCCGAATCTGCTCGGCGCACTCGCTCATCGCTTTGAGGGCGGCAATTACCGCCGCGTCGCGCTGTTGGAAGCCAGTAGCGACGGCATCCAGAATTGACTTAGCCGGCCGGGATATGCCGGAAAAAGCCACGACCAAAGATTTTTCTAAGTGGGCTATTACGCCTGCCGATAAAGCCAGCCTGTCTACTTGAATACCCCGACCGCTATCAGCCGGCCAGTATCTCATATATTTCACTCCACCCCCCGTGACCGGGGAGTATTGATCCTGCCAGCCATAGGTAGTGTCCAAAGCGGCGGCCTCGCAGTCTCGGGCCAGTTCGGCCATTTCGTATGCTGATAGGCGGTGACCAGTAAGGGCATCCAGGGCAGCCACGATACAGGTGGCCAGAGTGGACGACGAGCCTAGCCCGGCGCCCGCCGGCATCTGCGAATAAGTGGTCAACTCCAGGCCCGTACTCAGCTCAAAGCGCTGCAGTATCTCCTGGGCCAAGCCTAACTGGCCGTGAGGGTCCAGATGCGCCGGCGACGCGATTTCTATCCGCAGATCACCGTGGTCAGGCGCATGCAAGATGATCTTGCTGTCGCGTCGAGGCCGTATAGTAGCATACAGATACTTGTTGATCGTGGCATTGACGATACTGCCGCCGAACTGCTGGCAGGCCGGCACATAATCGGTCATTCCTACGAAATCTATGCGCAGCGGCGAACGGGCATATATGACACGCTGCGAACTATCCATAGATTAACCTCCCGATAGGCCCAATATTCACCGAGTGTCGTCAAGCAACCCGTCAGATTCCCCAATACTCGTCAATGGGCTGCTGGTAGGCGTTGACCTTGCCGGACTTTACATCGGCGGGGCGGATGGGCTTGCCGGCCAGATTAGACTCGTAAGAAGCGTAGCACAGGGCCTTGGCCTGCAATGCCGCCTCGCCGTCAACTTCGGGCGGGCGCCCTTCGGCCACTGCTTCCACAAAGTCCCAACATTCATGGGTAATCGCATCATCCAGACCCAAAGGGAACAGCCGCTGCGCCTGCGGCTCGCTCAGCGTCGCCATATACTGCTCCTCAAGCTGTTCGTAGGGAATTTCGGTGCCATCCTTGAGCATCAAATCAGCGCCGAACTGAAACGGATGCATCCACTCCTGCCGATCCTGCAATGAGCCCTCGGCCCCGTAATACACCCCGGTACGCACCTTGTGGCCATAAGCCTCGCGCGACCAACTCCAGTGTCCCATCAGGCCGCTTTCAAATCGTAGGGTCGCCAGCCAGGTATCCTCAACGTCCAGCGGCTGCTTGCCTAATCCAGCCGGGCCATCAAGGGTGGGCGTATAGAAGGTGCGCATATCACAGGACACTTCCGCCACTGGCCCAAACACGTGAAGCATCATATCCGCGAAATGGGCGCCCGCGTCCAGCAGCATCCCACCGCCACCCAGCAATTTCAAGCCCCGCCAGGCAAATTTATACTCGTCCCAGGCGAATTCATCATGGCTCATTACCTCCATCGTAAAGAACCGCGGCTCGCCGATCATTCTCTTCTCATTGATAGCCCACTGCATCACCCGTGCTCCCTTGGTGCGGCGAACCTGTTCCGCCGTGGCGACGATAGCCCCACTGCCTTCGGCGGCCGCCATAATCTTCTTGCCGGCCTTTACTGTGATGCCACCGGGCTTTTCAATCATCACATTTATGCCCTCACGCAGGCAGGGGATAGCAGCAGTGTGGTGAAAAGCGTGTGGCACGCAAATGTCTGCGGCGTCAATCTGACTGTTCTTCAGCATGTCCTCCACTGATGCGAACGCTGCTGGCCGCTGACCGCTGGCCTGTTCTATGCGCTGGGCGAAGGCCTCGGCATTTTCTCTATTAGTATCGCATACCGCCGGGAGACGAAACTTCTCATACCCAGCCTCTAAGAGACTCTCGTAGCCGCTCAGATGGGCACCAGCAATACCCCCGCAGCCAATAATCGCGAGTTTGACTTGATCTCTATTTTTCAATGTGACACCTACTTCGCATATAAAATTCTCACATAACTGTGAGGTACGCTTGGACGTGCGACAATTTCGCGGCTCAGTGGGGTTGACCTTCCGCAATTGCTACTTATTCTATTCGGTTAGCGTAGTTGCCCACAATAGGCGAATAAAGCCAGTATATCAGAAATGGGGAGGAATATCAGCGACAAGCGGGGAAGGTATCCCGGTGAACACCAGATCATCCACCGTATACAATAATGTGTGAAGAGAGTGATTGATTATGCGTAAGAGTATCAATGAGTGGGCATTTCCTGCCGATATGCCGATGCAGCAGCGAATGCAGTTAGCCAAGAGGGCGGGCTTTGAGGGCATTGAGGTGGCCTTGACTGAAGATGATGAGGAAGGCTCGCAAAGCGCTCTGGGTCTGCTTTGCGTGGAGTCCTACGAAGCCGGTAGCGAAAGAATCCGGCAAATGGCCGAGGAGGTGGGTATTGAGATAGCCAGCGTCGCTACCGGTCTGCACTGGAGCCATTCCTTGACTGCCGATGATGAGGCCGAGCGCCAAAAAGCAATGGAAATAAGCCAAGTGCTGCTAAAGGCGGCCAACGCCGTCGGGGTAGATGGCGTGCTGATCATCCCGGGCTGCGTCCACGCCACCTTTATTCCCAACTGCCCGGTGGTGCCCTACGAGGTCGTCTACGAGCGAGCTGCAGCCGCCATTAAGGATCTGGTGCCATTGGCCGAGGAGTTGGGCGTGTCTATGGGCCTGGAGTATGTGTGGAATATGTTCCTGCTCAGCCCGCTGGAGATGGCCCGATTCATTGACGAGGTGGGCAGCGAGCGGGCAGGCATCTACCTGGACGTCGGTAATATGCTACCCACCGGTTTCCCCGAGCAGTGGATACGAATAATGGGCCAGCGCATCGTCCGGGTGCATTTCAAGGACTTCAAGCGCACCGTGGGTACCCTGGAGGGCTTCTGCGACCTGCTGGAGGGGGACGTGAACTGGCCCGAAGTGATGGCGGCGCTGGCCGAGGTAGGCTACGATGGCTGGGCTACTGCCGAGATTATGCCCCCTTATGCCCACTCTCCCGAAGGACGGATATTCTCCACTTCGCAGGCTATGGATCGCATCTTTGCCATGGTTTGAGGACAGAGGGGCCAGGTTCGCTACGCTGGACCGCTCGCTCCGGACAGCCCGCAAAAGTGTAGGGGCGAATGTGCGCAAACACTTCCGCCCCTACAGTCTCTATACCAGTAGCACAGGCTTCCAGCCTGGGGGCCTAATGCTCAGGCGGAATGCCTGCTGTTATGCCTACCGGTCATACAGTCCCGCTTCTCGCAGCAACTCACGGAACAGTTGGGCATTCTGGACGGCCTGGGCCTGATAGTGATTGTTGAAGAATACATAGGTCTGGTCAATGCGCTGTGTGAGTTGACCGACCTTATCTACCCACTCCGCCAATTCCTCCCTGGTGTACAGGTAATCATAGCGCTCCCAGGCCTCCTCATGCTGCCACCACTTTTGATAGTTGCGGCCGTGGAAGCGCACATATCCGATCGCGGAGGTCGCCACCGCCACCGGCGGCATCAGATTGCGCAGCCGTGGCTGGTCTACACAGCAATACGCGAAGTTCAACTCTTCCAGTAACTGAAAAGTCTCGGCAGTAACCCATTCGGCGTTGCGGAATTCCACCACTACGGGCAAGTCAGGCAACTGCTCGTGAAAGAACTCCAAATAGTCGCGGCTGTCGGGGGTTGGGTGGAAAGAGTAGGGGAACTGGGCCAGCACGCAGGCCAATTTGCCCTCGTCTATTAAGGGGCTGAGGCCTGTGGTGAACTCGCTGAAGACAGCCGACTCGGCACTGCGCTCGTGGGTCATCGCCGAGTTGGCCTTAATAGCGAACTGGAAGTCGGGGCCGGTCTTGCCGGACATCGCGGCCAGGGTACGCGCATTGGGCATCCGATAATAGGTATAGTTGACCTCTACCGCGGCAAAGTGCTGAGCATAGTAATCCAGAAACTTGCTCTTGCTCAGCCCGGGCGGATAGAACGGCCCGACCCAATCGTCGTATGAATATCCAGAAGTGCCCACAGTGACGGACAATGGTATCCGCTCCTCATAGTAATAATACCGGCATCGTGCTGTACCCGAAACTCTTGCGAACTTGTTGCAAAATTCTAATCCCATTATAGTACGGGGCGCTTCATTTGCCAAGTGAGCTCCCAATAGCCCGCAATAATTAGGGGTGAATATGCGCAACTACAGCCTCCCGAGTTAGTCGCAGCAGGAATGGCGCCCCTGTGGATGGCAACGACCGGACGAGGGTTGGTTTCGTACTCAATCTTGAACTGAGAAGTGGAGGAAGGAATCTACAGCTCAGTTACCGAATTGTCTGGTTGGGAGTTTTATTGCTGAGGCGACGAACAGATGGGGAAATAACATGGCAGCATCGGCGGGCAACCAACAGCGGCCGGCGCAAACGGCGATAGGTCCGCTGGTGGCCGCGCTGGTGGGAGCAGTCGGGGCAGTACTGGTGCTCAGCGTGCCCCTGCCGGCGCTGGTCGTGGATTTGCTGTTAGCCGCTAACCTGGCGGCAGCAGTGGTGACGTTGGTGGTGGCTTTGGTCACTCCCCAGCCGGTAAAGTTGTCCAGTTTTCCCAGTATGGTGGTCCTGAGCAGTTTGGTCCGAATCTTGCTGTGTTTGGTAGTGGCCCGACTGATAATGACAACAGGACAGGCCGGCGGACTGGCTACTACCGTGGCGGCAGTGACGGCCCTGAATAATCCCATTGCCAGCCTGGGGACGCTCACTACCATAGCCATTGTCCAATTCGTGGTGGTGACGGCGGGGGTGGGTCGGTTGGCCGAGGTTGCCGCGCGCTTCGCCTTGGACGCGCTGCCCGGTAAGCAACTGGGGTTAGATTCAGCGCTGAGCGCCCAGCGGCTCTCAGCGCAGGAAGGTGAATATCAGGCGACTCGTCTGGAGGCCGAAGCTAATTTCTACGGGGCTATGGACGGCGCAGCCCGCTTTTTGCGGGGCGAGACCATTGCCACCATAGCGATAGTGGCTCTGACCCCGATAGTGTGGGTGCTGACCGGAGGCCTGGCAGGGAGCCAGTGGCCTCACCTGGTTCTGGTAATTGCCGGACACGGCTTGATAATACTGCTGCCTGCGCTACTGATGGGCGCAGCGGCGGCCATAATGGTCGCCCGGGCCGGCTCGGCTTCGCCGTTGACGACGGAACTGATGGGCCAGTTTCTACGCACTCCGGGGCCCCTGGTGGCTGCTGCGACGGCCTGTCTGCTGCTGGCGCTGGTGCCCGGGGTAGCCAAGTTGCCGTTATTGGTGGTCGCGGCCGGGCTGGGGCTGTGGGGATGGTTGCTGATACAGGCTCGAACGACTGAAGTAGTGTCGGAAGGCCCCCGGCAATTTGACCACGAAGCTGCTGTGACGGCGATAGCCGCGACGGCCCCACAGATATGTCTGGGTTGGGGCCTGTTGGACCTGCTGGGTGATGGCGGTAGACAGTTGCTCGACCCACTGAGCAGGCTGCGCCGGCAGATGTCAGCCGAGTTGGGATTTTCCGTGCCGGCTTTCGTGGTCCGCGACTCGGAGGCCCTCGGCCTGTATGAGTACAGTTTTGCATTTCGCGGCGGCACCGTAGACCAGGGGGACGTGTGGCCCGCACGACACCTGGCAGTGGCCAATGAGGCAAGTGAGGGCCCTTCGCTGGGCATACCGGTCACGTGCCCCGACGGGCGGCGGGCAGCGTGGGTGACGACCGATCAGGAGCAGGAGACCAGGGATAGGGGTTGTGAGATTCTCACTGCTCAGCAAGTAATCCTGGAGCATCTGCGCTGGGCTCTGCGTAAGCACGCCGCTGAACTTTTTGATGCCCAGCGAGCCACGGAGATACTGGATCGCCTGACTCATACTCATCCGGCCACGGTGGCCGAGGCCCAGTCGGCGGGACTCAGTGCCACCGTCTTGGCGGCGGTCGGCCAGGAATTATTAAAGGAAGGCTTACCGATTGCCGATAGTATAACGCTAATAGAAGCCCTAACCGCTGGTCTGGCTACAACCACGGATATAACCGACTTGACCGTGCGGGTGCGTCGTGCCATGCCGTGGGCTATCACTGAACTGGTCGCACCCGACGGCACTATGTATACAGTAGAGATGGCAGCGGAGGTCGAGGAGGCCCTCGCCAGCGGCGAAGTCGGCGCTGCCGAAGCGGCTATCCTTACTCCTGAGCAGGCGGCGGCCTGCTGGCGAGTGCTTGAGAATCTGGTCGGCCAATACCGGCGTCGGGATCGGCCAATTGTCCTGTTATGCAGTCCGCCGCTTCGGCCTGTCCTGCAGCGAGTGGCCAGGGGATTGGTGCCCCATTTGCTTGTGGTGGGCCCTGACGAGGTCCGGGCCGAGACCCAGATTCATCGGCTGCATCAGGTTACTAATACTGACTTGACGCCAGTGGCAGGTGGCAGCGCGTAGAAGCAGAGTTTCAATGTGCCAACCTGTCTGAAGTGCAAGTACTGTTATGAACTCCGCGCAACGCGAAGCGCTGATAAAGAAACATATCGACCTCGTCCATTACCTGGTGGGTCGCGTTTCTATCTCCCTACCCCCACACGTGGACCGCGAAGACTTATTTAGCGCTGGAATAGTGGGACTCATTAAGGCAGTTGATCGCTTTGCTCCGACCCGAGGAGTAAAGTTTGAAACCTACGCCACCGCGGTGATTCGCGGGGAAATAATGGAATCGTTGCGGGGTCGGGATTGGGCCCCTCGCAGTTTGCGCCGCCGGGCTCGCGAAGTAGCGGAAGTAGTGGCGGATCTGGAGGCTCGGATTGGCCAGCCGCCTACCGATGCCGAAATCGCCGCTGCGCTGGACATTGATATCCACGAATACTACGAGTTATTGGGACAAATCAGTAGTGCGACTATCGCCTCACTGGAGCAACTGGTGGGCAGCCAGCCCTACCGGGAACCCGGCCAGCTGAACCCGGCCCGGCCCGCTGACGACTTCAGCAATCCGCTGCATAATATGGAGCAAAATGAATTACGCGCACTCATCGCCCAAGTCGTTGAGGAACTGCCGCCGCGGGAGAAGCATATTCTGGCGCTATATTATCAGGAAGATTTGACACTGCGAGAGATAGGCGACATCCTGGGAGTAACCGAGTCGCGGGTCTGCCAAATTCATAGCCAGACGATCACGCGGCTGCGGGGCCGGCTGGACAAAGAGTTGTCTTAAGACCGCGCCAAAGGACGGGACGAAGGGAAATCGGCGAAGGTGGGGCACTTGTGCGTAGCAAATGTCCAGTAGACCCGAATCTGCGCTTCATTTACCCAGAGCGCTTCAGTCGGTAGTGTCGCCATTCCACGGTTGTGCCATATACCCTCAGACGGGCGAGCGAAGATGTTTGACGAAGCGCGAAGCGTATGTCAAGCCCTTTGGCTGTTGGTAGCCCGCTGAGTTGCTCGCCGCCCAGGGGCAGAAAGGCCGTGGTGACCGTGGGCACCGGCGGCAACTTACAGAGAGTCGTAGCCTGCTGCTCAGCCCGGGCAATAACCCGGATTGGCCCGCCCTGGTATTCTATGCGTAGACACAGAGTCGTTGACGGTGGCTCTGCTTGGGCTGCTCTTACTTCCCAGTCCCTCATCAGGTTTCCGGGCCCGCCGGTTTCGCTTATCAGCGTCAGTAGCGGCCCAGAACTGGCACTCTTCGGAATCCATGCCGTCCACAGGTCTCGTCCAATTGTGCTGAAGAGGCGGTAGCCAATATCTGTCCCCGCGGGCTGCCCACAAGTAGCCCCAGTAACGAAGTGGTGGATGCCCCGGGCATCACGGTCATGCAGGTTCTCGTGGAAGTGTCCGGTGATAGTGTAGGTTAGGTAATGTCCCTGGAAGGCATCCAGCACCTCAGCACTATTGACCAGGTCCCCCGCTTGTGCTTGGGGTCGGTTGAACGGGTGATGTTCTACTAAGAGGATAGGCTCGGTGGGTCCGATGGTAGCTAATTCTGCTTTTAGCCACTGTATCTGCTCCGGGTCAACTATACCCCAGCCCCCACGTCCTCCTCTCCCGTTCCGAGAGGAGTCCAGAACGATGAGATGCCAGCCCCGTATCTCTCGGTGATACCACGGCGGGGAACCAGTATGTTCGGTAAAGAGTTGGCGTTGTCGGTTATGGGCGGCGACGTCAAAACTCTCGCCGTCGTGGTTGCCCATAACATACAGCACTGGCACCTTACACCTCCGCGCAATCTTCATAAACGGGCTATACTGGTCTTCATGGCCCCAGTCGCCCGAATGGACCAGGTCGCCGGGTATGAGCAAAAAATCCGGCAATACATTGTTGACGTGGTCCATCGCCCAGGCGAAATTATAGAAGGCACGAGTGTTTTGCAGAGGGATTTGCTCTTCGTCTTGTTCGTCTTCTGCCCGGTATCCAATATGGGTGTCGGAAATAACAGCGAAAACCATAGGCGGCGGATTGCTATCTGTCAGTGCCGAGGCAAAACAGTTCACCAGCACCGCCGCAATCAATACGTTAAATGTAAGCAGCCTAACGAGAGTATGTATCGGCAGACCCCGCATTTCTTTATTATTCCGGCGCTGCCGGCTGGGGTGGTTGGGCCGACTTCAGGCCTTCAGCCAGGCCCAACAGAGCGTTGACTACGAGGATGGCCATCACCACCAGGCTGATGATAATCATCGTGCCTGCGGTATTCTTGATATCCTGGTCAGAACTGAATTTCAGCAGTATTCCCAATATCACACCCAGCGGGGGGCAGAAGATAGCAACCAGCAGCAGGCCATAGTAGGTCAGCCAATTCAGCGAAACTATGGTCGGCTTCTCACCACGCTTGACCTCTTGTACAGCCCGCCCAGCCGTCATGGCGCGGTGTACCAGGCCCGCTGTGGACATAATCCCCGCCAGGCCGAGGCCAATTAGGATGATGGCCAGTAGGCGGTGGTCAGTGAGTATGGCGCCACTACGCAAGTCAGCCGGGGTAAGGCTGCCAACTCCGATCAGCCCCACCGCCCATCCATACCTCAGGCCCAACGCCAGGAGGATAAAGCCGGGGATTCCCACTATTGCGGCAGTCACTAAAGCGGCTACTCGCTCGGCAGCTAATCGCTGAGCCTCCTGCTGGTCGAAGATGCGCAGCCGGGTTTCCTCAGATGTCTCGCCGTCTGTGGTGTAAGGCGAGGTCGCGGCATCACCCCCGGTCGGCTGGGCACTGGCCACAGTACGGGCCGACAGGGACTGCTGTTGCGCCTTGCGGCGCTGCCGGCGACGCGCCTCCACCAAGTTAACGCCGCATTGCATACATTGCGTATCAGTGGACTGCACTGCGGCGCCGCATTCCGGACAAGTATTTCGCTCCGTCTCGGTTCGCCACTCGTTCATGGCATCGGCAACTCGGATATAGATCGGTCTTATGGATAGCCTTGCTTGACCAAATTGTAGAAAGTATTGGTAACCTTTATTACGTAACGGCGAGTCTCGTCATAGGGAGGCACCCCACCATATTTCTTCACCGCGTTGGGACCCGCGTTATAGCAGGCCAACCCCAGCACACACTGCTCGTAGTTTGACCTGCCCTTATATCGGGCTAACTGCTGGCTAAGGTACTGGATTCCGCCACGAATATTCTCCTGAACATTCCACCGATTGCTGACATGGACGGTCCGGGCGGTGGAGGGCATGAGTTGCATAAGGCCGACCGCCCCAGCGTGTGAGACACAGGTGGGGTCAAAGTCAGACTCGGCCTTGATCACCGCGAAAATAAGGCGATGGTCAACACCGTACAGCCTTGAGTAGTCCCGTACCCAGCGTACAATCAACTCACACTCGGTATCCGTCAATTTTGAATTGTGTTGCTTTACCCAACCCGACCACCTGGTTATCTTCTGTTGCTGTTGGTTATCGCCAGGTTGGGTTTCTGGTGGGCTGGGTGCTGGCCTGGTGGCCCAGTCAACCGATCCCGGTTCAACATCAGTTGGGGAGGCAGATGGGCCGTTGGTTGGGGAATCCGTCTGTGGGCTTGTCGGCTGCTGATTACTTTGGTTAACCATAGTGGCGGGTCGGCGCGCCTCTGCGGGCAGATCACACTGGCGCACCAGATAGTCAAGTTGGAAATGGCGGCGCTCAGTATCTTGTTCGGGAACACTCGCCAGTACCTGTACAGTTTCACCGACCGCCAGGCCCTCGATATGCTCGGTACAGTCCAAAGAAACTGTCAGACCTTCCACAGTTCGCAGCAGTAGGCAGAAAGTCGTCTGATTGGCTCGGTGGACGGCAGTGTGGCCCACTATCTCTCCGGTTAGTTCCACGACAGCGCCTTTGGGTAAAGCGTCACTGGCGGCTAATGCCTCCGGACCCACTTGGCCCATTATGTGCAGTTTCTGCCGCGCTGATAGGTAGCGAGTAGCGGCTTGGGCTGGGTCTTGGGGATATTGCGCGGCCCAGCACGCGGATGAGAGTAGCACGGCGATGGCGCTGACGGCCCCCGCCCTGACCAGGTTTTGTCGCAGCCTATCCATACTCGCCTTCAGAGTGGATGTCTTGTGACCGCACGCCTGCCTCACAGCCAGTTTCGCGCTCGGGATGGTTCTTGTACAGTCCCAGACCGAACTATAGTTGGGCTATGAGACTTCTGTAATTAGAGAATACGGTGGTACCCCCACGGGGAGTCGAACCCCGGTCGCCGGACTGAGAATCCGGTATCCTAGTCCACTAGACGATGGGGGCACCCAGTAAATACACCGAGGAGTATAACCCACTAAGCCAACTGTGTCAAGCATTATCGGGCGCTATTGCGAGCATGGGACAGCCGGCGTCAACTACACAACTACGCTTCATCGTCGGCGGCGAACACATAGCCGTGACCGTGCCTGGTACGGATGTAGACTGGGTTGCTTGGGTCAGGCTCGATCTCTTCCCGCAGGTTCTTAATGTGCCAGCGCACCAGGCCACGTTGACCCTCCCCCGAAGCATAATCCCATACCTCCTCCAGAAGTTGCTCGGCAGAGAAGACTTCGTTAGGGTTGAGCATGAAATGGTGGAGCAGGTCAAACTGAGTGGGCGTGAGCGGGATCTTCTTCTCCCCGATGTGGACCTGACGGCCGCGTAGGTCCAAAGTAACTTCCCCGACCTCAATCATGGAAAGTTGCTCCTGCTGCGCTAACTGTGGTCCAGAAACCAATTGGGCCCGACGCAGCAACACTCTGACCCGGGCCTTGAGCTCTTCCAGATCAAAAGGCTTGGGCAGGTAGTCGTCAGCGCCTTCGTCCAGGCCTTTGACTTTATCCTCGAGACTATCGCGTACGGTCAGGAACAATATGGGTACAGTGGCTAAGGCCGGGTCACGGCGCAGCTCGCGACAGACTTCCAGACCATTGAGTCCGGGCATATTTATGTCCAATATAATCAGATCGGGACGCTGTTGTCTCACTGCGGCCAGTGCCTCTGTACCATCCTGGGCGATGAGCACTTCGTAGCCCTCATCAGACAGACTATACCGTAATGCCCAGGTCAGGTCCGGCTCATCGTCTACCACCAAAATGCGGGCCATTGATATCATCTCCCTATTCGACTCATTATGGTATTATGATACCACACTACTTATTGATTTGTCTATCCAACTCATTCTGCCACTGTGAGCAGTTGCACGGTAAATGTTGATCCCTGACCCGGCTGGCTCCTCACAGCAATGGTGCCCTTATGCTGCTGGATGATACTATAACTAATGGAGAGGCCCAGGCCCACGCCCTCACCCACCGACTTAGTAGTGAAGAAGGGATCGAAGATCTTCGGCAGATGCTCGGGGCTGATGCCCCGGCCGCTATCAGTGAACTCTATTGCCACCTCGCCTTGCTCGGTCATTCGCGTACCGACTTGTAGGCTACCACCTTCCGGCATAGCGTCTATGGCATTAAGCATCAGGTTGATGAAGACCTGTTGCAATAGAGCCTGATTGCCCATAATACTGGGCAGGTCCGGTCCGCAGTTCTTTTCCAATGTAATACCTTGCTGATCCATGCTGTGGCTGAGTAGAACGATAGCGTTGTTGAGCACTGCATTTAGGTCAACCGGTTGGGTTTGCTCTTTGCTGGGAGCAGCAAATGTTAGCAGATTCTCGATGATCAGCGAGGCCCGCTGACAAGCAGTAGCGATTTTTTCAATGCACTGCTGGTGAACCTCCTGACTATCAGGGTGCTCCTGGAGTAACTGATTGCATGACGAGATGATAGATAGCGGATTGCGCACCTCATGAGCGATGCCTCCGGCCATGGTGCCCAGAGCACTCATCTTGCTGGCTTGGATGAGTTTGGCCTGTAGTCGCTTCCGTTCAGCGATTTGCTCGGCGAGTTCCCTATTGACTCTCTCCAGTTGCGCAGTGCGCTCTTCGACCAGCCGCTCCAGGTGCTGGCGGAAGGCGTTCAATTCTTCTGCCATTTGCTTGCGCTCGGTGATGTCGCGAGCATAAGAGACAAAGAAACTCTCCCCCGGCAGTTCCACAACAGTAGTACTGATCTCCAGGTCAACTATCGTGCCATCGTTGCGCTGATGGGCTGTCTCAAAGCGGTCGCTACCGGCTTGCATGACCTTCTGGAGGTGGCGGGCGGTTTCTTCGGCTGTTTCCGTAGCCTCCAGGTCAGCTATTGTCATAGACAGAAGTTGGTCGCACGAATAGCCGACTATCTCACAGAAAGCGGCATTGCAATCGGCTATACTGCCATCCGGAAGCACCGTGTAGAATCCGTCCATAGAGGTCTCCAGAATTGTCTGGCTGCGCAACAGAGCACTCTGCAGGGCTTGCTGCGTCCGCTTGCGTTCAGTGATATCACGGGCAAGTCCAATCATAGTTGTTTCCGGCCCTGCCTCCAGCAATCCAAGCCGCACCTCAACCGGGAAGATGGTGCCATCCTTACGAGTATGAGTACCTTCAAAGGTAACGACGGGTTGCTCGGGAGTCAGTTCCTCCCAAAAGCGCTTCCGATGCTGCTCGGCTATGACTTCCGGATCTACGTCTGCTATATTCAACTCCAGGAGCTCGACGCGTGTGTATCCCAGGCTCGCCCAGGCCTGCCTGTTCACCTCTAAGATGCGGCCTTCCATATTATGCACAAATATGGCGTCGCCCGCATGCTCAATTAATCTGCGAAAGCGCTCCTTGCTCTGCTGTAGTTTCTCCTCCGTCCGTTCTCGCTCGGTGATGTCCCGGGCGAAAACGGCAATATGTGTTATCCTGCCATTGGCATCTGACACTGGGCAGATGCTGTTGTCGAAGATAATGCCTTCGCGTTCGTCTTCGAAACGATATCGCTTACCGGACCGAATGGCCTCCTCAATCCGGGCCCTCCTTGCTTTGGCCACATCAGGGGGCAAGATATCATAGCCATTAACGCCAATGAGTTCATCCTCACTGCGGCCTAATCGGCGAGCGGCAACTTCGTTGAGCGCCACGATTGTCCCTTCAGTGTCCATCAGCAGCATTGTCTCTGTGGACGCCTTCAGCAGTTGACGCAGAGTCTGGTCATCGGTACGCATTAGTCTTTCCTCTCAGCTACCATCAGCAGGCTAAATAGCAACGGATATGCTCAAAAAATGTACCTGGCGATGAGCAGCAATACGCCAGTTGCCTATACAGGCCAACCGCCGCACAGATAACTACTAATGCCGCTAACGGAAGTAGTAACTTCCACACGGTAATATCATTATCCACACAAGTATTTCGCCATTCGTTGTTTTTTTCCTTCTACCCGTCTAATTTAGTTTGCAACCTAACAAGGGTCCACTAACGCCACTATAAAGCGCAAAAGCCGTCCGCGATCGCCTCGAAGAACAGGTGACCGCCCGCACCGCTGAGCTGCCGAGGACCAACGAACAGTTGGAAGACGCCAACCGGGAGCTGCTGCAGGCCGTACGCTGCAGCAATCAGCTGGCCGCGGAGGCCCAGGCGGCCAGTGCGGCCAAGAGCCAGTTCCTGGCCAACATCAGCCACGAGATCCGTACGCCCATGAATGGGATTATCGGTATGACCGAGCTCCTCCTGGATGACAATTTGACAGCAGAGCAGCGCGAGCTTGCCGAGACGGCGCTCAACAGCGCGGAGTCTGTGCGGGGGGTCATCAACGACATCCTTGATTTCTCCAAGATCCAGGCCGAAAAACTGGACTGCGAGGTATTGGACTTTGACTTGACAACGATTCTGGAGGACCTGAACGATGTTCCGGCATTAGTGGCCCAGCCACGCGGTGCATGTGCGTCACCTCGGCTTCCGTCCCGGTGATCCGGCGAAGGTAGCCTTCCTCTCCTGCTGGATGGGGGATGGCGGGGCACTGGAATACCCGGAGGGACTGGCGTTCTCCGTGCTCGACCGCCGGGGCACATACCGGGTCTACGTGGAGGGCATCGGGCGCAGCTACCCATTCCCCATCGCCGACGAGGTCTGGCGGAAGGCGTTCACCGTCTCGGCGCGTCGATTCTACCACCAGCGAAGCGGCATCGAGCCAGAAAGCCCCTGGGAAAACGGCTACCTGGAGTCGTTAAACGGCAAGCTGCGGGACAAGCTTTTGAGCGTGGAGATATTTGACACACTGCTGGCGGTGCAGGTATTAGTGGAGCGATGGCAAAGACAGTATGATACGGTGAGGCCCCACAGCGCGCTCAACTATCGTCCACCCGCACCGGAAGTGGTTCAGCTCTGGACTCCAGGCTGCGCTACGCTGTGCCTGTCGCCCAACGCTGCCCAGGCCGAAAGTATGAGATAACAACTGGTATCACGGATGGGGGGCAAGCCGCCGGCGAGTTTGCACGTTGGAGGAAGGCTGGAATAGGAGTATGTCGGGTATATCTTTCTTCGTACTGCTCTTCGTAAGTCTGTTCTACATCTTTTACGGAGCAATATCTGCATTGTTTCCGAAGGCTGCGATAGTGTGGAATCGAAGGTTATATCACAAATTGAGGCTGATTCCTGAAGACAAGCTCGAGGCGCCCATTAAAGGGCGGAGGATTGTTTTCGAACGTGTCCTGGGGTGTGTATTCTTTGTCCTTGGGATACTCCTCATCAATTATTCCCGTGCCCTGCTCTCCCTGTGCACTGGCAGTGATCTCTCACTGAGTAGCGCTACCCAGATGGATGCTACCGACTTTAGATCGGCAGTCAAAGCCCTTGTCGCGGCGGAAGGGCCATGACGTAGTCCTGAATCTCATCCGGCAAGGTCAGCAGCTTCATAACCTGAGTAACCCGTGCTCTACTCAACCCATACCGCCGCGCAATCTTGGCCCGATTGTTGACTACTCCGGTCTGTAGCAGTTTCTGAAACTCGTAGGCAAGCAGCAGCGGATGCCTGTAAGGCTCTGTACATTCCTTCGCAACACCGTGTTTTGCCCGCCGTTTCAGGCTTTCTGGGCAAAGCGTAAACCGCTCGAAAAAGTTCCTGCAGTTGCCCGCCCCCGGGAGCCTCGAGAATCTCGGGCTGTCCTGCGAGCACGGGGGCGGCCAACGCATAGACAGCCTTCATATGGCTGCCAGCAATCTTCACAGGCGCAGGCCGCTATCATCGGGCCTGACGACCAACTCATAGATATGCACGGCTATTGGGCCGAAGTCATCAGTCCATCGGCTTCGCTCAAACGGCAGACTACGGCCTTCATTTATCACCCGCACCTCGCTAGCCCTCAGCCGCGGCAGCTGAAAGGTGGCCCGCACCGAATAAGTCTGCCGATTAGTGGCAATAACGTAAGTACTGGGACCATTGCGCCAGGCCGCCGCCGCGATATTCGGCCAATCCTCGGGATATTCGTAAACCAGGGGCAGCACGCTGGTGTGGTTAGGCTCAGGGCCGGGTCGACGCTGTTCGGTCAGGGGCCGAATGATTTGCGGATAGTCAGACAACAGAATAGGCGATATCTGCTTCAGCTCGCCGACCAAATCGCCATTGTATCTTACAAAGAAAGGCCAGGGCTTATTCGTGTAGAACAGCACTGCCTTGGCGCCGCGGATGATCATCAGGTAGGTCATGTGACGCAGCTCTAAGTGCGAGGGGAGCCGGGAGGTCGTGCTGGCGTAGGCCTGGGTTACCCACACGAAAGGCTGGCAGTGGTGTGTAAGACGATAGACCTGCTGCCAGTAACGTTCCAACTGGGTAAAGCAACCGCCGCTCACCGGATAGACATCGTAGCCCACCAGGTCCGATACGCCGGTGAACTTGGGATCAGGTCCGGTATACCAGTGGTTAATCCATACTGGGTGGTAGCGGTCGTGCTCGTGGACAACCTGGTACATCTCCTTAAGTTCTTGGTGTATATCCGGGGAATAATGCGGCTCATCAGAGGTCATGTAGCCGAGTAATGCCGGATGGTCCTTATATTGCTCTATGCCGCTGATCGCCTTCTCCTTATCCATGGGATATTCTTTCCCCGGACGCTTGGTCTTCCTGAATGGCCCGCCCAGCTGAATAGGGCAAATGCGTACTGATATGTCTATGTTAGACTTCGCCGCGGGCCTGCTTTCTCCTCCGCAGAATCTGCTCTGTTTGGCCTTCGTGAACGTCCGCCGGCCGCAGATTACCCAGGATGTCGTGCCCGTCCTCATGGTTTTCCCGTGGCTGGTGCCCGGGACTACCTAAGGGCTACGACTGGCTCTGGTTATAGTGGCCGCGTCAGTATTCAGGGATAGACGGTACCCTCGTGTGGACCGGTGGCCAAGAGAAGGCGAGGACAAACCCAGTAGCATATCGTCTGAGGTGCAAGCAGATACTATCTGTTCTGGAACATTGCAAATAAACACGCGGCACTCTACTGCGCTACGCTGAGACGAAGTCACGCAGGTATTCCGCGCTGTGCTCGGGCAGCACGGTATTGATCCAGATGCCCGTTCCCAATTCAAAGCCCGCTGCCGTGGCAAGACGGGGCAGGATTTCGATATGCCAATGGTAGTAGTCCTCACAGCTATCACGTAGCGGGGCTTCGTGGAGGACTAAATTATACGCTGGGTCGCCCAAGGCATGGTATAAGGCATTCAGCGTCGTCCGGAGGGCACGAGCCAGAGGTTCAACTTCGGAAGCGTCGCCCGCTGTGAACACGGCTGCGTGCTGCTTGGGAATGATCCACGTCTCGAAGGGCCACCGCGACGCAAACGGTTCGAAAACGAAGTATGAGTCAGTTTCAAGCACAATGCGCTGGGCAGCGTCGCTTTCTTGCTGCATCGTCTCGCAGTACACGCAGTGCATGCGGTCGTCGTAGTGGCGGCGTGCTTCCTCGATCTCCTGGCGCACGTTGGTGGGCGCAATGGGCGTGGCAATGATTTGAGTGTGGGGATGCGTTAACGATGAGCCTGCGGGCCGGCCGTGGTTGCGGAAGAAGGCAACGTAGCTAAGCCGCCGGTCCTGCCGGAGCACATTGAAGCGGTTGCCGGCTGCCACCAGAATGCGGGTGAACTCTTCAACTTCCATAGTGGCCGGATTGGCATTGTGTACCGGGCTCTCAATGATGACCTCGTGCACGCCGACACCCGTGACGCTGGTAAACCAGTATGGTTCCCGAACGGTGACCTCTCCCTCCGGCCTGAGGGCGGGGAAGGCATTAGGCACCACCCGCACCTGCCAGCCAGGCGAATCGGCAGGC
>JALGUR010000041.1 GCA_029820565.1 Candidatus Zipacnadia bacterium
CCTCAGCGCCGAAGACTCAGGTAGCCTTGATTACCCTATCACATATAAGGCTTTTCCCGGGGAGCAGCCAATCCTGAGCGGCGGAAAGGTTATCACCGGCTGGCACCCCTACGAAGGCCAGATTATGTGTGCCGAACTGCCTGAGGCTAAAGACGGCAAGTGGAAGTTTAAGCAGTTGTTCTTCAACGGCCAACGCCAAATCCGCGCTCGTTACCCCGACTACGACCCTGACGATCCACTCTATGGCGGCTGGGCGTTTGTCGAGGAACTAATCGCGGGACAGGACAGCGATGCTCCTGTGTTCCGCTACGATCCCAACTTCTCCCCGGGGAAATGGGCCAAGCCGCAACAGGGGGAAGTCTTTATCTTCCCTTGGCGATGCTGGGTTAATGACATCGTGCCTATCAAGCAGGTTGACTGGGAGAATGACCTCATAGAGCTGGCCCGCACCTGCGCGGGGCATCCGTTGATGGTGGGCAATCGTTTCTACGTGGAGAACCTCTTGGAAGAACTTGACCAGCCCGGTGAGTGGTGTTTGGACACCGAGACCGGCATGTTATACTTCTGGCCGCCGACTGGTCCAGTCCAGGACGCGGAGGTGACTGCACCAGTTGCCGATCGCCTCATAGAACTGTGCGGCACGGGCGACCAGCCTATACACCATGTCAGGATTTCGGGCTTGACCTTCACCCAGACTTTAGCACTTTTCCCTCCACCGCGTTTATTCTGGGGGCCCCCTACTTCAGCTGGTTATGCGGTATACCTAGAGGGCGCGGAGGACTGCAGTATCGTGCACAATTCCTTCGTCGCCGTGGGTGGTGATGCCGTCCGCTTGCAGGGCTACAACGCACGCAATCGGGTTGTGGGCAACGAGATTTCTGATGCGGGGGCACAAGGCATTTGCTTGGCAGGTACCCCGGGGGGCCTGCCATACACCTGGAGGGACAATGCGGAGGCCCTAGAGCAGGCATCCAGAGGGATGGCCAAATCGCGTAGCAATCTGATCTCGCGCAATCATATCCATCACTGCGGGGTCATAGACAAGTTGGGTTCGGGGGTCTATGTGTTTGGGCTGAACAGTGTGGACAACGTAATATCCCACAATCTGATTCACCATACTGCGCATCGGGGCATTGTATTGGGATTTGGTTTTGGGCGTAATATCGTCGAATACAACGAACTGCATCACCTGAGTCTGGAGGCCTCCGACACTGGCGGTATCATGACGAATTCGTGCTATGTCGTGGCGCAGGATAAGGAGCTTTGGCAGGGCAACGTTATTCGGTACAACCTGGTGCGCGAAGTAATCGGGTGTGGTGCCTACGGCGAGCCGATGCAGCCTGTAAGCGGCACAGCCGCGCAGGGCCGTATCTGGACGCCCTATTATGGTTGGGGCATTTATCTGGATTGGAATCCGATGAACGTCACCGTATATGGAAATATTGCCATCGGCAACACGCTTGGCGGCATGATGATGCTGGGAGCTGCCAAGGACGTGCTGATTGAGAATAACGTCTTTGTCAACAGTAGGCACAGCCAAATCCATTACGCCTCTGTCGCCACAGGGGGCAAGACCGGTGCTGGCGAGGGCAACAGATTTCGCCGAAATATTGTGTACTATGCTGACCCGGATGCCCTCTTGGTGCGCATTGGGCAATTGCCTAATGCGGCCATCATCGCTGAATCCGACTACAATGTTTATTTTAATGCCAGTGGCGGGCCCCTGGCTATTGACTTACCCAAGGTGCTGGCGCCAGACAGTTTTGCCCAATGGCAGGAATTAGGCTATGATACCCATTCAATTGTCGCCGACCCGCTATTTGTGGACCCGGCCAACGACGACTACCGGCTGAAGTCCGACTCGCCGGCTTTCCAACTCGGATTTGAGCCTATACCAGTAGAGCGCATCGGCCTGGACGGCTAATATTCCCTACCCCAAGACAGGCTATGACTGAGCCTGGGCAACAATTCGCTGCGGACGTTGCTGGCCGCTATGATGAGTGGTATAAAACCCGGTGGGGCGCGTATGCTGACCAGCGGGAAAAACAGTTGCTATTGCAGTTGGCGGCCCCCCGGCCCGGGGAGCGCGTCTTGGACGTAGGGTGTGGCTCGGGACGGTATCTGGTCTGGCTGCGGCAGATGGGTCTGTCGGCAACCGGCGTGGAGCGCTCAGCGGCTATGGCCCACGCCGCCCAGGCCCGCTTGGCCGCCCAACCGATTGCTCCTGATTCTGCGGGAGGGGCATCCGCCGATACTATAGGAGGGGCGTCCGCCAATACTGTAGGAGGGGCATCCTTGCCCCGATCAGATATCTCCAGCACCGTAGGAGGGGGGTCCCCGCCCCGACCAGATATCCCCGGCACCGTAGGAGGGGCGTCCCCGCCCCGACACACTTCGGATAGGGGAGAGGATAGCGGCGTACTCATCGCCGACGGCTACCATCTTCCCTTCGCTGACAATACTTTCGACCTGGTGACAAGTATCACCGTGTTGGAATTCGCTGGTGAGCCGGGACAGTTCCTCTCCGAAATGGCCCGCGTCTCTCGTAGTCGCCTATTCCTGGGAGTGTTGAACAAATCTTCCCTTTACTATCTTCAGCAGCGCCGCCGCGAAGGCTCCATCATCTCGAAGGCCTGTTTCTTCTCGGTAGGCGAACTACTGGCACTAATCCGCGAAACTCTGGGCCCAGTGCCCATCCACTGGCGCACCACCCTATTGGGCCCCGCGACCAACATACCTATCCTCCATACTCTTACCCGTTGCGTTGACTGGATCCCGGGCTCGTCCCGTCTGCCCTGGGGCGCGTATATTGGGGTGTGTGTTGGAGTGAAAGGACACTTTTAGCTCGGATTATTCGTAAACCGAAATACAAACATCTCTTGCGGCTTCAAAACCGGTCGTAAGAGGCCTCTTAATGGAGATTGCTCGACTTCTGTGAGCAATAACACTACGCTATCTCCCGCACTGTGCTACTCTCAAAGTTTTTGCCGGACTTGCCCGCCGTAGGCTGGCCCGAAGGCGGAAAGGTGCGGAACCCCCGGCTTTTTTCAAGAAGCGGGTTTTCTGCAAAATCCGTTCATCAATATTGCAGATTAGTCTGGGCATCATAGATCGTTGGATTTTCTGCCCTAACTACTTCCCTCGAAATACGCGATCGTGCGGGTCAGGGCTTCCATCTGGCGATCAGCCCGCTGGTCGTCATAGTTAGTGCGGAACTGTAATAGATTGGGTTGGATGCGCTCGACAACTGGACAGAGGCCTTCTTCATATTTCTGGGGAGTTCCCTTATACAGCGGACAACGGTTAGGGCAGCCCTTGCCATAGAAGTTCTCGTCGCGGAAGACCGGCTCCAGGTGCACCGGCCGCCAGGCTCCATAAATGGGCTCGCCCCCGAACTCCACGTATTGGTCGCGGAACTGATGCCAGGTGATGCCGATCTCTTCAGCCTTGAGCAACACAGTATAGCACCAGTAAGTATGGGTGAGGCCTTCGGGCACTCGCTGCGGCACAAGCCAATCACAGCCCTCTATGACCTCGGCATATCGCCCCGCGACATTCTGACGCCATTTTACCAGGTCTTCAAGATGTTCTAATTGGGCCAGCGCTACAGCTGAGCAAAGTTCGGGCAGCCGATAATTCCAGCCCAACACTGTATGTCTCTCAAAAGCCGGATCTTGCCTTATTTCTTTGGGAATCGCCGTCGCGCCGGGGTCAGCGGTCAATGTGGAGTAGCCCAAAACGGCTGCTTTGCGCACCCGCTCAGCGTACTCTTCGTTGTCGGTGATCACTATGCCACCGTCACCGCAGGTGATATGCTTGGAACCTTGAAAGCTGAAACTCGCCATATCCCCGATTGACCCCACTATCCGCCCCTTATACTCGCCCAGGTAGCACTCGGCATTGTCTTCTATGACAACCAAGTCATGCTGGCGAGCAATCTCCATAATCGCATCCATATCCGGGGCCATGCCGTACAGAGCCACAGGTATGATGGCCTTGGTATAAGGGGTAATCCTTTCGCGAATGGACTCGGGGGCAATCTCAAAGGTCTCCGGATCAATATCGGCGAAGACCGGCACTGCATTCTGATGAATAACCACCAAGGCCGTACTGGCCGCCGTCAGGGGCGGAATAATCACTTCATCGCCCGGCCCCACACCAGCCGCCGCCAGGCACGAGTGCATCGTCGCGGTGCCATTGCTATGAGTGATGCCATATTCGACCCCGAATCTGTGCGCGAACTGCTTTTCCAGCCGCCCGGTGAACCCCGCTGATCGCGTGTTATGCCATCCAAAATCCAGCACTTCCTTGACATACTGGTGTTCTTTCTGCTTCAACGCTGAGAAGTCCATTTTATGCCCCTCCGGTGTATTTGTCCTCCTGAATAGCCGAACGCTGCTAATGTATTGGCGGATGCTTTCCCACTTGCGCCCTGGTCTTTATGCTACCCACAGTGGGGCTATGGCAAACCGCTCCACGTCAACCAAGCCCTTATCGGCGAGTTTGAGCAGGTCACGCGTCGGGTCAGATAAAGCGTAGCCGTCCTTGATGTGCGTGGGCATCACGCGCTGTTTGGTCAGAATCTGCCCCCCACTGCCGCAATAACTCGTAGCCTTCTCGCCCCGGCGGGACAGGCACGGTCAGTCCTGCAAAAGCGTCCATAACAGTGCTTATGGTCTACCTCGCCGATTTCGCCTCCGACAACGCAAACTACGAAAGGAGCGTTGTCAAATGCGAATCGAGCCGCTGTACGAAGAGTTTCTCACCTACCTGTCCGTGGAGGGCAACTGCAGTCGCCTCACACTTGAGGCGTACAAGTCGGACGGACGACTGTTTCTTCAATCTCTGGAGGACCAGGGAGTACCCCCGAAGGTAGAAGCAATTACCAGGCAGGTGGTCCGGCAGTATGTGGTGTGGCTGCGCGAGCGGGACCTGAAGCCGTCTTTGGTAGCCACGCCGGATTAACTCTCTGCGGTCATTGGGGAACTACGTGTAGGACAATGACTACACGCAGAGCAATCCCTTCTGGCAGACTACCCTATCCCGCCAGCCGTGTTGCCTACCGGTGTATTTGTCGCAAGACGAGTGCTGGCCGACATGTCGCCATCGCTGGCCCGCCGCATGCTCTCCAGGCCCCAGGCCCATGGTATACTGGGCCACCGTGTTCTCACTCTCCTCGCGCTCCTGCATCGGCCTGAGCATATCCGGCCCCTGGTAGATGAATTCGGTATACCCTTCAGTATCACCTTTGCTCGTCCGCTTCCCGTCGGCATCATAACTGAAATAATTGTGACTGCCATCCGGGAAATCAATCTGCGTCATCAGGTTCTCATGATCGAACTGATGGTAAGTCGTCCCAGCGCCCTCGTGCTTGGCAATCTGATTCCCGCACCGGTAATACTGATAGTACGTGGGTACGCCCATAAATAGCAGCAGCGAGTCGGCCACCAGCCACTCGATCACTGCATCGCAAGTCCTGATCGGAGAACGGCGCTAATTCCAGTGGCGGGTCAGGTATAGCCGGGGTGTGCGGTCCCTGGGGTGGTACCTGAGCTACTATTTCCTTAGGCATCCACCAGCCAAGACATGCCACAGGCACAACCCGATTCCGGCGAAGCAATTCGCCTACTCGCCGTTGAAAAACGCCAAAACTGGGGTCGTAGACATAGCCCAAATGAGCGATTAGTTTCAGCTCCCCACGGGTACGCACTCTGGGATTCGGATTATTCGCGGCCCCCCAACTGCGCTTCTGCAAGTACGCCCGGAGAACGAACACATACAACAAGCTCACGACGATAACGAACATCGCCACCACTAACAGAAATGCTCTGTCTTTAATTCTAAAGCCATGCATAATCCACATCACCCGCTACCGCATAGCGTACACCTCCGGTGCCTCTTCATTCTCCGCCTTCGCTATCTCGCCACCAGCGCGCTGTTTATTGTGCTCGTTCATTAGCAAGCCCTCCCTGTCGTCATCTACTGCTATACGCTGAACTCAGTTTGCGTGGCCTCACCTCGCCATACTCCATCTCCCTGCGCCACATACCGTGCGATCAGTTCCCGTGTAATTCTCCGGTTCACGGCACAGCGTCCCTGCCTGCGGCTTGGCTGCTGCTTCAAAGCGCACCGCACCACGCAGTCGCCGGCGCAATGCCAGTAACAACAGCAATCTCGGCAACCCTGTCTACGTTGTTGTTGTGACTCAAAGAATGCCGCCAGTTTGCCGAACTGGATGTCTACACCATCCGCCACCGACACGTGCCCAATCATCAAGTTCGAGGCCAGAGGATGATTGCGCCCTGTCACCTCGAAGCAGGTTACTATGTCTGCCGCCGGCGTCACCACCAGTGCCTCGGAAGGCGCGGTACAGAAGGTGGGGGCGATTACCCACGGTCGGGCCCCGGAGTAATACAACTGTCGGCCCTCCCGTGCCGCGACCTCGAAAGCATCCAGGAATGCCTGCGCAAACCTGTCGCCTTCGCCAGGGCCTGGCTGGGAGTAATCCCCACGAGCCCACTTGTAAGTCGGCTCCACTTGCATGCGAGCACACTTAGTGTGCTCACAAACAAAGGCTATGCTCTCGGGCAACGTCGCGAAGAACTCTGGTGTCACAGTCATGCGGATTCCGTAAGGCAGCTCCTTCTCGTCCAGGACGGCGATTGTTTCCATGACTGCGGCGAACGAGCCACTGCCGTCTGGCCGCGGCCGCTGAGCGTTCTGCACCCTGGGTATGCCGTCGAATGACAGGCTTAAGCCTGTGAAATGCTCAACAATCCAGTGCCGCTGCTCGTCAGTCCACATGCCATTAGTAGACATAGACACATCGCAAGGCAAATCCTTCTGGCGCGCGTATTCAGTCGCTGCTACCAGTGTCTCCCAATTCATGGTGGGCTCCCCGCCACCATGGAAGGTCAGCCCGAACCACTGCCGTCCAGCTTGCTGAGCGTTCTCGTAGGCTTGGTCAATAACTGCTTTTGCTAGCTCCACGCTCATGTCCTGTCGCTGGCTTTCACCAGCGTGTGCGTAGCAATATATGCACGATAGATTGCACGCTGTCGTCATCAGCAATACAGCTTGACTCGGCATATATTCCGACAATATCGTCGCCTGCTGCTCAACTGGAGGATCGGGTGCCCAGAAATCAATTGCTTCCAAAAACTCCTCTACCTTTGGCGCCGTCTGCCCTTCGCCGCCATTGGCCAGCCGCTGCTTGATATACCTTACCAGTCCCTTGTTACCCACAAATGCGAGGTGGCGTAGCGGCCGATAGATTATATAAGCGTCCTCGAAGCGGAGAAAATAGACTTCCATCGCGCTATTCTCACTCTTGCTGCCCACCAGAGTCATCCGACGCTACACTGCATGACCCGTTAAGGCCAGGAGCGCCTACTTTATCAGGCTCTTGTCGTTAACAAACAGACGATACAACACCCGTCGCCCCTGGGGAGCGATCTGCTCTCTCACAATTATCTTCTGCACCACGGAGAGGACATGGTTCTCAGCCTGGGCACCACCTGGCCAATGATCAGGCGAAGATGAGGGGGCACAATAGAAGTAAAGCCCGCCCGGATGGCGCCCAACCATCTCCTGCAGACGAACAATGTCCTCTCCTACCCACGTAACCATCGCCGCGGACTTACCCTCAGCGATGACGACCGGTGGGTCCGCCGTGATTACCAAGCCATCATCAGGAACAGAGCATAGCGCGGCCCTGAGGAATGCGCAGTCCTCACGGGGAGTCTGAGTATTGCGGTCAACAATAACGGTATGAGAAGCGTTCCAGCGCAGAGCAATCAGGAACATCAGCGTCCATCCGGCGGCCAGCACCGTCGCACGAACATGGGGGATCAGCGTAACGTGCAATGCGTATAGACCAGCGCCGGCCCAAAGGCTAAGCGGCGGCAGGCATGCCAGGAAGAACCGTTCTCCTCCGGGAAATGTGTAGGAGCCACCGAAGTGGAACAGTGCCGGCAGGAAGGCAAATAACATCCACAGGCAAAGGGGCAGGGCTGCCTTGCGTGTCGGGGATTTGAAGGCTCCTATACTGGCCAGAATCAGACAGATAAACGCTACCGGCTCGTGTCGCACGTATTCGGCTACTGAAGCAATGTTGCGCGCAAAGTACTGCTGTCCGAAGCCGGCTGTCCCCACTACACCCGGCTGGTAGCCGCGCGACACCCACCCCAGATGAAGGGCTTGGGGAAGCAAGAGCAATATCAGGAAACCCACCGGCCACCAAAGGCGACTCACTGCCCGTCGGCCACCGAAGCTCGCGACAAGTATCATAACAAGCGGAACCACAAGAAGCATCTCGTTGCGGCTCTGGGCTGCCATTGCAGCAGAGGCCATCATAAAATAGCCCAAGCGGCGACTGGGCCGCTGCGCAAAGCAAACCGCAGCGACAGCGGCCAAAGCCACTGCAAACGCGGCAAAAACCTCGGAAGCGTTCGTACGAGACCAGACTTGATTAGCGGGTAGAGACGCGTAGATTGCTGCCGACATCACCCATACGGACGTGTTGCGAAAGAATGCCGCTGCCAGCAAACCAACGAGTACCACTGTAGCCAGAGACATGCTTAAGTTAATCGCTGTGCCAGTCCACCGTGCGTATCCGGTTAGGCGCAATGGGCCGGCAAGCAATGTAGGCCAGCCGAAAGACCAGTGAGAATAAGACCCTATCACACACTGGAAGCGCTGCTCCTCAATGACTCCATAGCAGGCTACCCGTCCCCGCCCCTTGTCTGCGATACCACGGGCAAGTTGCATGTAGGTGTGTTCGTCATAATAGACCCGTTCGGTAGCCGGCACAGTCAGTAGGCGCACTACCAGCGCCGCGGCCACGATGACAGCCAGCCACGGCCACTGCTGCGGAACCCAAAGATGGACCACGCGGCGCACCTCATCGCGGGAGGCAATAGCAGCAACCACTACAGCAGCAATGCTCAGCGCACAACTGGCGGGAGAAAGCCATTCAAGAGTTGAACAGATGGTCGCTGCCTCCGTCGTCGCGTAGTGCGCTCCTACGAGGGTCGTCACCCACAAGGCAGCGCCAATAGCGACAGTAATCACAGCAGCCGAGCCCTGCCTCATAGCAGCCCCCATGATTGACGATCCTTCTCATGGCGATTGTCATGGTCGTTACTCTGAGGGCCAAATAGCAACGCAATTGCGTTCCACACGAATCTTGGCCATGCCGTCCACAGATTGAGGTGCGACTTGCCGTAGCGTCGGTGGAACTCATGGCTGGGGACGTTCGCTACCGGGTATCCCTTGCGTAGGCATCGAAGTGACATCTCCTGGTCAACACAGAAGCCTCGCTCTCCCAGGCCCAAGTTCCGGGCTACTTGAGTCTGTACAGCGCGGAAGCCATTCTGAATGTCGGTCAGCCTTGTTCGGAACCGCGCATTGACCAGGGCTTGCAAAGCACGAGTACCGAGGGCTCTGATCAAGTGCCCCCGGCCGTCTTGGAGTTCGTCACTGCCCCCAGACAATCGGCTGCCGATCACTAAGTCTGCCTCTCCTCTGATGATTGGTTCAAGCAGCAGCGGAATGTCTCCTGGGTCGTGGGAGCCGTCGCCATCTATGAAGACCAAGACATCAGCCTCCGCCGTGGCAATCGCGTATCGCACGGCTATGCCTTTACCGACCCGTCCAACGCACACACAACGGGCACCAGTGGAGACAGCGACTTTGCACGTGTCGTCTTCAGATCCCCCGTCTACGACCAAGACGTCATCTACAAATTTCAGCGAACCTTTGACGACTTCGCCTACCGTCTGTACTTCGTTTAGGGTCGGAATGACCGCGATCACTCGCACGGCGGTTTCCTCCGCATAACTGCCTCGCGAATGTGATTTTAGTAAGTGAAGGATGGTGAGCCGACGGCCCCAACTACTCCGCCCAGGCCGAGTCGTGCGAGCAGGGCAATGGTACGAGGCCTACCATAGAAGCGCCATACTGCCCGCCTACGCCATCGTTCGATTTCGCGTCTCGACAGCTGCTCAGTAGACATACACGCTCGCTCCTGACTTAGAACACTCAGGCTGGCTCTTTGTCCAGCAGGAGATTTGCGCCACAATTCATACAGCTCAGTGCCGGGATAGGGCGCTACACAATAAAACTGTGCGAAGTCTATGTCCATCATTAACGCCAGCTCCAACGTAGCGCGTGCAGTATGGGCAGTTTCCCCGGGAAGACCGAAGACAAAGTGGCCTAGCACGTGCAGTCCGGCCTCGCGTGCCCATTGCGCCGCCTGGATAGAGTCGGCCACCGTGTGCCCTTTCCTGCATGCTTTGAGAATCTGAGGCGAGGCGCTCTCAAAACCGAAACCTATGAGCCAGCAGCCGGCCTCACGCATAGCGCACAGCAAATCGGGATCAACACAATCGGCACGCGTCGTAACGACCCAGGAGATTCCTGATACCCCCTTAAGCGCCTGGCAGACAGCGTGCGCGTGTTCTCGGTCAGCCGAGAAGCACTCAGACCACAGGAAGAAGTCGTGAATTCCAAACCGCGTCTTAAGTTCTTCTATCTCGGCGCTGATGGCCCCCGGCGAACGCACCCGCACGGCGCGGCCATAGTAAAGACGTTGGGTACAAAACGTGCATTGGTAGGGACAACCCCGTGAGGTCAGCACGGTCAGAAATCTGCGCCTGAGAAAAGGTATTTGATAGCGACTCGTCCTTACTAACGACCAGTCCGGCTTCCCCAGGCTGGCCACATCCTGTACCAGGGGTCGGTCAGGCCCGTGTACCACCGTATTACCCAAACGGACGGTGAGCCCGGGGAGCGGCGCGACCTCCCCCTCCAACTCTAAGTTCTCAACTGCTGCCTCGACGCTCAGCTCTGGCTCGCCGCGCACCACAAAGTCGGGGTGAAGTTCCCCCGAAAGACACTCCTCAGGCATGGCGGACGGGTAGACACCCAGCACACCGACTCGGCCCCCAGGTGCAGCGGCACGTATCTGGGCTATGGCTTCCAGGTCTGAGGGAAATGTCGACGCTGCGACCGTGAGTAAAGCCAGGTCGGGTTTGTAAGAGCCAACAATTGACCGCAACTCGGCAAAGCGTACGTCCCCGGCTGCCCCATCTATCAACCGCACTTGATGGCCGCGCCGACCCAGCCGGCCCCCGAGTAGTGCAAGCGTGTAGGGAGGCCAGGCCGTGCCCCACAGGCTTGTCGGATGGGTGCACCGGCCCTCACGCACGTGCCGGTGGCCATCACGGCACGGCGGATTGAGAAGCAGGATGCGCACGCGCACCATCACCTCTTATGAACTTAGAGATTCGAACAACCTGTCAATACCCTACGCCCCTCTACCCACATCCAGGTAAGGAAATCGTAGTCTAACTCACGATTTCTGTTATGCGACGAACTGTCAAGACCAGTGCCATAGTCTTGTTGGTGCATATCACAGGTTTGAAGGCCGCCGAGGGGCTGCCGGCTCAATTCAGTGGCCCCCGCTACCGTTGCTGATGAACGCCGGCCCGCGCAACGACCGGTAAATCATGAAGCATTCACCCCTTGCTACGATGTACAGTTGCCTTGCTGCCTGTCTCTGCGTTTGACGTTAAAGCGCGTCTACAAGCGACCTGCGACTGCGTTCAACAGTTGCTCAATCATATCGGTCACGAACCATGACCCGTTCGCCGTCAAGTCATAGATCCCCGGCTTTGAACTCTCCTGAAGGAGCCCACGCTCCAGCCACCGACTCAAGAGTGAGTCGGCCTTGAGTTCTGAGAGGAGGGCTGGGGCAATGCTTCCTACCATCAGTGCCGCGGACGCTGGCTTTGCCTTTCGCTCCGAGGTAGATTCCCATACTCCTCCCTCCAGCGCTGGGGCACCCGTTTCGGAAGGCGCGGTGTAGTCCAGGTACTCTGGGTGGCGATAATGGTAGCCACCGAATACTCCGTCGGCCGTGGGCCCCAAGCCGAGCAAATCTTCGCCGCGCTGAGCGTGGGTGTAGTAAAGGTTAGTGTCCTCCGGTCGGGCGAAATGCGAGAAATGGTTCTTCGAGTAGCCCAGGTGGTGCAGGATCTGACTGCCCGCCTGAAATAGAACATAGTCGTGGGCGGGGGAACGGGTCACATCGCCCAGGCGCTCGACGAAGCGCCGATTGCGGCTTGTCACTTGGAGTTGGTAAAGGGAAAAACCGTGAACCCCGGCTGCCACTATGCGCTCCAGACCCTCGACGAAGCCCGTCAGGGTATCACCGGGAAAGCCGTAGATGAGATCAACGGAGACTACCAAACCCATTTCCACGGCGCGGCGAAGCCGGCCGACCACCGTCGCCGCGGACTCACGCCTGCCGATCTGTTGCCGCAGGGGCTCCTCCAGGGTCTGCACCCCGACGTGCAGCCGGGTGAATCCCAGGGCGAGCAGCCAGTTCAGGTGCTCTTCCGTGATAAGGCTAACCGTGGACTCCAGGGCCCATTCCGTGCTGGGGGTGACGCCAAGCCGTGACCGCAATCGGTCCATAATTCGCTCCACCGTATGCGGGCTCAGGTGGTTCGGCGTACCCCCACCGAAGTGGATCGTCGTTACCGGGCTGGAACCTACGGGCTCGATGCGCGACCAGGCGTCTATTTCAGCAAGCAGTGCCCGTGTATAATCATATTCCTTTTGGCGATGGCGAGCCAGCAGTGGAAAGGAATAGCAGTCGCAGAAACCGCACCGCCGGTCGCAGAACGGCACGTGCACATAGACCGAGTTGGGCGCGGTTTGCTTGCGGTCGCTAAAGTCGCAAGACAGTACCTGCCAGGCTTCGGTGCCATCGTGCTCGTACCCACGCCGGGCCCACACCGGCGCGGGCAGGGCGCGCCGATCCAGGGGCGTAAGACCTCGCACCGCTTCGTACTGCGCGCGGATCGCGTCCCGGTCCACCGAAGCGGGGGCTGGAGCCAATTCCGCCTCAATGGAGTCCGCCTCCTCGTCGGCCGCACCGCGCCGCCAAACTGAGGGCTTGGCCACTTCGTCTTGGCAGGCTAAGTCCGCCGCCTGAACGATCCACGCTTCAGCCAGCTTCCGGTTGACCAGACACCGAAAGCCGGGGCGATCGCCCAACTCTCCGATGCCCATGCAACTCTCGGGACACTCTCGCGCACAGTGCAGGACGTTCACGCACTCCCGGCAGCGATCGGCAATTGCGGCCGCGCGCCGCTTAAGTTTGGCGATTCGCTCCTCATTGAGGACGAATCGGTCGTTTAACTGATCGAAATGGCCGATAACGAAGGGCACGGTAGCCGGGTCGCGGCCATCTACGCAAAAGAAACAGGAGCTGGCAGTGCCGTCAGGCATGAGGTGCAGGACATCCCGCAGGACGTTGCAGTAGGACCCGTGGACCTCGTCCAAGCGGACGCCAGAATAGCTCAGGGCGCATCCCAACTCGGCGGCTCGGCGCTGGGCTGCGAGAAAATGCGTCACGAAGCTCTCTGCCTGCGAAGCCGCCAATGCCTCAGGCCCCGCCCCCCGCACTCGATAGACCGGTTCGAACCTAATCTCCGCGGCGCCGAGGCGCTGGTGCACATAGACCAGTATTTCCTCTTGGCGCTCTACTGTCCCGGGTGTGATGGTGGTACGTACAGCGAAGGGCATGCCATTTTCAGCCAGGATCCGGGCCGTCCGCTCCACGAGGTGGGACGAACGGCCTCCATCCGCAAGTGGCCGCTGGCGGTTCTGGATGTCCGGAGGCCCGTCGCAGGAAAGCCCAACAAGGTTGAAATGTGTAGCAACCCACTGGGCGTGGTGCTCGGGCAATGCGCCATTGGTGGCCAGGTACGCCCACCAGTCGAGGTTGCTTTCCGCCGCCACCTGGCGCGTAAGGTGGACCAGACGCTGAAGTAGAGCCCAGTGCACGGTTGGTTCACCGCCTCCGTGTAACACTAAGCGGAAGGGCTCGCCGTTCTCGGAGCAGCAGCGCGCCACCAGCCGCGCAGCGGCGCGGACCGCCTCCTCTGAGATGACCGTCGTGTGTCGCGTAGGCATCGCCCCCACGCGATCGCGCCCAGTGCTACCGGAGTTGGCGAAACAGTATGGGCAGGCCATGTTGCATTGGTTGCTCAGGTAGACGGTCAGGCACTTGGGCCTGAACGGTGCCTCTGTGCTGTGGCGCCAGGTGGCGAGCGCAGTCTGAGCGGCGTGCCACAGTTCTTGGGCCGCCGGGCTGTGCTGAGGTACACCAGCCGCGAGGGTTGCCTCAATGTTCTGGGCTTCACTTGCGGACACGAGGGCCACGTGGCCAGGCGCATACAGCACGTGCTCGCCACCCGCGTTCAGACGGAAAATTGGCAAATCGGGATGTAACCGTGTCATAGATGTTGGGAAGACATCATTAGTTCGGATACCAGTAATGTATCTCATCGCACGTGCAGATTGTGCTTGTCCCTCCATAGCCACCGCTACTTGGCGGAGTCGGTTCAGGACGCGGAGGCCGCGGAGCCGGTGCAGGACGCGCAGGAGCAGGAGATGGAGTTGGCATAGGACGCGCAGTGGGGGCAGGCGGCGCCGGCGCCCAAGTCCCCGGCACACAATTACACACACACACAGCTCCGGACGGAATCGGCGAACCGCACGGGAGCGTATAAGTGACCTCAACGCCGCGCTGGTTGCGCCATGTGTACTGGACCCCTTCCGCCTCCGCCGGGCTGGCCGCCAAGTCCATCAGACAGGTGGTCAAATCTCCCTCGGGTAGTGACCACAGCTTGATGGTTTTGTCGTAGCTTCCTGAGGCCAGCAACCTGCCGTCCGGGCTGATGGCGACTGCCAAGACTGCGCTGTTATGCCCTTCAAGCGTCTTGAGCAGCTCGCCATCGGCCAGCGACCAGAGCTTGATGGTCCTATCATAGCTCCCCGAGGCCAGCAGCCTGCCGTCCGGGCTGATGGCCACTGCCTCGACGAAATATGTGTGCCCTTCGAGCGTGTTGAATAACTCGCCCGCAGGTAGCGACCAGAGCTTGATGGTCCTATCATAGCTCCCCGAGGCCAGCAGCCTGCCGTCCGGGCTGATGGCTACTGCCGCGACCCCACCCGTGTGCCCTTCGAGCGTCCCAAGCGACCCTCCCCCCGGCAGCGACCACAGATTGATGGTCTGGTCATCGCTCCCCGAGGCCAGCAGCCTCCCGTCCGGGCTGATGGCGACCGTCCGGACAAAATGCGTATGTCCGTGGAGTGTCTTGAGCAGCTTTCCCTGCGGTAGCGACCACAGCTTGATGGTCTGGTCATCGCTCCCCGAGGCCAGTAGCCTGCCGTTTGGGCTAATGGCGAGTGCCGCGACCCCACCCGCGTGCCCTTCGAGCATATTCAACCACCTACCTTCAGGCAGCGACCATAGGTTGATAGTATCGTCACCGCCACCCGAGGCCAGCAGCTTACCATCCGGGCTGATGGCGACTGCATGAACCCTCTTTGTGTGCCCCTGGGTCCCCTTCACCAGCGCTCCTGTGGGTAGTGACCACAGCTTGATGGTCTTGTCATAGCTCCCCGAGGCCAGCAGCCCACCGTCCGAGCTTATGGCAAGCGCACAGACGGGCTCTTCGTGGGCGCACGCCTTGTCGCAGGAAACGTCTATGTCTGTCCCGACATCCGCCTGGCGGCAGGCGATCCCGGCCGCGCCCAGAACCGCCGCCGCCGCACTGGCCAGGAAACTACGCCGCGTCACCACCCATCGGGAACCTTCTCGTTTCAGCGCATAGACCTGGGGCTCGTCATCTCCAGCCGTGCCCGGCTGCACATCTGATGAACCTTCGTTTGGGTCTTGGTCTTTCATTTGCACTCCTTCTTCCTTCTTTTGCTAACTTCACGCAGTGCCGACTCCCCTCGGGCAGGCCCTACTGGCCTCGGCGGGACCCAAGTTTTCTCCGGGCCATGTCGTAGTACTCTGGGCAACGCTGGCATTCCCAGCAGCGCCGGTTGCACGTCAATGTATGAGTAAAGAACTCTTCGGATATTGTAATTGGCTCGAGCACTGACGCGGCTCCGGCCCCGATCTCATTCGCGAGTAGTGGTTGGCGGTGGATGTACGCGCCGAGGACCCGCCGGTAATGCTCGGCATCCTTTAGGGTGACGCGCCCGGCTAGTTTCAACTCGTCGTACACGCCGTCGTAAAGGTGCAGATGTTGTGGCAGCACAAAGGCGCCGGTCAACCGCATCCATGGATGCCGGGCGAGTAGTTCGTTACACAGCGAGCGAGGGTTGTCAGATGCGCCGCCCATCTCGTAGAAGTGCTGCACTCGGAATGGACAGCCGGCCAGACAGCCCTCATTGACGATGAGACGGATCCGGCCGGAAAACGCTTCTCGCAGGGCCTGTAGGGCTGGGAGGTCCCGCATAACTCGGCTGGCCGGGACAAGGGTGTCACAAATGCCCTCAATCATCAGAACCTGATTGGGCTGGGCGATGTCCATGAGGACCGAAGCCGTTATTGAAAGGTCCGGTAAAGCCTCTCGGATGCGCGCTGCAAGTTGAAGGTTCGCAACCGTTGCCCCCGCCAACCCGATCTCGCCATGTAGCTTGCGGAGAGCCTCGATGACCACCGGCGCCACCTCTTCCACCGGCTGTGGCAACAACATGGAATTAGCAAGGACCGAAGCCGGGAACGGGGAACCACGCAGGAACTCATAGAGATACTCACTGGACTGCAGTGGCCGACCAGAACCAAGAGGACCACCGGGCAGTGGGAGGTAAACCGCTTTTACAAAGCCGCCAAAATCCTGGTAGAGCTTCTCCCAGAATGCAAGGGGCTGGTCAACATAGGGGGCCACCCAGCGATTCGTACTTGAGCCATTGGCCGAGTGGTCCTCATCCATGGCCAGCTTTCCTCGCAAACCAAAGGTGGTCGCGTTTTGGGGTAACTCCACTTCGCAGGAGGTCCTTCGTAGACGTTGCATAGAGGCGGCGAGACAGCCCCCGACGCACTGACCATCCTCCCGCAGTGGACACGCAACGCATTCGCGGAAGACGCCAACACGCCGATACGGTTGCAGCCTGTCCTCAAAACGAGCGCGAAGCCAGGCAGCATCGTAGTGGTCCGGCAGTGGCTCTTGATGGAGACTGGCCAGAGGATAACAGGAAGCCACCTGCCCGTCCGGCAGGATGTCGAGGACTGGACTGCAACGCTGGCCAAGGTCCTGGGCGCCCTCCCCTAAGATCTCCAGGCTATCCCGCGGAAACATGCAGGGGACAAAGCCGCAATCGAATTCAACTTTGACCCCCACCTCTCGGGCCTGCGCGGCGAACTCAGCCACTCGCCGGCCTACTTCCAGATAATAACGTGGATGCAGGAATTCGTTGGTGCCCGGCCAGCAGGGATGCGCCAATCCCAGCCGAACCGAAGTAGATAATCCGAACTGGCGGATCAGGGCCAGCAGGAAATCCAATTGGGCCCCCGGCGTGTTAATGTTGAAGCCCAGAGTAACCTTCGGACCCAGCCGCTGGAAGGTGGCAACTTGCTGCTCGTGTTCCCCCGCTTTCCATTCTTCGGGCGAGTTCACATTCACCAGTACCGCTGTGCGTTCATCTGACATTCGCGCCAGACACTGCAATGCGGCCTGGGGCATCAGCCCATTGGAGAATACGAGAAGACGCAACCCGCGATCGACCACCTTCGCCGCGAACCAAGGAAAGTCCGGGTGTAGCGTTGGCTCCCCACCTAATAGACGTGCCTGATCAATGTTTGACCGCTCAAGGAAGTCCAGCGCGTGCTCGAACGTCTCGGGGGACATATTAGCAATTGGCTGCTCACGGCGCGCGAAGAGGTCTCGTGCGAAACAGTAAGTGCAATTGCGATTGCACGTCGCCGTGATGGAGAGATTAGCCATGATCGCTCACCTTCACGAGGAGGCCAGCCTCTGTCCACTCTTTGGTGGTGGTAAGCACCCACTGTTCAGCATCTTGTGGTTCCAGCGATGCGATGGCGCACACCAGCGCAATAAGCCGATCGTACGAGTATCCACGGCTTAACAGATCCCAGAGGGCTGCCTCATGATACTCCAGTGAGGCCACACATCCCGTGGCGCTGTGGATTACGGTGATTCCGGCCAAGTCAACCGCCCATGTCACTTGAGGAGCGAAGCGCCACTTCCCTAAGACAGGACCGTAGGTCGCAGGTTTAACAACCGTCGGCTTCATTCCAGTCCTCCAAGCAATCCGAAGGCCGCAAGGCCAGGGCCTCCAGCATAGCGCGGTCTGCCAGCATCGTATCTACCAATTTATGGTGGCCCAGATCATCCAGCAGCAGACATCCGGTAATAACCCGCGTCTGGATGCAGAAATCGTCGTAGGTATCAGGACAGCCCGGGTAGGTGTTGTTGACGTGACACCCACCGGCACAGGACCATTGGCAGAAGCAGTGCTCGCACCGGGGCTTATCGGTAATTAGGCGGCGCACCCGGTTTACAGCCTGGCGGTCGAGCCGCATGCTGCCATCAGCCTCCAACCATCCTATATCCAGATCCAGCCCCCGGGACTGCCACTCACTATCAGGGAGGTAGCAGGCACTGACCCTACCATCAGGAGACACGATAATTGTGTCATTGGCCACGGGGCAGAACGTAAGTCTGGGCCGCTCCGCGGTAGCGGCCGCGTACACCGGCTGGACGCCTAACTCCCGCACCACTCGACAGGCACGCACGCAATGGGCGGCAAACTGCCACGGGTCGGGCGGGCTAAGGCCCGCTTGATCCGACTGAGCCGTCCGCTGAAGTACTTCGAAGTTGACAACCGAAGGTCGGAACTTGTCGCAGAACCACCTGGCGATCTCTTCCAGACGCGTGACTGTATAGTCAGAAACGCAAACACGGAAGCACAACTCTACAGGGGAGCTGCTCAATACGTCAGCAGTCCTCGCCACGGTCTCGAAGCTACCACATCCGGCCGACACTGGCCGGTGACGGTCGTGAGCTTCCGGGAAGCCGTCCAGCGAGAGGACTACCGTGTCAAAGTAATCCCCGACGAAGCGCGCCCGGTCCTCATCAAAGAAGCCATTGGTGGCCACTTCGAAGATTGGTGTCATACCCCGTTGGGCCGCGGCCATGCGGCCGCGGTGGACAGCTACGTCCACGACTTCTCCAGCACAAAACGGCTCTCCTCCGAAAAAATGAACTTCTAACGTCTCACGTCCCAACCTTTGCTGATGCGCAGCCATCCAGTCTACAGCCGCCACTGCCATATCCAGCTCCATGCGCTCTTCTGCCGCACTGGCAGCGCCGAACGCGCAATAGACGCACGACATATTGCATGCGCGCGTTGGAATAAGGCCGAGGAAATCTGGGGACACATCTCCCTCGCAGCGCCGTGGGCCAAGGCTTGGATCATCGGTCAGGGCATCTCTAAGGGTAGCCAGAGGGCCCCCGCCCGATTGGGCCCCGCCATTGGTAAGCGCTGCAGCTGCCCGGTCGTTTACGAGAGCCGTAAGCCCGTGCAACGGCGCGTGGATTAGCCATTTTCCTCCGACCGGGATACAGAAGACAGACCTACTCATGCTGGAACCCCTATGTAGAAAGTCGCCCAGCCATTACCAAACTGCGTTGCTTGGTGCCAATACGCGTTTCCGTGTCAGACTCAGAAACAACTGCTTTGCATAAGCGAAGGATTCGTCTTCTTCCCATCCCATCTCTGCGGCAAGACGCCGAGCGATGTCACCCAGTTCAGTCTTGCCATTGAACAGATTGAACGTAAACGTGTTCGCACGCTCCACAGTAAACAGCGGGATCACACTGCCCGTCTGTATTGCATGCGCACTCACCTCTGTCTCATCAACTACGATCTTATAATTGCGGCTGACCACCGGAATGATCTTCGCAATCTTTTCGTCTGGTAGATGTCCAAGATCTTCCAGGCGCAACTGAGGCCTGCCCGCGAATTCTTCGACCACCGCAATAGTCTCACCAAGCAGATGCTTGAAGAATCCGCGCCGGGTTTGGCCTGTCGGTGACCTCTGTTGGGCGTTATCTCTTATCACTGCTCATCTCTCCTCCAGATGGATCTCCGCCTACTTGAACATAGTCCACCCGACATTGCCCATATGTTTTTCCTACTATATGTATCATTCTCCGCTTAACGCCCCAATTCCTCCACATGCTTTCCTACTACGCGTGATATTTCCCGCTTGACACGCCAATTTCTCTCGGCGCTGGCCATTTGTGCGCAAAAAGCCCACACTTGAACATCCTGACGGTCGTGTCATACCAAATTCCACAATGCTGCTCGCTTCTGGCCTCATTGCTCAAAGGGGTTGAGGGGGTGGGGGCGTTGGCGGTGGGGGGGGCGTCCTGGTCTGCGCGGTTGGGACGGCGTCACGGCCGGTGATGCAGCGAGACGACGAAGCTGTCCCGACTGACGCGCCCAGCGCGGCCTGCCAGCAAACGAGTCATGAGCGGCGCCGGCGTTCGTACATACTTGCATTCACGTTTTACGCCAATCTGTTGACCAGATTCATGCCGCACGAGACGGCCATTTCAGCACAGGCGCCAAGTCGGCTCTTCCACCAGATGAACATTGTTCACCTGGACCCAGTGCACAGGTGGATCGCCCGGGGGTGCCCACGCGCGCGTCAGGCCAACGCTCAGGATTACCTGCCGCGAACTCGCAATTGCCTGCTTCACCCACTCAACCATGGCTACGTCGGGCGTGACATGGTCGGCTTCGTAAAGGCGTATGTCTGTGACACCAACATCGGGTGCTATCTCACCGTCAGTGAAGTGCATGCGAATCTTAGGTTTGCTGCCGGGCCACTCTTTGACGTAGATTCGGGGATTAGCCGTAGGAGATAGACAGCCCAGAGATGCCTCACCGCATCCCTCATCTGTCCCGCATCCTGACGTGCCCATGTGCTTAAGCTCATCGCCGAATATGTCCTTCAGCGTGGGTTTGCACAGGTCGCGGAGTAGTTGCCAGAACTGCTTCTTAGCTACCCGTCCTCGTACGCCCGCTGTTTGAGGATGAAAAAAGTGGTCCTCGACATGTGGTGGCCGGCTTGTGGAGACTACTTGTCCCAGGTCAACTATGTTCGCGATATCGAATGGTCCGCCGTGAATGGACAAATGGGACGTTTCCAAACTCTCGCGTTTCAATACCGGCCGCACATGTTGCTGGGTGCCTACAATCACTCCACCAACGCACATGCCCTCTTTCATTCTCGTCAGGTGGTTAACGATGATCTGCATGACGTCCCTCCGTCAAAGATGTGTGATAATCACGTCACCTTGCCACTGCCGCTTCAAGTATTCGGCCACCAGACGTCTGTGGCATTTGTCTGGCTTCAGCTCACTGCAAAGAAGAGCAACCGGGACTTCAAAAAGGCGTTTGTCAAGGACCTTCTCGACTTCCCGGTCTTTCAGAAGCGACAGGAACCTGTTCTCGTACTCCTCCCAAGTGATCAGTTCTTGTCCGTGGTCGCTCAGGATGTCCTCCGTGGGCGCCAGAATGGTCTCGTGAACGTAATCAGCGTCGCAGATTTCTCTCAGAAAGTACCTGAGATGGTCTTTCTTGGCAAATCCCGCCAGATGGGAAGTGTTCTTCAAACGCACGTCAACTACTCGTTGGATGCCAGCTCGCTTGAGAGCCTCGAAGAACTCTTCTGCGGATTTCTTCTTGTAACCGATTGTGTAGATTTCCACTCGTCATCTGCCTCGCGATCAAACAACGTTTCTTGACCATGCGACTTTTCGCGCTCTTCGAGCTCTGCAATCTCTTGCTCAGTCTGGATACGGCCGTCGCCTCGAATATGCAGGACCTCAATCCGTTCATCTTTGAGCACGCGCCCGATCAGTTTACGGCGATGACAGTCGGTTGGATCTTCCTCGCTACACATGAGTGCGACGCAATACTCCTCGGCGCCCTCAACTAGCTGGCTGATGCCATGTCTAAAACGCTGCGACTCCGCAACGCGCCAGTAAAGAACGTGTCCCTCAGTGTCATAGAATTCATCCTCATCGGGGTGTCCTCCGAGCATGTGTCCCATGTACACATATCGTATGTCGAAGTGCCGGAGATTTTGCTGGATGGCCTCTCGGTTGAAATGGGCTGTATACCGGCTGTATGGGCTGGATCGCACGTCCACGACCACCTGGATGCCATTGTCATCCAATAGATTGAGAAACGTCTCAAACTCGTGGTTAGAATGACCGACAGTGTATAACACGGTTCTTCCAGAAGACCTGGATGTCACTGAGCTCACTCTCCGCCCGCCACCGTGGTCTCCTCCAGCACCACCCGCTTCGGGTCGGCCATCGCTTCCATGACCGTTCGCAGGTTCGTGGCTGAGGTGGCCAAGATATGTTCAGAAAGGACACTACTATTCTCGTCCAGCACAGCGAGGCCAAAGTTGCGGGCATGAATGTCCCGACCAACGTACTTCACCGTGGACCTCCTTAGGCGTGGATTGCTGTTTACCTACCAACTAATTACCACTAACCTTGGGGAGCGCTCTTCTTTCCATACTACCATATCAGGTTCGGGACCCACTGCCGGTTTAGAGCTTGTCCAGAGCTTCGGCGACCGCCGCCCGGGCTTTGAGCATACTCTCGACACTTGAGTAGGGCTCGCGCCCGCCGCCGGCCCAGGCGCTGGTCCATGCGTAAGGTTCGCGGGCACCTTCTCGGAGCTGCTCAAGGATTGGATGATCCGGCTCCTGCTCATACAGCATCGTCAGGTAATCGTAGTCATCCACGCCGTCCCGGAAGCGGGCAAAGCGCACTGACGGAAGTACCTCCGTCTGCCCCGGATAGACTATCCACGGAGAACCGCGCCCCGATCCACCAGGCACAGTCCAGATCAGAGGATCTTCCGATTTTGGCCGGACTCCGGCACCTGAGGGAAGCGGATGTTTACGCAAGTGTGCTGGGCGATGAACAACAGGCCACTGGGCACCGCCATAGTTGAGCCAGCCAACAAGCCCGCGTGCCCAGCACTGCCAGCCCGTGGCGCGTATCTCGGCCGGGTTGGCATCAATGCAGGCGCTCGGATAGGTTGCGCCAACCTGGTACTCCCACATCTCGGCGGGTCTGATCATTTCCCGGGGAAGCGTGGCCTCAAGCGGCAGCCCCTCTCGAAGAAACTCCACTTCGCGCACCCCCTCGGCGACCGTGACGTAGGCAGGTCTCCCGGGTATCGCCAGGATGTTGGAAGCCGTGTTCAGTGCCAGTGCGGCCTGGGGACTGGTGGGCGCAGACTTCGAACCCAGTTTCGCGTGGGTGAGCCGCACGGCCTTGTACGGCTGAAGTGGAAATGAGCAGGCGCCCCCGATGCCTGCCCGCTTCGTCAACTCAAGTGGCTCGAAGCTCTGACCGTCCAACGACGCTTCGACAACCCACACGCTATCCGTGGGCGCCGCCGTCTCCCACGGGAGATACGGGAAAGGCACGATCCGTATGCCGTCCATCTGCTGCGGAGCAGCGAAGTCGAAGCGCAGCCACTGGGGTGTCTCCGCGGAGGAGGCAGTCGCCGGGGTCCATTTCGTGTAGTCGCACCCGTCGTATGCGTCCACAGGCCGGTAGTCGCCCTGAGAACCGCCGGCTTCACCGCCGCTGGAACTTGCCGTCACGGTGGCCGTGAAGTTCTTCGGGCCGCGAAGCGATATCCCCTGGCGCACCATGTCATAGGTCTCGGGATCGTAGTAATGCACGTATGGCGCCCATATGTCGTAGACGCCCTGCATAGAGGGGTTCACCCCAGTCAACCCCAGCAGTTTCAACCTGGGTTCAACGAGGCGGTAGCTGTGGTAGAGACTCGCAATATGTGGGAATTTGGCCGGATCCACCGCCTCGTCGTAGAGCTGCATATAGGCACGCTCGAGCAGGCCCTGGGACTCGAGCCAGTCACAAATCTGGGGCAGGAAGAGCCGCGCGAAGTAGGTTCCGGGAAAGCCGTCCTTCTGCTCGGCGCTGAGCGTCTCGCCTATTCGGCGCAGCGCGGACTCCCGCTTCTCGTCATCATTGTCAAGCAGACGGCCAGTCTTGCGGTCGATCAGAGGTAAGATCTCGAATTCAGGCCCCATCCAGCAGCCGTGGCCAACCTGCAGCGTGCTGAAGCCCGCGTCTACGGCAGCCTCGATTGCACGCTTCAGCCCGCTGATGTCGCAGGTTATGCTCCCATCTTCCTCCAAATACCATAAGACAACCCAATCGGCCAATGTGAGCGAATCCCCGAAATCCCAGAACGGCCAGAGATCAGTTGATGTGCGGTATTCGCCGAACAGCTTGATGGTTTGCATCCAAGCCTCGGGCTCCACGGCAAGATCATACGCCGCCTCGACATGGGTCCAGTAGCTGGTGTGGAGGTTAGGCGCCTTGGGCAGCGAGAAGTTCCACACGGTCAGCCTGACGGGAATGGACGCCTCCAGCGAACCGCCGGAGTACAGCCGTATGTCGCCTTCGTACCGCCCCGGCTCAGCCTCCCGCGGTACCTTGACCGTCACCCACAGCGAACGGGTCTCACCAGCCGGACAGGTGAAGGGTCGGAATCGCAG
>JALGUR010000103.1 GCA_029820565.1 Candidatus Zipacnadia bacterium
CCGACTACGCCTAATGCCAGTATTGGCCAGCCCCGTGTCCAGACCAGATACAAGCCCAGCAAGGCACCGGTAGACAGACAGAGGAGTGAAGCCAGAAGAATATGATGGGGAGCCGCTTGGCCTTGCTGTATTAAACGACTGCCTCCGGTGAAAGGCCGGGCATACTCAACATTGACCTCGTCGTTGCCGCTGAGGTGATCGTAATAGTCGTTGGCCAGATTGGCCGCCGCGTGCAGCAGCATCAGCGCCACCAGAGTGAGCAGCAAATAACCCCATAGCATTTGCCCACTGGCATGATAGGCCGCTGCGGCCCCCACCGCCACTGGCACTATTGACGCGGTGAAAAACTCCGGCCGGCTGGCCTTGAACCAGAATACCAACGCTGTCATCATCTTGCTGTGTGTGTGGCGGGGCCGGTCAAGCGTAGCGCGCCCGGCCCACCTTGCGCCGCCTCTACATTGTCCATTTCTCGTACATCACAATCTCGTCGCGCGGCAGGCGGTTCTTGGGACCGGCAGTGGTGGCCGGATAACCCACGGGCATCAACTCAACCACGCGTACCGGGTCAGGTATGCCCAACAGTTCCTTAACCGCGGCCTCATCAAACGCACCAATCCAGCACGTGCCCAGGCCCTCCTCGGTGGCTTGCAGAGCAATATGCTCCAGGGCGATAGCCACATCAATCGGGGCCGATAGTTGGCCGCAGGGCATCAGGTGTTCATCATCCACCGAGCAAGCCACAATGACCACCGGCGCTTCGCCGACAAAGCGTTGCCCGTTAGCGGCCGCCGCCAACTTCTGGCGCATATCGGCATCGGTTACCACCACAAACCGCCATTCCTGCCGATTCCCGGCGGACGGTGCCAGACGGGCCGCTTCCATGAGCCGATCAATCTTCTCCGGCTCCACGGCTCTGTCCTGATAGCGACGGACGCTGTGCCGCTGTTGGATCGCTTCCCATACTGTCATTTCAGTTCACCTCCACTGATTATTTGTCGCAACGAACAAACCAGGGCGATATATCCCGGGCCAGAGTCTTAGCGCCCTTATCAGTGCGGACCACCAACCACAGGGTGCCCTTGTCCTTCAGCCGCCCGGCGGCATCTTCAATGAGCCTATGCACCTGCGGTTTACCCGCGCGGATGGGTGGATTGCAGACGATAGCATCAAATTCTCGCTCGCCGAGCGCAACTGGTGCATCGCCGTATATTACTTCGGCATTAGTAATATTATTCCTTCTCAGATTCTCGCGGGCCAAAGCCACGGCGCGCTGATTGATGTCCATCAACGTTATGTGAGCCTCGGGCGACAGTTTAGCCGCCACCAGCCCCAGCAGACCCCAGCCGCAGGCCAGGTCCAGAATCTGGCCCTCCTGCGGAAGTTGCATTGTCTCGGCCAGCACTCGGCTGCCCTTATCCACCTGGCCGTGGGAAAATGTGCCGCGGTCGGAGAGTAGCGACAGATCAAATCCCCGCACCGTGGCGGCAAACTCCACCGGTTGCGAGGCCACCCGGGGCGAAGAGAAATAATGCTGAGTATTGTGGTTATGCCTGAGCATTGCTACCCTGGACTACCTGCTCACCATTGCCCCTGGATTAACCGGCCCTGGCCCCTGGCCCAGGGGCAAAGCGGTAGTAATGGCCTGGGCGGTAAATTCCTTGGCTTGCTGCGTGGCCTCGCGCAGGCCGGCGCCTTTAGCCAGCGCGGCGGCCAGCGCGGCGGCAAATGTGCAGCCGCTGCCGTGAGTACCGTCGCTGGTTACCCGCGGGGCGCTCAACTCGTGTATCTGCCCACTGCGGCTATCCATAAACACATCAACTGCCTCCCCGCACAGATGGCCGCCGGTAATCACCACCGCCCGCGGGCCCAGCGCACATAGGGCTCCGACGGCGGCCCGCATCTGGTCCAGGTTCCCCGCTGGTCGCCCCAGCAGTGCGGCGGCCTCTGCGATATTGGGGGTAATCACGGTCGCCAAGGGGAACAGTTCCTCCACTAACACCTCCACGGCCTCCTCCGCCAGCAAGCGGCTCCCGGAGGTCGCCACCATAACGGGGTCAACCACCAATGGCTCAATATTATAAGTACGCACACGCTCGGCAACCGCTCGGATGATTTCCGCGGTGGCCAACATCCCAGTCTTGGCCGCGTGACAGGGCAGGTCAGTTATGATAGAATCTATCTGCGCCGCGACTAATTCCGGGGGCAGAGGGTAAGCCTGTTGCACACCGCCAGTGTTCTGAGCAGTTATCGCCGTGATCGCGCAGGTGCCGTGGACACCGAACGCGGCAAAGGTTTTCAAGTCAGCAGCAATACCGGCCCCGCCGCTGGAGTCGCTGCCCGCGATGGTCATCGTCACTACAATGTTGCTATTTGTCTGTGAGTTTGGCATTATTTGCTTTTAGTATATTTCGCTACGCAGGGGCGCTTTTCCTACCTGCTTGATCTTATTCTATGGATAGTACTTACTGGCGTTAATTGGCATTATTTGGTACCAGGGCATTTCGTGGGTCCTGCGGACCAGGCGAGCCGGCCTCACTGGGCTCGACACGGCCCCTCCCAGGGCGTAACATAATCGGACAGTGAGGTTCTCGGAGGGGCCTGTCGCAGGAAGCTTCGCCACGCGAAGCTTTCAAGGCTGGCCCTAAAAGCATAAGCAATCTTCCGCTAATTTATGCAACTGAGTATTAATTGAGAGGAAATCAAGCAATGCGTTGCCGACCCGCGGTGTTTTTAGACCGCGATGGCGTCATAAATGTTGACCGGCGCGACTATATCAAGACCTGGGATGAGTTTGAATTCTATCCTGGTTCACTGCAAGCCATCGCCCGACTAACTGCGTCGGGGCGAGAGATATATCTGGTAACCAATCAGTCAGGTGTCGGGCGGGGGCTTATGCCGTGGCGCCGGGTGTTAGATATACATGCTAAGATGCAAATTGAGGTGGCTCGGGCGGGTGGACGGATTATGGGCATTCAGGTCTGCCCGCACACTCCTGACGACCACTGCCGATGCCGTAAGCCCGAGCCGGGGTTGCTGTTGAAAGCCGCGGCCAGGTGGGGACTGGACTTGCGCCGGTCGTGGCTCGTGGGCGATGCGGCCCGCGATATCCAAGCCGGTCGGGCGGTGGGCTGCACGACGATCTGGGTCACTACCCACCCCACGGACGAGTTGCGCCAGCAGGAACAGATGGTCATCCGGCCGGATTTCCAGGCTCAGGACCTGGCCGAGGCCGTGGAGATCATCCTGAGTTGAGTTAGAACACAAGTTTTCACTGGGACCTCTGCGGTTGCCTATAGCATGGTTTGACGGGCCTTCACCAGTAGCGGTATAATCAATGTGCGCCAAGCACCACATGCGAAGGAGGGTTTGGTATGTCTACGGCTCTGCATTATGCTATGTCAGGCCTCGGGTTGTTTGGATTGCTGGCAGCAGTTGCCGTTCTGGTCGCTGTTGTCTATCTGTATGTACGGACCAGGCTGCGAGGTACACTGTGGTTACTCATCTGGAAATCGCCCATTATGGCCCTCGGTTCCTATCTGTACCTGCGCAGTGGCTGGCGCTGGCCTAAATCCCTACTGATTTGGGTGCCATTCGGACTAGTTGGCCTAGCTGGTGAGATCGGCAAACCTTATTTGAAGTTTTACTGGATGGATTATGTACGGAGCTACGGCACGAAAGGAATCTTGGGTATGACCACAGGCACCTTTATTGCCTTCAACAGTTATGTGATGGGTCTGATCACAACCGCGTTACTGTTGGCTGCGGTCGTCTTCTTGACTCAAGACCTACTGCGCTTAACGCGCACCGACGCACAAAGGGCAACACTGGAAGTGGAAAGCTGAATAGGAGGATGGCTGAATGACTGAACAAGCCTCGGAGCTGGAATCCACGGACAATCTTCAGGGCAAGGTCGCGGCGCTGTGGACCAGGCCGGAGACGGTTATTGAAGATATTGAGCGGTTGATGCAATTGGCTGGCTATACCGACGCCCTACCTGGTGGTGTTGACACCCTCCTGAAGATAAATATCTCCTGGCACCACTATTATCCGGCCTGCTCCACCACACCCTGGCAGTTTGATGGGGTCACCCAGGCGATGCTCAACGCTGGCTGGCAGCCCGAGCAACTCATCCCCGCCCAGAATTCTACGGTAGTGGTGGACCCCAAAATAGGTTCGGTGCGCAACCACCTGGTCTCAGTGGCCGATAAGCACGGATTGGAGTTTGTGTGGCTTTATGAGCCGCCGGTGGAGTGGATGATGTATGAGCCGAAGGCGGAGATGCTCTGCCTGCCGCAGATTTTCCCCGACGGCATTGAAATCCCTAAAATGTTCATCGGCAAAAGCGCCATCCATCTGCCCACGGTTAAGACCCACGTGTTCACCACCACTACTGGCGCGATGAAGAATACCTTCGGCGGGCTGCTGGACAATAACCGCCACTGGTGCCACGCCCGGATTCACGAAAGCCTGGTGGACCTGCTCACCATCCAGCAGGAGATTCATCCCGGCCTGTTCGCGGTAATGGATGGCACCATCGCCGGCACTGGTCCCGGGCCGCGCTGTATGCGACCGGTGGTCAAGAATGTGCTGCTGGCCAGCGCCGACCAGGTGGCCATTGACGCGATTGCCGCCCAGATTATGGGCTTTGACCCGCTGCGGCTGGATTATATCCGTCTGGCCCACGAGCGAGGCCTGGGCATCGGCGACCCGCGCGAGATTGAGGTAGTCGGCGACGAAGAGATTGCCCGCGAGGATTGGGGCTTTACGGTAGGGGACACCTTCGCCAGCCGCGGCCAGAAGTGCATCTATCACGGCTGGCTGCAGCCCTTTGAGAAGTTATTGCTCCAGACCCCCATAGTCCCCTGGTCCTTCGCGGCTTCTCGTCTGTATCACGACATCTTCTGGTACCCGCTCATCGGCCGCCAGCGCGCCAATAAGATACGCCGTGAAACCGACTGGGGAAGGCTGTTTGAGAGCTATGACTAGTCCCGTCTGCTGAAGACGCCCTCATACGATGATGTACCAGCCTCCGGGATAGTTCACGTGTCGCGAGGTCAAGATATGTTAAGAAAAGACGAAATCATCCTCCGTAAGTTAGCGGAGAAAGTGGCAGAAGTTGCGGCGTTGCCAGAGCAGGAGCGTAAGCGGCGGATGTGGTATGAGCACAATGCCCTGCGGCCGACTAAGCCGATGGTGCTGGTCTTCCCGGAGTGCGGATGGGTGGAACTGTTGCCCGACGACCAGTTGCAATGCGCGGACCCGCTGCTGCGCAGTTGGGAGCGGGACCTGCGCATGCGCCTGTACACCTGGGAGCACTTCAAGGATGACCAGCCCGTTGACAACCGCCTGCAAGTGGGCTATGTGCACAATACTACTGGCTTTGGGCTGGAGATCAAGCGGATATATTCGGGCAGTGCGCGCGGCGCGTACACTTGGGATCCGCCGATTAAAGAGCCAGAGGATTTGGACAGGCTCCAGGCCCCCCGGACCGAAGTAGACTATGAAGCGACCGAGCGCAACTGCCAGCGCGCCGCAGAAATCTTCGCTGGATTGCTGGACGTCAATATAGGCCAGGGTTGGTATTGGGGCTTGACACTGACCTGGACCTGGGTTGAGCTGCGCGGGCTGGAGCAGATGATGTGGGATATGATAGATGACCCCGAGTTTGCCCACCGGGGGATAGGCAAACTACTGCAGGCTAAGCTGACCTGGATGGATTCGTTAGAGGAGCAAGGGCTGTTGAGCCTGAATAATGGCAATGATTATGTTGGCTCCGGCGGGTTGGGCTTTACCGATGAACTGCCCGCTGCCGACTTTGATGGCTATGTGCGTTTCCGAGATATGTGGGGCTTCGGCGAGGCTCAGGAGACGGTGGGACTATCGCCGGCGATGTGGGACGAGTTTGTGCTGGAATATCATCTGCCCTGGCTGGAGCGCTTTGGGCTGAACTGCTTTGGCTGCTGCGAGCAACTACACGACCGACTGGAGATACTTAAGAGCCGGGTGCCGCGGCTGCGCCGTATCTCCATTAGTCCCTGGTGTGACCGGGAAATTGCGGCCCAAAGCCTCCAGGATAAGTATATCTATTCCTGGAAACCTGATCCCGCCTATCTGGCGGCTATTGAATTTGACGCAGAGGCGGTGCGCAGGAATATCCGGGAAACTCTGGAAATTACTCGCGGTTGCGTCGTGGAAATCATTCTCAAAGACACTCACACCTGCAACAATCAACCCGAGCGTTTCGACTTATGGGCCCAGGTTGCCCAGGAAGAAGCCGAGCGCTTCTGCACGTAGGAGGTGTCAGCGGTGAAAACCGTAGCCTTCATTGGCAGTCCCCGCAAGGGCGGCAATACTGACCGGTTGGTGGACGAAATCCTGGCCGGAGCCACGAACGCCGGGCATGAGACAGAAAAGGTCTATTTGGTTGACTTTGGCCTGACACCCATTGACCCGGTGTATGGGGAGGAACTTAATTGGACCGACTCGCGCCAGGGTCCGGCTGATGAACTAATTGATAAGATGGTGGCCGCCGATGTGGTGGTTCTGGGGTCACCGGTGTACTGGTTCAATATCAGTGGGTCAATG
>JALGUR010000042.1 GCA_029820565.1 Candidatus Zipacnadia bacterium
GATGCCGCCGTCTACACCGAGCAGTGTTTCGAGGTTTTCTTGCAGCGGGCAGGCAGTCCGTATCAGTATTTGGAAGCCGATGTCAGTCCTTTGAACACCCTTTTTGACTCATCTGTTTTCAATGATGGACAGGATTTGAAGCCCAACAATGCCTGCAACGCGCCTGATTTATCTACGGCAGTGCGTCGCAAAGGTTCTATTAACGAGCCGTCTGATACCGACCGTTGTTGGACAGTGGAGATGGCTATTCCGCTGGAGGCGGTTCCCGGTGGTGGGCCCTCGGTATCAGGCCAACGGTGGCGCATAAATCTGTACCGCATCCACAACTGGGACGAGCCTGACGAGGAACTCAGCGCCTGGTCGCCTACTGGACTGCGCAATTTTCATATACCGCAGCGATTTGGGTGGCTGCAGTTCACCGAGACTCAGTAGATTCAGTAGCGCTACTGTGTATCTCCACAAGTGGCGAACCCAGGTTTACGTCAAAACGCTGTCCACAGGATGAGGGCTACCATTACTGACGCCAGTATGGCTTTGAGCAGGCCACCGGCTAACCGACCCAGTAGAGCGCCCCAGCCGGCCTGCCGGGCCTCCTGTGGCGGTCGGCCCTGGCGTCGTTCGTACCAGTAGCCGGCCAGATAGCCGCCGGCCAGAGCACAGATGAGCGGGGCGAGCAGAACCCCAATAACTGTGCCTATCGGCCCAGCGGCCAGACCTATCAGACCCAGCAGCGGAGATATATTGGCCCCGATTATAGCCCCCGCCACGCCGCCTACAACCGCCCAGATGCTGGTCTTAGTGCTGCCGCCCGACTTCGTTACACCTAAGACGCTGACAATGTTGTCGCTGGTCTCAGCCACCACACAGATGCCCAGCAATATCAGCAGTAGCCACCACGGGGGTCGGGCGAAACTATGAACGGCCGAGTAGACAAAGGCATCTATCAATATCAGTACCGTCCCGGGCAACCCAACCAGCGTGGCCAATACCCCCACCACCAGCACCAGGATGAAAACGACGATGCCCATATATCCCAGAATGGTCACAGCGACGCCCATAGTTAAGTTACCTCGGGGCAAGTTTACAAATACAGATTTTCCCTGCGCATTTAACTATACCTCCCCGCTGTGGCTCAGACAGTCCTATGTGCGCCGGGAGGGATGGTATGACTTTACCGGGCAGCAATGTACCTGCGGGCAGCCACCGCAATTACGCGGATGTGTGCCGCAACCCACAGCTTGGGCATAAGTACCGGCCAATTTGGCACCAGGTACCAAATACGCTGAAGAGTGGGCAGTGCGAGATATTCCAGGCAAGCCCGGATGGCCAGCCCAAGTGGCCTTCTGAAGGCCGCAATCATAGGCGATACTCACTGCTTGCTGCATCAACTCCCAACTGGCTCCTGGATGCTGTTCCAGCACGAAGTTAGGCCGAAAGGCCAGAAAACATACCGGCAGGGCTGGGTCCAGATCGACCAGGAACCGGCAGATCGGCTCAATCTGGCCATCATTCATCCCGGGCACTACCAGCACCCGAAATTCCCATAACTTATCAGGATGCTGCGCTACTACCTGCGCATTGCGCAGCACCGGGGCAGGGGGCGCGCCAGTAAGGGCGCGGTGCACCTGTTCATCAACCGCTCGAATATCAAAAGTGATGGAGGTAGTGAACTCCAGCACCCGCGTTAAACTGTCCGGAGTCATAAAACCGTTGGTGTCAAAGTTGACTCGGGTATCGGAAGCAATCTGGCGGGCCTCGTAGACCACTCGCTCCACATAAGAAAGGCTACAGGTTGGACAGCCGCCGGAGAAGAACAGACGATCGGCCCCCATCCGCCGCGCGCGAGACGAGTGCAAGGCCGCTACTGCCTCACGGGCCATCTCGGCCGGCTCTACCCAGCCGTCAATCTGCCCGCCACTGTCTGGGAAATGGGCAATATCCCAGTTCTGACAATACAGGCAGCGAAAATTGCATCCGGCCATAAAAATGGTGTAACTTTCGGGAGGAGCCGGGTGGAGATTACGCGAGGCCACCTGAGGCGCGCCAATTCGGCACACGCCTACTTCTCCGGCGAGCCGATTAACGCCGCAGCGCCATTCGCAGAGTTGGCAATGGCTTAATTCCTCCAACCAAGGCTGACTTGCGGGTACCTGATTCATTAGTAGGCCTGGCGCTTGGCCTGCTACTGCAACGGCGACCTGCTCCTGCGTCTACCGCTCAGTGGCACGGGCTTCCAGCTCGTGAAAACCAGTATGATGGGTGGTCTCACCCGTCGCTTGGGAACCCAGAGAGATGCCTGTGCCACCAAACCTTCAGGCCGCAACCTCGTGGGAGCGGCATCCTTGCCGCGACCACAATCGGGCCAGGGATGGCCCTCCCACAGTAGTCTGCCCCATTTCTCCGACCTGCTGTAGGAGCGGCATCCTTGCCGCGACCACAATCGGGCCAGGGATGGCCCTCCCACAGTAGTTTGGCCCATTCTCTCACCTGCTGTGGGAGCGGCATCCTTGCCGCGACCAGAGGCTACTGCTCGAACTCCTCGCCCTTGCGTTTGGCGATGCCCAGTTTTTGCAGGCCCCGTTCGGCAGCATGGGAGACCATAGGAGACGAATCGTCCAGGGCTTGGGCCAGCGCCTCGCGCGCCTTGCGGTCCCGTAGTTTACCTACCGCTACTACCGCCGCCCAGCGGACGTCTTCATCGGGATCATCAAACAGTTTGACCAGCGCCTGCAAGGCGCTTACCTCGCCCATTCGACCCAATTGCGTTGCCGCATAGCGGCGCACGTCAACATCACGGTCACCAGCCGCGTCAATCAGAGCCGGAACCACGGAACTATCACCTATCCAGCCCAGCGCCTCGGCGGCATAGCGGCGCACGGCCGCGGAAGTATCACTGCGGACCGTTTTCTCCAAGGCAGCCTGAGCAGTCTTGGCCGGGACGATGACCAAAGCAGCAGCCGCCCGACGCCGTACCTCCTCAACCGGGTCATTGAGGGCCTGGGCCAACGCAACGGCCGCTCGGCCATCGCCTAAATAACCCAGACCTTGGGCACATATCGCCCGGACCCGGGGAGAATCATCATTGATCACGGCGTCGGCGAAGACGGGCAACGCACGCAAGTCAGCCGGTAACTGCTCTTGCTCTGCGGCCCAGCCGTGTCGTGTAGCCGAGGCCAGTTCAGCGAACTTCTGTTGGGGGCTGCTGGTGCCTGCGCAGGTCATAGCCAGGGCCAGCGCCGCGCCGTGACGCTGGGTCGGTTTGGTGCTGGTGCGGACTGTGTTTATGAGATCGGGGACTGTCTTACGACCCATCACGGTCAGTTGGATGACCGCCTTGCCGGAGGCATCCCCGTTGTACACACCCAACATGTTTATCAACCCCGACAGATTGTTCGTTCGGCCGTAGATCTTGGCCAGAGCGGCAGTAGCAGTCCCGCGAATCTGCGGGTTGGAGTGCGTGTGCAACTGACGAAGCCGGCGCACCGCGGCGGGAGTAGTGGCATAGCTACCCAATACATTACAAGCGCCTTGCACAATCTCAGTGTCTTTATGTCGGGTAGCCGTCAGCATCTCTTTCTCGGCCGTGGCTTTCTGCGCAGCCGTCCCGCGTGTCATATACTGGGCTAATCCACTTATTCCGTTCTCGGCTGTCTTGGGGTCATCACTTTTGGCTTCACTGATAGCCTGTTGGAAGTCAGGCAGTTCCCGCTCCTCCCAAGGCAACATGTGCTGCGCATGCTCGCGCTCATGCTCGTGTAGAGGTCTCTCAGCCGGTTGCGCGGCCTCCTCGGTCTCTTCAGCGTGATCGTGACTATCCAGCGGCGCCAGGCGCTCGCCCGCCCGGCAACCAGTCAGCAGTCCGCACCCTCCGATCATAATGGTCATACTCAATATTACCCATAATGTGCTGGTCTTCAAGGGATATTCACTCCATTTCCGCCAGTATTCGCTATCGGGCCTATTTACTACTTACAACGCCGTATTACGCCGCTAAGGTTCCTGCAACGATCACCATCGGCAGATTATGTTGAAACGGTAAGCGGCTATTGCCGCTGACTATACCGGCAGCCGCAGTAGTTCTGCCGATATAAGTGTAACTGTTTGCTCAATTGTACACTCCGCTGAAAGCCATTATGCTTCCTGAAATTCTCATCTACAAAATCCAATTCCCGGCCGTCTGCTTGGCGGCGACCAATTCCGTTGATTGCCTCAATGTTCTTGTGAGGACTAACGCCCAGACTGGTGGCTATGTGAGTGAATCCGTGCCCGACAGCGTACTGAGCAGTCCGGGCCAACCGATAATGGAAGCAGACCGCACAGCGCTGGCCTCCTTCCGGTTCCTCCTCCAGGCCGGCGATGGCCTCCTCCCACTCGGCCTCATCACGTTCAGCCTCAATGAGAGGGACATCCATCGCTTCGGCGACGGTGCGCATAGCCTCCAGCCGTCGCTGATACTCCGCTTGTGGCTGGATATTAGGATTATACCACAAGCAGTGCACCTCAAAGCGTGGCACCAGCCGTTCAATGACGGCACTGGCACAAGGCCCGCAGCACGTATGCAACAGTAACTTGGGTTTGGTCTGCTCCAAAGTTATGCTCAATCCTATGTCCAACTTGGTCTAACTTACTTGCAGTGAACCTCCACTATATTTCAATCTTCATACCGTCATAGGCAATGGTGATGCCCTTTTCGGCCATCACCGGAGCTATCTCAGTATGCACTGGGGTGAAATGCGGAGACATATGGGAGACACAGAAAAGCGCTTGAGGCCTAAGCAAGTTATCCTGTTGGAATAATTGATAGGCTTGCTCCACCTTGGCTAAATTCATATGGCCAGTAGCCTCCGCACGCAAGCCAAACGTCCCCTCAATAACCACCAGGTCATAGGTAAAACTGTTGATAGCATCGTAGGTCTCGGGCAAAAACCAGTCAGTATCTAAAGCGTACAGAATGGTCTTTCCTTCTCTGTGTATTATGTAATTCAGCCCTCGCCCCTCGCCATCGGGGTGATTGGCCACCAGCGGCACAATCTGCATCGGGCCGACTGGATATTCGTTGAACGGCTCAACCGGGTTTACTTCCAGGGCCAGGCCCGACAGGTCCTCACCCACCGATTCTGATATGCCCCCACAAACCTGCTCATTACCATATATTTGCAGGGGCCTCAGTTCGGTGATACGTGCCCCTCGGCGTCGCCATCCGAAGTAATACGGGTAAAAGTGATCCTCGTGGGAGTGGGTGAACAGCAGATACTCGGTATCAATCACTGGCACTGCATAGCGCTCGGCCTGCATAAATATCTCGGCCGGAAAATCAATAAGCGTCTCCGGCGAAATCCAGGCACAGGAGTTCTTCCTGATATTCTTACCGCCCAACTGCCGCGCCTTCTCGCAGTTTTCACACCGGCACCAAAACCCCGGATATTGCTCCCCGGCTGAAGTGCCTAAGAAAATGAATTCCATATTGACTCATCCTTTAGATAGAATTTCCTTGGCGCAATCAAATGACACTTCTACCATCTCCCGGGGAGAAAGTCGGGCAGCAGCCGGACTCTCCCGCATAACCTCCATCATAAACGGGCCAGTATAGCCTACCTCGTTTAGGGCGCGCACTACCTCGGGCCAGTTTATTGTCCCCCAGCCGGGCGGTAGATGTTCATCACCACTGTCGGGGCCGTGATTATCGTGTACGTGCAGACTCCATAGATATTCACCCGCTGCCTCAATCTCGGTCCCCATAGATTGGGTATACAAATTAGCGTGCCCGATGTCCAGACAGATCCCAAGCGCTGGCGAATCAACTTTATCTACAAGTTGCCTGAGCATCTGGCAATCATATCCTACAAAGTTCTCTATCAATATTTTCATATCTACTTCGGAGGCCCGCTGGCACAGCGATTGTAGCGCGCTGACTGCCCGCTCGGTTCGGTGCGGCCATTCTTCCCTGGGGCCTCCGATTTGATGAACGACAAAGTGTTGCACCCCGACCAGCGCGAGGGCCTCAACTGAGCGGAAGTGTACCTCCAGGGCCTCATTGTATTCATCATCGTCCAGCGAAGTGAGGTCGTAATCGCCGCATGGGGAGTGAGCCGAGTACAGTTCCACGCCTACTGTCTGGGCCTTTTCCTTGATGGGAAGCAGATCTTTTTCCTGGGCAGTAAAGAACTGAGGGATGGATTGGTGATTGTATTCCGCACAGTCATACCCTACCTGCGCTAACATCTCCAGGGCTGTGAGCATATTGATGTCTGGTGCGGTACGGACGCTGGAACATGCCAGAGTTGCTATACCAATTTTCATTGTCTCTCCTCACCAGGCAGCATATTGCGCGTATCGTACATACCCGCAGCGGCCTCTCGCCGCTTAGCTCAAGGTCTGGCATTAACTGGTGCGAATGTTACTCTTCTGTGCCGTCTGCATGCCTTACCGTTCCCTTAGCGGTGAGACTGCCTACTGCTTTGAGCGCTTCCTTTAGTTCGAGATAAACAACCAACCCGACGATATTGCCATCTTCGTCTCGGTTAAGCTCAGCCAACCCGGCGTTTTCCAGGCTTCGCAGTATTATGTTAATTAGCGTTATTAGGTGGTCAACGTGCTTGCGCAGTTGCTGGGATCCTACATAGAAGAATGCCCAGGCCACTGCCACCGTTATGAGACCTCCCACTACTATGCTCGCAATAATGTCAATATTCAACGCTAATTATCTCCTCTCACTGGCTGTGGTGTGTTTTCGTTTGCCTTTCGTCTGCCCGCCGGCGGGGCGGGACCCCACCCTACCCTCCCCGCAAGCGGGGAGGGAGCAAACACTGCCCTGGCCCCTCCCCCCGCTTGCGGGGGGACACAGGGGGGTCTCCCTCCTCCCTCCGTCTACAGACGGACCCGCCGGAATTCCTTTCCCCCCGTGTACGGGGGGATACAGGGGGGTAATATGAATGCCAATCCAGCGCCGCCCCAACCGCTCGGCCACCGCCGTCGTAGTCCCACAGCCACAGTTGTGGATGACGCACACCTCGGTGAGAAAGGAGTGTGCCCCGTGCACTTCTATGTCGTAGACCTCCTCCTGGGTCTCTTCCCGCTGCACTGACACCAAGCGACACGGCGCAAGCTCCGGGCCGAAGAGCACCGTATCTCCCGGTCGCAAGTCCCCGGCGCGGCGCCACTGCTTCTCCGGGTCTTGCGCCAAAACCGTTTCCTGGGCTGCATGGTGGATGGCTGATGTCACCCCTGCTAAGTTGGTGGCAACCTCGGCAGTCGTGAAACGCATCACGCGCAGCCCTAAAGAGCGCAAGAAGGCGTCGCGTCTCCGGTCACGAGCCACTGCGGCGTCACCCGCGAAATGCTGTGCTCCGTCTACTTCCACTACCAGAGCACAGGCGCGGGCGTAGAAGTCCACGATATAGGGTCCGATAGGGTGCTGGCGCCGAAACTGCACCCCGGGTTGAGAACTGCGCAACTGCCGCCAGAGCTTGCGTTCCGGCACAGAGGCGTCGTTGCGCAGCGCTCGAGCGCGAGCGAAGTGTTCCGGCGGAACATCTCGCCATCCGCCCTTCTCGCTGAGGCAGCGGACACGGCGGTTGGCCAGCACGAGGTGGTCGGCCGTGAGCCAGAGCGTTGCCGGGCTGTGCTCGTGCCGCAGTCCGATCATCGTGCCCCGATAGCGACGCCGGAAGGTGCGCACGACCTGGTGCGGCTGGCCGTCGTGGCTGCAGACCCAATCGCCGGGGCGGAGCTCTTCGACCGGGCGGGACCCCACCCTACCCTCCCCGCACGCGGGGAGGGAGCGAACGCTGTCCTGGCCCTTCGGCCCTTCCCCCCGTCTACAGACAGACCCGTGGAAACTCCCTGGCCCCCGCTTACGGGGGGATACAGGGGGGTCTTCCTCCTCCCCCCGTCTACCGACCGACCCACAGGAATTCCCTTCCCCCCGTTTACGGGGGGATACAGGGGGGTAACAACCTTTGTCCCGGCCCGCACACAACACGGGTCCAGCACCAAATCCCCCTCATGGCTACTGGCCTTGACAATGAGGTCCATGCTCTCCTCGGCCACATACTCGCGCAGAATATCCAAATTATCCCCGAAATATAGCTTGTCCCGCCAGTCGTCCGCCATATCCTCACCTCATTAGCTTGCCGCCCATTTTGCACGCACACGCTTAGGGTCTGGCACAAGCTACTTCCCCTTGCCTATAAGTTCAGAAGCGCATAGTTCTGTTCTGCAAAGTGCCAGATGCACCAGGCCTCTAGCAGCCTACGAAGCCATTTCTGTGAAAGGGCGTCGGTCCGGACACGTTCACCATTCAACCAGATAGATCTCAGTACTTCCAGCGCTACCACCCTACCTGCGCCCTGCTCTGCCTCCAGATGGGCTTTCATTCGGAGATTTGTTTGTTGGCTCGGCCCCGGAGTTGCGTAGTGCTGAATCCGCCTTTTGAGCGATTCCGCTTCCCCTACATAAACGGGGTGCCCGTCTACACACCAGCAGTATACCGCCGGTCCAGTTGAGAGCGTTGTCGGTGGTCTGGGGAATTTGTACTCAGTTGTTTCCCAACGCGCTTCCAAACGCAAATTCCACTGAATCTGATTGTTGCTCATTATTAGCAATACTCCTTGCTCTGACCCGCTTAATGCTACTCCAGTATCTGGTAATTAGGCGCTTCTTCGGTGATAGTGATGTCGTGGGGGTGGCTCTCGCGCAGGCCGGCGGCACTGATGCGGTGGAATTTGGTCTTGGTTTTCAGTTCGTCAATGGTGGACACCCCACAATAGCCCATTCCCGCCCGTACCCCGCCGATCAGTTGGTGAACTACACCTGACAGTAGACCTTTATGGGGCACTCGGCCCTCCAGTCCCTCTGGTACCAGTTTGTCGGCTTCCAATTCCTCTTGCCCATAGCGGTCCCGAGCGCTGGCCCGCTGGTGCATTGCCCCCAGCGACCCCATGCCCCGATATTCCTTGTAAGTGCGACCCCGATACAGCACCGTCTCGCCCGGACTCTCCTCAGTGCCGGCAAACAGAGCACCAACCATCACCGAATCGGCGCCGGCGGCGATGGCCTTAGTAATATCGCCTGAGTACTTGATACCGCCATCAGCAATAAGCGGAACATTCTGCTTAGCAGCGATGGCTACACAATCGGCGATAGCGGTGATCTGGGGCACGCCGGCGCCACTGACCACTCGGGTGGTGCAAATAGAGCCGGGGCCCATACCAACTTTGACCGCATCGGCTCCCGCGGCTATCATATCCTGGCAGCCCGCGGCTGTGCCCACATTTCCCCCGACTATATCCACCTCCGCAAATTGCTCCTTAAGGCGCGCCACCGTCTCCAAGACGCGCCGTGAATGGCCGTGAGCGGTATCTACCACCAGAGCATCCACACCGCACTCGACCAAGGCTGTGGCCCTGTCCTGCACATCGCTACCAACTCCGACGGCCCCTGCCACCCGCAACCGGCCCAGGTCATCCTTACAGGCGTAGGGGAATTGGGCTACCTTTTCAATGTCTTTGATAGTAATCAGGCCCAGCAGCGTCATCTCTTCATCAACCACCGGCAACTTCTCAATGCGATGCTCGTGGAGAATCTGCTTGGCTTCCTCCAAAGTAGTGCCCTCGTGAGTGGTGATTAATCCCTCCGCAGTCATTGCCTCGGAGGCCGGCTTATCCAGGTCAGTTTCAAATCGCAGGTCACGGTTAGTCAGAATGCCTAATAACTTGCCCTCCCGGGTGATAGGCAGTCCCGAGATATGGTAGTGGCTCATCAGTTCCAGGGCCTCCCGCACCGGCTGGTCGGGGGCCAGAGTAACCGGTTCAACAATCATCCCGCTTTCTGACCGCTTGACCCGGTCTACTTCTACCGCTTGTTGTTCCACAGACATATTCTTGTGGATGACGCCAATGCCCCCTTCGCGGGCCATAGCTATGGCCAGACGGCCCTCGGTGACCATATCCATAGCCGCGCTGACCAAGGGAATGTTGAGCCTTATGCGGCGAGAGAATATGGTAGTAACATCTACCTCGGTAGGAAGGAAGTCGGATTTGGCTGGAATCAGCAGCACATCGTCAAATGAAAGCGCCTCACGCTCGAATCTGTCAGACACGCACCTCACCCCTTCGGTCAGTGGGACGGGCCTCTGGCCCGTCCATATTGGGTCGGGCGAGACGCCCGACCTACGCGTTGATCTTCAGTCCCTGCCACATAACATCCTCAAAATCAAACGGTCGCGCCAGGAAGGCAAACAGTTGCGGATTCTCGCGGCACGCAGTATACATTGGCACCCCCGTCTCCAGGCCTATCTCGGGCACCGGCTGCACCTGGGCCTCGCGCGGTGGCGGAATAGGGTTTGCATATTTGTCATTGACAATCCACTTGTCCTCGTCTGCTTCCTTGACCAGGTAATAGGCAAATCCGCGAGCCTGTTCCACCGATTCATAGTACGAGCTGAAATCATCGCAGACCCAGTTACACATCACCAGAGGCACGTCCAGAGTGTTGATAGTGACGTGACCGTAGTCCGGCGGCATTATCACCTTATCTCCGGGATAAGCCCGCACCGTAATGACATCTTGGACGTTTATTTCATCAGGGCCGGCCTTATAATCGTCCACCTTTTGCAGCAGATATAAGGCTTCTCCATACAATATTTCGTAGACTTCCGGATAGGCTACTCCTCCGGCCAAGGCCGGGGGATGATAGTGTCCGGAGGTCTTCAGATATTCAGGCCCTAACATCGCCGGCACAAAGATGCTGATGTCATAGCGCAGCCGATGCTTGGCCAGCAGATGCTCGTCCCCCTTTAGCCCAGTATTTCGGTACATCCAGTAAAGCACCTCTGGAGCCTGGCAGCCTGGTTCTAATAATAGTGGTCGGATTGGCTCTATCTCCCGGGTACTGTATAGTGGGTCACGCATCTGCGGCCCCAAACTGATCTGATAGGTTTCCTCGTTAAACTTAATAGGCAGCCCCGAGATTTCACTCAAATTTATCATTACTATCACCTGTTTAGGTTTGAACTCTTACGTATCTAACTACGTCGCTTCAAGTTCCACTAATGCCACTGCTGCTGCGCCGACTACCCCGGCATCATAGCCCAATTGTGCCGTAACAATAGGCGTGCTGGCGGCCACCGGAAGAGCAGCGTAGCCCTGGAATGCCTGGCGAGTTGGCTCTAACAGTAAATCGCCCAACTCGGAGACTCCACCGCCGATTACTATCAGTTCCGGGTCTAAGACATTGGCGACCCCGGCCAGAGCCAGGCCGAGATACTCGGCCGCCTTCTGGACTATCTCCAGGGCGAGGTGATCGCCCTGCTGGGCTGCTTCTCCTACTGTACTTCCCGTAACTTCGTGGGCGGGCAGTGCCGTCAGGGCACTATGCGTATTGGTTTCTTCCTGGAGTCGGCGGCGGGCTGCCGTACCCAGGGCAGGACCCGAAGCCAACGCCTCCAGACAGCCGCGTTTGCCACAAGTACAGATTGGCCCCTGCCACGGGTCAATGACCACGTGGCCGATCTCGCCGGCATTGCTGTGCGCGCCTCGGTGGATGCGACTGTTGATGATAACTGCACCACCAATTCCGGTTCCTATGTTTACATATAACAGGCTATCGGCTCCCTGTCCGGCCCCGAATAGGGCTTCCCCCAGACCGCCGGCGTTGGCGTCGTTTTCCAAGAAAGCCGGCAAACCTGAGGCTTCCTGGAGCAATTCGCCCAACGCTACGCCGTCCCAACCTGCCACGTGATGCGAACGGCGGATGAGCCCGGTAATGTGGTCTATTGGGCCTCCGAAACCTATCCCCACGCCTGCCGGCGACTGATTGCGTTGTCCTTGAGCATAATCCTGGGCCTGGCGAATCATCTGTATAAGTAATGGAATGACGGCATTCGCACCTTCCTCAGCAGGTGTGGCCTCGCGCCATAGGTGCAGAATATTGCCGGCGGCGTCTATTAGGGCAGTGGATAGCCTGGTGTTACCGACGTCAACGCCTATCACTACGGGTACCGGCGGCATCAGGCCGACTCACCTCCAAAGTCGGCCAGGGCTTCTTCGACCATCTCGCAGATAATGTGGCCGATAGTTATGTGGACTTCCTGGATGCGCGGAGTCTGCTGACTGGGTACTTGGAGGCACAGGTCCACTACCTTGGCCAATTCGCCCCCACTGGCCCCGCTCAGTCCGACGGTCTTAATATTGTGTTCTCGTGCGGTGCGGGCGGCTTCCACCACATTCTGCGCATCGCCGCTGGTACTTATAGCAATCAGCACATCGCCGGGCTGAAGCAGGGCTTCCACCTGTCGGGCAAACACGGCGTCAAATCCGTAGTCGTTGGCCACAGCGGTAAGGATGGATGTATCAGTGGTCAAGGCTATCGCGGCCAATCCCTGCCGCTCCTGCCTGAAGCGCCCGACCAGTTCGCCGGCGATATGTTGCGCATCGGCGGCACTGCCCCCGTTGCCGCAAAGCGCTACCTTGCCACCGGCGTGGAGGGTGGCAATAATCATACTAATCGCCTGCTCAATCTCGGGACAGAGGTCGGCCACAACTTGCTGCTTGAGTTGAGCACTCGCATTGAGAATTGTGGCAATTCGCTGCTGCATAGGTCAGTCGCCTCCGGCCGACTCCGCCAAAGTAGTCTTGGCTACGACGGTTGGATAGGCCGCCAGCACTTCGGTGAGCCAGTAGTGGCCGTCCTCATTAACCGCTATTCCTACGCCAATCCGATCAAATTTCGGATATAGTATAACACGGCGGTGGGTGGGCTTTCTCATAAATCTATGGTGGGTCTGAGTTACCTTTTCGGCAGTCAAGTAGTCAGAACCTGTGCCCCAGCGACGCCCTATATTCTCTCCGATGCAATCAGGCCGGAAACCAAAGAGACTCTCAAACCTGTTGCTTACGGTTTGCTTCTCCTCAACAGGCGAGGTGTGGCTGAAATAGCCCAGGTCTCGCATCTCTACACTGTGCTGGCGGCTAATTTCAGACAGGCGGGGGTCAGGCAGTAGCAGCCTTTGCCTATGCTGTTGGCGGCTTTGATTAACCAGCCACATAGTCAGGGCCTCACAATCAAGCACTGCTTGTTTGCCCTCGGGTGCATTTTGGTTACTGTCTGATGATTGCGCCAATGAGTAGCGCTGTACAGCAGCGTATTGGCCGGTGGCCGCTTGCTCATCTCCCTCAGCCTGGTAGATCAGGGCTAGCCACTGATGGGGCACTAGCCATCGCGGGCGTAGACGATGCGCCTGCCACAGTTTGTCTCGGGCCGACGATATATGGCCTGCCTTCAGTTCATCACGGGCTGATCCGACTAACACTTGGGCCTCAGCGCTGTCGTCGGCCCAACCACTACCAACGCTGACGATCGCGATGGCAACTGCCCATACCACCAGCGATGCGGTCGCCCACTGACTACGGCGGTCAATTAACATCTGCTGACACCATGTCTGCTCCCCACAGCGCTGCGCCGTAAGCACAAGTCAACTGGGGATTATCAGGCACTACGACAAGCCCACCTATTCGTTCTTCTAACGCGTACTGTACGCCCTTATTATATGCTACACCGCCGACCAGGGCTACCGGCGAGGTATACCGTATTTGCTCCATGAGTGAAGCAATTCTCTGGGCACTGGCGGCACACAGTCCCGCTGCGATGTTCTCCCGCATCTCACCGGCAGCTAACAGGCCGATAACTTCTGATTCGGCGAATACTGTACAGATGCTACTAAGTTTGCTCGGTTGGCCCGCTTTTGCCGCCAGTTCGCTTAATTGGGCCACCTCTACTGCCAACGCTTCGGCCATTACCTCTAAGAAGCGGCCCGTCCCGGCGGCACAGCGGTCATTAAGGGCAAAATCCTGGATATGGCCCTGCTCATTTATGGCGATTACCTTACTGTCCTGCCCGCCGATGTCAAGCACAGTGCGGGCTTGGGGCACTAACGCATGAATCGCCCGAGCCTGGCAGGAGACTTCAGTCACGGTCGCCTTAGCCTCCGGCAACGATACCCGGCCATAACCGGTGGCGACCATCGCAGTTAAATCCGCGCGCTGCAGCCCGGCTTCCGCCAACGCCTCGGCCACGACCTGCCGCCCGGCCTGCCGTGGTTGCCAACCCGTCGGCAGCAGCGCAGTAGCCAATACTTCGTTGTCCTCGGCCTGCAAGATAACCGCCTTGGCTGTCAGACTTCCAATGTCAACGCCTGCTGTCAGCATCCCGGCCTCATCTTCTTAGTGTTGTAGGAGGGGCTTCCTATGCCCGACATTTGTCGCGGCAGAGATGCCGCTCCTACGCGGTCGCGGCCTCATCGGTCAGCACCGTAGGAGGCCCGCTGGTGCGCCATAGCCACAGATAATGTGGCGCAGGCGTATCCTCGGCCCGATTTAAGTCACGACGGGCCCGCGCGTCACATCGCACCAAGTGGCCAATATCATCCTCTATCTCATAAAGTACAGAATCCACAGGTAGACGCCGCCGAGAATGATTGACATTAGGGTTATAGGCAGACCGTATTTCAAGAATCGGACAAAAGTCATCGGATAGTTGGACCGCTCGGCAATGCCGGCCACGGCGACGTTGGCGGCTGTACCCAGCAGCGTCGCGTTGCCGCCGAAGCAGGACCCAATAGACAGAGCCCACCAGACCGGCATCATCTCAGGGACATGCAGCACAGCAATGCCGCTCAGCTCCGGATGCATGGTCGCTGCGAGTCCTCCCAACAGAGCGTTCATCGCGGCCACATAAGCAATATTACCTATAAGGCCGGAGATGATTGCGGATAACACCAGAACACTCATCGTCATCAACAGCGTATTGCCCTGGGTGAAGTTAAGCAGTACCACGCTGAGCAGTCCAATGACGCCGGTGTCCACCAGAGCCGCCACCATAATAAACAGGCCAATGATGAAGAAGATTGTAGACCATTCCACACCGTGGAAGATCTCCTCTACATCGCCCTTTTGCAGTAGCATAAGCAGGGCCGCTCCGGCCAGCGCGATAGTGGCAGGTTCTAAATGCACCAGGTCATGGATACAAAAGGCGCCTAAGGTCAGTATCAGAATGATGACCGATTTGTGCAGTAGAACCGGATCAGTGATAGCCCGGCTCTCATCAAATTCCATTAGTCGGTCGCGCTGCTGTTGGGATACCGTCATCTTTAGGTGAGCAAATAGGCGAGCCACGCCAATAAGAGCCACCAGGCCGATGAGGGCAATGGGAGCATCAACCTTTAGAAAGTCCACAAACGACAAATGGACATAGGAGCCTATCATTATATTGGGCGGGTCGCCAATGAGGGTAGCCGTACCGCCGATATTGGATGAGAGGACCACGAAGATAAGAAAGGGAACCGGATCAGTTTGAAGGGCCTCGCAGATCAGGATAGTGACCGGGGCCATCAATACGACGGTAGTAGCATTGTCCAGTCCCGCCGACAAAACCGCCGTACCTATGCAAAGCAAGGCAATAATCCCAAAAGGGCTACCTCCCGCCAATTTGGCTGCCCTGATCGCTACCCATTGAAACGCGCCAGTACGCCCCACGGTACTGGCGATCGTCATCATTGCCACTAATAGAAAAATGGTGTTCCAGTCAATGCCTAATATGTCGGGGCGTCCGGGTTGGCCGTGCACGCCGTGGAAGGCGGCATGCTGGTCAACAACTCTCACCAGCAACATCACCACGCCGCCCAGCAGCACCGCTTTGGTCTTATGAACCCGCTCGGTGGCAATCAATACGTAGGTCAGGGCAAATATGATTGAGGCAACAATCCCTCCGGTGGTCATAGTTGACTCCCATCCCGCAGGCTGGAGTGAACTATGGCCTCTACCAAATCCGACCGGCTGACTATGCCCACTAATTTGCCCTCCCGCACCACAGGGATGCTACTAATGTCATATTCTAACATCTTGCGGGCTACCTCGGCCACCGGCTCGTCCTCGTTGACCTGCACCGGGTCCGTAGACATTACCCCTGCCACGGGCACCAGGCCGATGTTTTCCTCCTCCTCAAAACCGTGGAAGCGGTAAGAGTCGGGCAAAAACGCGAGTTGACCGATCTCCTCGGCAAACACCGGCAGTGCCAGGTGAATTATCTGGACCTCGCCGATGATACCTATGACATTGTTATCCTGGTCTACTACGGGAAAAGCGCCATATCCATACTGCTCCATTAGATCAGCCACCTTATTTACTGGATCCTCTCGGTGGACGGTGACGACCTCGGTACTCATAATATCGCGGGCTACCATAGTTTTTCCTCATTCTCTGTTCATAGGAGGCATATTCCTACTGAGACTGCCGTTGTAGGAGCGACATTCTTGTCGCGACAAGAATGTCGCTCCTACCGAAACCAGGGCAAATTGAATAGTGGTATGTTAACATATTGTCTATACAAGGCTATTATAACAAAAGGCCAGCACTGAAGCAACGAACCAGAGCAGGCCGTCTGATAGACACCAGCAGTTTCGGCCTTTACTTTAGTGCTGGGTTCTGGTATCATAGTGTCTCAGAAAATAGTAATTGGCCATACTCTTCCTATTATGAAGCATTCATCCAAACTCGCAAGTAGTTTTCGGATCGTTGGGCTGGCCGTAGCGCTGGTCAGCGCGCTGCCAACCTTTGTAGCAGCGGATGACATTATCAGTCAAATAGTGGCTCGCTGCCCCGCCCAGCCGCGGACTTATGCCCAAGTAACCGACTATTTGCGCCAGTTGTCTGGTGCCAGCAGCCGAGTTAAGTTGCAAGTAATAGGTTATTCCCACCGCCGCCGGCCCTTGTTGTTGGTGACTGTAACCGACCCTGACAGCCCCGCTGCGCAAAAGATGCGCTTGTTTATCATTGCCCGCCAGCACGGTAATGAGCCCGCCGGAACTACGGCTACCTTGGGGCTCGTCGAACATTTTGCTCACGCGCCCTCGGCCCTTGAGCAAGCAGTATTGAAGCACCTGGAGATTATTGCCGTCCCGGTAGCCAATCCCGATGGGGCCGTGGCCCACCAGCGCCGTAATGCTGCCGGTGTGGACTTAAACCGGGACTGGCAACAGGCCAGCCAACCCGAGACCCAAGCCTTGCAAGCCGCGGTGTATGCCTATCAGCCTCACGCCATCATGGACCTCCACGAGTTGCCTGCCCATAGCAGCCGGGCCAGTTATCAGCAGAATTTCGTGGAGACTATTGGCACTAATGGTCAGTTGCCTGCCCCTCTGTCCGCTTACACGGGGGCAATTAGCAAGAATATCTCACTGTGGATGACTCGGTACAGCTATGGCCTCAACGTTTTCTACGACTATCCCGGCGACTCCTTGAAACTATGCCATCGCTACCTGGGGTTGTATCAGGGCTTTCCCACCTTTCTGTGTGAGGTCAAACCGGGTGCGGGTCGGTCACTAAGATATCGGGCGGGCTTTCATATTCTCGCGGCCATCGTGGTGGCTAATTATCTGATTCACAACCCTGCTGCCCCTCGCCCGGCGGGGCCGCGGGTGATGCAAGTTGCGGAGGCGGCCGACAAGCAGACCCCCGTAAGGCAGAGACTGCCGCAGCCAGTCGCCACGGGCGGCCCCGGCCAAGTCCAGCCGATAACTGTTGCCCTGCAGACTGAGCCGACTACTGACAGTGATGGCAACCAACGAATGCAGATTATGACCCAGGTTGACGGCGGTTCGGATTTTGCCTTTGTGACCATTGCAGCTGGAGGCGTAACGCGGGTTCTGACCAATCAGCGTCTGTATCATTACTCCTTGGATTTGAATATGCTGCCCCCGGGGGAATGCCCGATTGTTGCTCGGGCTCACGATACTTCGGGACGAATGGTCGCCACCCAACAATTGACTCTTACCGTACCGACTGCCGGGGGAACCTTGGGCCGATGAACCAAAGTATCGCCCCCCAAACCCCTAAGGCTGATACTCCCCAGCGGCCTAAATGGCTATGGGTCTGGAGCCCAACTATCGTGTGGATGCTGGCCATATTTATAGGCACTTCGGTCCCCGGTGCCGGTAGTAGTAGCGAAGACGGCAGGGACAAAATTGAGCATTTCCTGGCTTACGGTGTCTTGGCAATTCTAATGTACCGCTCGTGGCGTTTGAGCCGAACCAGCCACCGGTCCCATAGGGGACTGAGCGCAGTCACCGCGCTGACTACCGCGGGCTGGGCCTTGTTAGATGAACTACATCAGATGCCTATTCCCGGCCGGACCTGTAATGTGTTAGATTGGGCGGCTGACGTTGCCGGCCTAATAGTTGCACTTATACTGATTACCTATTGGCAGCGCCACTGGCGAAAGCAAGACAGTCGTTTGTAGACAGCAGCAGCACTATGAAACTAATCGCAGGAGGTAGTACGTAATGGCTGACGTCCCCGAAATCAGTGCCGCAGAATTTGACACCGAGGTGCTTGCATCTGACCTGCCGTACCTTATTGACTTGTGGGCGCCCTGGTGCGGCCCGTGCGTTATGGTCGCCCCGATAGTAGACAAAATAGCGGAGAGATATGCCGGCAAAATCAAAGTTGGCCGGCTTAATGTTGACCAAGCCCCTCAGATAGCTATGCAGTATGGCGTCCGCGCCATTCCGACCTTTCTTATCTTCAAGGATGGCGAGGTAGTCGAGCGGGGAATAGGTCTGCAGCCTGAGGAACAATTAGCCGCTGTGGTTGACCGCGCGTTGTAGCCCCGGTAGGGGAAACACTTACGCAGGGCCAGTCACTTGCGAACATACCACGACATCCAACAGCGCCATGGGAATCGTTGAAGATATGCTGCCTGCGCCGCGCTGACCCAATAGATGTGATGTCTATGAGAGTACTGGTCACGCTCGCCCTAATTCTGATATTCCTGGAGGCAATACTTGCGCTGGCCTTTTGGGGTGGGTGGGTATGGATTGGCGGCTGGCCGGGGGCCGTCATCTTGGTTGCGGCTGTTTTCCTGCTCCTGGCAGTGCCATGGATTGGTGACCTGCACATAGACCATGATTCGCTGAACAATCAAACGCAACTGCGGGCGTCCTGGTGGGGTCGGCTGACGCTGCAAACCAAGCCGAGCAAGCAAATAACGGTTCGTGTATTGTTTATCCCGTGGCGTAAGAAACTTGAGGCGCAAAAGGCTAAAGCAATCACAGAACACCGTGAGAAGCGGACTGAGGAAGGCTGGCAATTGCTCGGTTTGGCGAAGGGCAACTTCAATCCTGTGGTGCGCACGCTGCTTGCTGTCTTACAGGCGGCGCACGAACTATTGTGGGAATCGCGTGAATTTAAGGTGTACGTGCAGGCTCCGACCCAAATTGAGTCTGCTGACCGCGCCATTGCGGGGTTAGCCGGTGCGCGTACTCTGGGACCAGTGGACCTGAATTGTGGCAGCACGGGCAAGCGACGGGTGCGGGTGCATTACCAGATTAGGCTCCTGCGGGCCACTTTGACACTGCTGTATATGTCGCTGCAAAGCCGCCCACGGGTCCTGGCGTCTTTGTGGAAATCCGCTCGGAAAGAGGCAGCGAAGGAAAGGCTTTCAACCGAACAGAAGGAGGCTGAGTAAGAATGTCGGAATTTGACGCCGGAGTGATACTGGGAGACATCGTGGCGGGGCTGACCAAATTCGCCGAGTCGACCAAGGTCATCGGCGATCCCCTTGAGGCCGCCGGCAAGGTGTTGCAGGGGAAACACCCAGAGAAGGCGAACTAAGCCCCCTACATAAGCCCATGTTCGTCGAACTGGGAAATGTCGCCGAGACTGGCACGGAACTACACAGTATAGGAGGTAGCCGATGATGTCCGATGATTCCGCTGGAAGAGAACAGGATCTGTCCCGACTGCTCGTAGAGGAGCGGGTGTTTCAGCCACCCCCGGACTTTGCGGCCGGGGCGGTGGTAGCGGACCCCTCGGTGTATGAACGAGCCCAGGCCGATCCGGAGGCCTTTTGGGCTGAGATGGCCGAGCAGCTCGACTGGTACGAGAAGTGGGAGGAGGTGCTGCGCTGGGACCCGCCTCATGCCGAATGGTTCGTGGGCGGCAAGCTGAATGCGTGCTATAACTGTGTGGACCGGCACGTGCACAATGGTCGGCGCAACCAGGCGGCAATAATCTGGGAGGGCGAAGCAGGGGAACGGCGCACGCTCACCTACTGGGATCTGTACCGGGAGACCAACAAGCTGGCCAACGCGCTCAAAAGCCTGGGCGTGGCGAAAGGCGACCGCGTCGCCATTTACATGCCGATGATTCCCGAACTGCCCATCGCGATGTTAGCCTGCGCACGCATCGGGGCCATCCACTCGGTCATCTTCGGAGGCTTTAGTTCCGAGGCACTGCGGGACCGCATCCTGGACGCCGGGGCCAAGATGCTGATAACTGCCGACGGCGGCTATCGGAGGGGCCAGATAATTCCTCTCAAGCACGACGCCGACTACGCGCTGCGCGAGACGCCCAGCATCGAACACGTCATTATCGTAGAGCGCGGGCGGTTCCCGCTGCGGATCGTCTCGGGGCGCGACCACTGGTACCATCGGCTGCTTCAGGAGGCCGAGTCCTACTGCGAGCCCGAGCCCATGGACGCGGAGGACATACTGTACACCCTCTACACCTCCGGCACCACTGGCCAGCCCAAGGGCATCGTGCATACCACCGGCGGCTATATGACGGGGGTGTTAGCCACTCTGCGGTGGATATTCGATCTCAAGGACGACGATGTCTATTGGTGCACCGCCGACATCGGCTGGGTGACCGGCCACAGTTACATCGTCTACGCCCCCCTGGCCGCTGGGGCGACGATGCTGATGTATGAGGGCGCACCGGACTGGCCGGAGCGGGACCGGTTCTGGCAGATTGTAGAGGAGCACGGGGTCACCATCTTCTACACTGCGCCCACCGCTATCCGTGCTTTTATGAAGTGGGGCAACCAGTATCCGCAGGCCCACGACCTTTCGTCGTTGCGCCTGTTGGGTACGGTAGGCGAGCCGATCAACCCGGAGGCGTGGATGTGGTACTATGAGCACATTGGCCGGGAGCGCTGCCCCGTAGTTGATACCTGGTGGCAGACGGAAACGGGTATGATTCTGCTCACCACGCTCCCGGGCATTGACTATATGCGCCCCAGTTACGCTGGGCACCCCTTCCCCGGGGTGAGTGCGGAAGTGCTCAACGAGGCCGGCGAGCCAGCCGCCAGCGGCTACCTGGCCATCACCCGCCCGTGGCCGGCCATGCTGCGCACCATCTACAACGATCCCGAGCGATACGTGGAACAGTATTGGACCAAGTGGGACAAAGCGACATACTTTACCAGTGATGGGGCGAAGCGCGAGGAGGATGGGTACTTCGGGCTGCTGGGGCGCGTAGACGATGTGCTCAATGTCTCTGGCCATCGCATCGGCACCATGGAGGTAGAAAGCGCCCTGGTTGACCACGAGGCCGTGGCCGAAGCTGCGGTGGTGGGCGTAGCCGATGAGGTTAAGGGCCAGGCCATCGCGGCCTTCGTCACCGTCAAGGAGGGCAATGAACCCACCCCGGAGCTCAGTGAGCAGCTCAGGAGCCACGTGGTGGATAAGATCGGCGCCATTGCGCGCCCCCAGAGCGTGATGTTCGCCGGCGATTTGCCCAAGACCCGCAGCGGCAAGATCATGCGGCGGCTGCTGCGCGACATCGCGCAGGGGCAGGTGCTGGGCGATGTGACCACTCTGGCCGATGCCTCCGTGGTTGAGGAGCTCAAGCGCCGATATGAGGAACAGGAGGACGGCTGAGCAGCGGCCGCACTCTGGGACCAGTGGACCTGAATTGTCGCAGCACGGGCAAGCGACGGGTGTGGGTGCATTACCAGATTAGGCTCCTGCAGGCTACTTTGGCCCTGCTGTATGTGTCGCTGCAAGGCCGCCCACGGGTTCTGGCGTCCTTGTGGAAGTCCACTCGGAAAGAGGCGGCGAAGAAGGGCCTTTCAAGCGAACAGAAGGAGGCTGAGTAAGAATGCCGGAATTTGACGCCGGAGTGATATTAGGAGACATCGTGCGGGGCCTGACCAAATTCGCCGAGTCGACCAAGGTCATCGGCGATCCTATTGAGGCCGCCGGCAAGATTATCGTCCCCGCCGTTGTAGTGAGAGTGGGCTTCGGGGCTGGTGGTGGGTCCGGGACCAAAAAGGGAGAGGAAGCAGATGAGGTTGAGGTCGGCGGAGGTAGTGGCGGTGGCGGCGGCGTGATGCTGACTCCAGTTTTCTTGATTGTGGATGATGAAGGGGAACGCCTGCTGACTGTGCCCAAGGCAGCGACCGCCGGCGGCTCTATGATTGATACCATTAAGGACGTCGTGGACAGCATCGCCCAGCGCCGTCAGGAGAAAGAGGCCGAAGAAGAGGAAGAAGCTCGGGAAGAGTCATGAGCGGGCTATTCACAATAAAGGCGGCCTGGCCATTCCCTCGACGCTGAAGATGGGTTCATGCTCGCAGACGGGCTCGGGCGCGGTGTTGCAGGCGAAACACCCAGAGAAGGCGAACTAAGCCACCTACATGAGCCCATGTTCGTCGAACTGGGGAAATGTCGCCGAGACTGGCACGGAACTACACAGTAAGGAAGTAGCCGATGATGTCCGATGATGCCGCTGGAAGAGAAGAGGATCTATCCCGACTGCTCGTAGCGGAGCGGGCCGTAGGTGTGCAGCCGGAAGAAGAACTGGCGACGATGGTTGACCGCGTGTTGTAACCTATCTTTGTCATTTAGGACCGCGAGTAGAAGGAGGGCGGGCCCAATAGGCTACGCAGCTAACCGTACGTTGGCCGAAAGGATACCTGCCGGTTAGGAGAACTCAGATATGCCACCGAATACCACATGGTTCAACGAAGCCAAGTTTGGTATGTTCATCCACTGGGGCGTCTACTCCGTACCCGGGCACGGGGAATGGATGCTGTATGATGAGAAGATTCCTGTTGACGAATACCGGCGGTACGCCGACCACTTTGCCCCCGACGACTGGGACCCACGAGACTGGGCAAATCTTGCCCGCGACGCTGGCATGCGCTATATGGTGCTGACGGCGCGCCACCACGACGGCTACTGTCTGTATGACAGTGCGCTGTCGGACTTCACCGCGCCGAAGACTGCGGCGAAGCGCGACCTGGTGGCGGACTATCTGGCAGCCTGCCGGGCTGCCGGCCTGCGGGCGGGATTGTACTATTCGCTGGGTGACTGGCACCATCCTGACTACCAGGCAGGTCCAGAATCCGACGAGTGGGCCGGGTTCATCGAGTATGTCCACGGCCAAATCCGGGAGCTGTGCACCAATTACGGACAGCTTGATGTGCTGTGGTTTGACGCGGCCCGTCCGGGCTGTGTGCACTGTTGGCAGGGCGAGAAGCTACTGGCAATGATCCGGGAGCTGCAGCCGCAGTGTCTGGTGAACAATCGCGGCCTGCTGCCCGCCGACTTCGACACGCCGGAGCAGAAGATTGAGCCCTCGGGAGAAGATCGGCTGTGGGAAACCTGTCTGCCTATCGGCCACCGCTGGGGCTTTTACCGCAACGAGCAATACTACAAGCCGACGACCCGGCTGCTGCTGGACCTGGTGCGCATTACTAACGGAGGCGGCAATTTTCTGCTTAACGTCTCGCCGATGGCCGATGGCCGCATTCCTGAGCCACAACAGCAGATACTGGGCGAGATGGGCCAATGGCTCCAGTGCCACGGCGAGGCCATCTACGGCGCGCAGCGGTGTAAGTTCGACACTCACGGCACTTTCACGGTCGGCGCAACCACGGCAAAGGGTAATTCCCTTTACATTCACTTGATGCTCTGGCCAGGGCCGGGCTGGGCGCTAACCGAACTGAGCAATACAGTGCAAAGCGCCCGGCTACTCACGACCGGCGAGGAGGTCGAGTTTGACCAACAGGGCGACCGGATTGTATTCCCCACGCTTCCCGAGGAGCCTCCCGACCCGCACATCTCGGTCATTGCGTTAGAGCTGGATAGCGCACCGCGCAACGCCAAGTAGTTTTCGCTAAGAGACAAGCCCTGCGAAACGCTACGCTTGTCGCAATCCGAAATGTCCCTTTAACACTCAAAAGGGGTGAGCATAGTGAGACGCGCATTGCCTGCAACGGTCCGACAGCAGGTCTTGATGGAGGCCGGATATAAATGTGCCAACCCTACGTGTAGGCAAATTCTAACCCTAGCAGCCTGTCGGAGAACTTCTTGTCAGAGCCAACATATGTTATGATGTAGGTATGATGAAGCGATTCAAAGAGTATCGCCCGGACCAGCAGCTACTTTTGCCGCCTAATTTGAATGACTGGCTGGAAGAGGGGCATCTGGCCTACTTTATCCGCGATGTGGTCGAGGAGTTGGATCTTTCCCAGATCTACG
>JALGUR010000043.1 GCA_029820565.1 Candidatus Zipacnadia bacterium
TTGGCCACGATTCAACAGCGGCTGAGCGTCGCGCTGCCGGATGGAGTAGGGATTCGCCGCTATGAGGGGGATGGCTACCTGGGCGGCGTGATTGGCGCGGTCAACACTCTGTGGACGGCCCTAATATGCCTGCGTCTGGCTGAGGCCTACCAGGGCGAGGATACTGACAAATTCAGCCACTACCGCCAGCAGGCTATTGATTACATCAACTTCTGCCTGGCCCGCACTACCCCCACCGGCCTGCTGCCTGAACTAATCGGGCTGAATCCCGACATCCCTTACTGGGCTGCACCCCACGCTTGGGCTTCGGGCCTGTTAGTGGAATGTATATTGGCGCTGGATGGACTCCAGCCGACCCACTAAGATTTGCCTTCGACGCGGCTCCTGCGAATAGAGCCCAAATGTAGGGGCGAATGTGCGTACTTGTCCGCCGTAGCTACGCTTGCGTAGCGAAGGTGGAAGCACATCCGCCCGCCTCTGGTCGGGCCACCCTTGGGCAGGCTCACGACACAACGGGCGGAAGTTGTACCCAACTTCCGCCCCTACAGAGGATGGTTCGGAGGGCTCACCATGGGCGACGGCCTGAGCCACTGCCCTGGGCCTGATACTGCCGCTACCCAATAGATGACAGATGAAAGGTCCAGGGCGGAGTGATGGAAAAATTGGGACGCCGGTGATACATTCGGGGTCAGCGTTTCTATTCACACAACTACCCACGGAGGGCAACTATGAGTGAGTCTATGACTTCGCAGCAGCGACTGCTACGCGCAATTCAGCACCAGGAAGTAGACCGCGTGCCCTGCTGTCCGCGCATGTTCAACTGGATGTCCGGCAATTATGGCATGGACTATTGGGTGTCCCAGATGCGGTTAGCCAACGAGTTCGGGCTTGACCCTCTGGTGCATGTGTACGGACACGCCTTTGAGACGGATCAGGAACAGTACCCGCCTCAGGTATCAATGGAAGTGAGCACCACGCGGAATGCCGACCACACTGAGGTACGCCGCATCTTCCACACACCCGCCGGCGACCTGCGTGAGGTCAAGATTGCCGGTGACCCTGGGCCAGTCTACGGCGACTGCCCCGACCCGCTGTATCGGGAGCATTTGCTCAAGGAGCCCGAAGACCTGGAGCGGCTGAAGTTTCTCCTGCCCGAGTTCAGCCAGTTGCGGGCGGCGATTCTGCCCACCATCATTGACCTGGTCGGCGACCGGGGCCTGGTAGTGGCCCAGCCCCGCCAAGGAGCGGGCGGCTACGCGTTTCTCGATTACCTGGGCAGTGAGCGGGCTATGCTGTTAGCCTACGACAATCCTGACTTTCTCCGCCAAGCCTTGCGCCTGTTCAACGACTTCTTCCAGGAGGCAGCCCGGGTCTGTCTGGAGCAGGGCGCGCCGGTGGTAATGGACTGCTGGTGGGCCGTGTCGGTGGGGTCGGGCTGGAGTCCGGCTCACTTCAGGGAATTTGCCCTACCGCTAATTGAGGAAAATATCCAACTCGTTCACAGTTACGACGCGCTGTATCACTACTATGATGATGGCGCTATGGACACGACGGTAGACTGGATCGCCGAGGCCGGAGCGGACCTCATTGAAACGCTGGCGCCACCGCCGCTGGGCGATGTAGACCTGGCTGAGGTGAAGCAGCGCATTGGCCATCTGACCTGCCTGAAAGGCAATGTAGACCAGGTCAACCTGATCTGGCGGGGTACTCCTGAGCAGGTTCGCGAGGCGGTGCGCGCTGCTATTGAGGCCGCCGCACCCGGTAGCGGGTTCATCCTGTCCACCGCTGACTCAATCCGGCCCGAGTCGCCCCGAGAGAATGTGGACGCCTACTTTGAGGCCTGGCGCGAGTTCGGCCGCTGTTGATAGTCGGGCCTCAGAATTGTGTTGTTTCAATTTGCCCTTGACAAAATCAGGCGGTTGTGATATAATTAGAATCATAAGGTCATAAGGTGTGGCTCTGAGGTCTGTCACCCGAGGTCGCAGAGGCCATCATAAGGTCAATCAATCCCGTGCGGCACCACGAGTGTCCACGGGTTTTCGTTATACGGGAGCTAAGTTTATACACCAATCAAGAGGAGGCGTTACGATGAGAAAGCAGATTGTACGTGAGTTGGCATTGGCAGTTAGTGTTGTGGTTCTTGTGGTGGCGTTAGTATCTACTACTTCCGTCCAGGCGGATTTCCCGGTCATGCAAACGGTGGACAGTGTAGGCGATGTGGGCTATTTCCCGTCCCTGGAGCTGGACAGCAGCGGCTACCCGCGCATCAGTTACTACGACGGCACGAACGCCGACTTGAAGTACGCGGCGTGGAATGGCTTGTCCTGGGACATTGAGACGGTGGATTGGGAGGGCTCCGTGGGCGCACACAATTCCCTGGCACTGGACAGCAGTGGGTATCCCCACATCAGTTACTGCCACGACCGCAGTTGGTGGTACTCAGGGGGAAGTGTCATACACGATAGAGCACTGAAGTACGCGGCCTGGAACTCCTCGACCTCGTCGTGGGATATTGAGACCGCGGAGGGCGACAGCACGGACGTGGGGACATACTCGTCCCTGGCGCTGGACAGCAGCGACCGCCCCCACATCGCTTACTACCGGTACTGGCCGTATGGCAATGACCTGCTGTACACTCACCGGGTTGACTCGTCCTGGAGTGGGCAGATGGTGGACAACGGGTTTAATGGGATCGTGGGTCCCTCGCTGGCCCTGGATAGCAGTGACTACCCGCACATCAGTTACCACGACTGGGACGACCACCGCCTGAGGTACGCGGTGTCGAACGGGTCCTCCTGGAGCTCTACGCTTCTGGACACCTACACCTGGGTTAGCGGAACTAGCTACGACACCTCCCTGGCCCTGGACAGCAGCGGGCACCCGCACATCAGCTACTTCGGCGGCACGACGCCCCACCTCAAGTACGCGCTGTGGGATGGCTCGTCGTGGGACATCACGACGGTGGACGACGCGACGACGGCGCATATGTGTACAGAGCTGGCGCTGGATGGTAGCGGCTCTCCCCACATCGTTTACTACGATGATACGAACCAGGACGTGAAGTACGCGGCTGGGAGCTGGAATGGGTCCTCCTGGAACTGGACCATAGAGACCGTGGACTCGGTAGGCGGCACGGGCTACGACATCGGCCTGGCGGTGGACAGCCGCGGGTTCGCGCACATCAGTTACTACGATGCCACGAACGGCGACCTGAAGTACGCCAACAACACTCCTGAGTTACCCCCCAGCGCGCTGCTGGGTCTGAGCATGCTGCCGTGGGGGATTGCCTACCTACGGGGCCGGCGACGCAAGCAAAGCTAAGCGAATACAGACACCGCATGAAAGGGGGGGCGCCTGGTGTTGGCGCTGGGCGTCCCTACTTTTGCATTTGGCCCCTGACAAAAGAGGGAGGCTCTGGCTGGTATAGGATTCAGAATCCGGTGACAGGTGCTGCTCTGGGCTATTAAGCCGCAACTAATCCCAGCCAGCGCAGTAAGGAGATAACCAGCCCGGGCCACCCCCGCGGCTCGGTCCGGGCTTCAGTATCTTCGTCTTTCCCCGCTTGTAGCATCTGCAGGTCGGCCTCGGTGAGCCGGGTCTTGCCCTCTTCGCCGATCTCAATGACCTGGCCCTTGAGGATGACTAATGCGTTCTCGCCCACGCTCATCTGGCTGTTGAGTTGCGGGAAGTTGCGGCTGAGTTGGAAGTGGGCTTCGGAGAAGGCCCGCACCTGAAGCGCAATCTCCATATCGGGCTGATAGCGGGTATCTTCCCAGCGGCCTGAGCGCAGTGCATACCCGCGCTGGCCGACATTCTGGATGTTAGCAATGCGCTGGAGGTTGCCCTCGGCATCCAGGTAAGTATTGGTCGCGGCCACCTGCTTCTGTTGCTGCATCACCTGCGCATTCTGGGCCCGCGAGGTGGCAGCAGGACCAGTGGGCATGGCGAAGCCCGCCCCCATAGCCGTACTGGCTCGCTCTGCGACCTCCTCCAGGCGCACCGCCCGGCCTTCTTCTGCCAGAAAGGCGGTATACTCGGTCAGTATCCCGTACTCCAGGCTGAGCCTGACGACTTCATCAATTAGTTCCTTGCTCTCCCCGTGCAGGCGGATCTGGTCAAGTAGATAACCGATCTTCCGCGCTGCCCACAGGGCCGCGATGTAGTCAGTGGCCTCGTTTGCCTCGGGGAACGTGCAGTCAAGGGCATAGGTCTTTGAGTCGTCCTTGGCTGTCCCGCGCAGCCGCACGGTGGTGCTGCCGGCGCTTTGTTTCTCGTAGCGCCCGAAGACCTCTAATTGCGAGCCATGGAATAGATCCGGCAACTGGCCCGGGAACTCGTCATAGGTCACGACGCTGCCGTAGTCCAGGCTGAGTTCAGTCAACAGCGGCTGGGAGATTTTGGCGAAGAAATTGGAGACCTTCACTTCAATATCTTCGGTGGGTCGCACGTAGGTGGTCAACCCGCCGTTGCCCTGGGCCAGTTTATCCAGGAAGTTGGTGTTGACATCATAGCCGACGCCGAAGACAAAGAGGCGGGTGGATGTTGTACTCATTGTGCCCACTTCCTCGGCTACGTTGGCGGTGATCTGGGATTCGTCGGTCACGCCTACGGTGGGCTGGCCGTCAGTCAGGAAGACGATGTAGTTGACCTTGCCTTCTCGACGATGCTCCAGTGCGGTGAGCAGCGCGGTGTTGATGTCAGTTCCGCCCTGCGCATCAAAGCCGCTGATGAAGTCTCGCGCCTGCCTAATACGGTCCTCACTCGCCGCAACCAGACTGTCGGCGAAGTCCTTGACCCCGTCGCTGAAGGCGATGACGTCAAAACTATCCTCGGAGTTGAGGCTGTTGACGCAGAAGGTGAGCGCGTCCTTAGCCTGCTGGATCTTCTCGCCGCTCATACTGCCGGAGGTGTCCAGCACAAAGCAGATATTCTTGGGCACTACTTCGCGATTGTCTTCTTCAACTGCCGGTGCCGCCAGCAGCAGGAAGAACCCATCTTCGCCCGGTTCCTTAAAAGTTATCACGCTTAGACCCACCGGGTCCTGAGCCACGTTATAGTATAGTAGAATATCGCGCTCGGGCAGCACATCCTTCGCCTCGTAGGAGGCCCGCACATAGTTGTCATCTATCTTATTGACATCAATTTCGTGAGTGGGCGAATAGACGCTGCCGATGGGCTGCGTAGCGTGGATATTGGTGGTGAACACTACCGACTCAATCGGCTTGGACGAGAGCTTCTCTGGGCTAAGCGGATACAGGTAACTTATTAGCCCGTTGTCGTAGGTGAGCACCTCGGTGTAGCGCAGTTCGATGCGCCGCTCGCCGCCAGGCGGAATCGGAAAGATGCGCGCCTGATAGGCATTGTTGCCCGCGTAGGTAAGCAGGGCTGGGTCCTTGCGGCGGCGCACGATCTCCTCGTAGATGCGCTGGGCTTCGTCCTTGTCCAGTAGCCGGGCCTCAACCTCTTTGCCGTCGGCGTGGAGTGTGAACTTGTTGACGACCGCTCCGGGCGGCAGGGGGAAGATGTAAGTGGCTTCCATCTCCCGTCGCCCCTCATTGACGAAGACCTGATCCACGTAAGTGGTGCAGACCTGGTCCCTGATTTCACTCTTGACGTGGTGGTACTTGATGACGAAATAAGGCTCGTCGGGGAGTATGTTAGTGGGCGGGCCGGGGATCAGCACCCCATCGGCCCATGCTGTCATACTGGTCAGGACAATTCCGACAACTGTTAGCAGCAGGACTTTTCGCAGCATAATGCTCACCCCTTCCATAATCTGTCTACATCTGCATATTGGACGAAGAAGGGGCGGGGATTGTTCCCTGGACAGCTGAGCCAGTCTCAGAATTGTGCTGCGCACGGCATTGGCCGGCATTTCATCAGCGGCCGCCAGCGGGAGAAGGATCGAGCACACACGTCACAGTCATCACGCCGGGCCGCACCGCCACGCTCTGTATTGTGGCCCCGCTTTGGGCCAGGCGCTGGTGGATCAATTCGCCGATTTTGTTGACCAGGCGTTCGCGCATAACCCCGGTCACGCCGATTCTGCCGGCGTTGACCTTGGCAACATCAATCGCCAGCCTACCATCCACCACTTTCGGGACGATCTTAACCCGAATTCGCACCGGCACGAAGGCAACTTTCGTGCGAACACTGGCCTCAATAAAACCTTCCCCGAAGGCAACCTGGGGATCCTCCAGTCCCGAGGGCAGGTCCAACTCATCGCGATGTTCACCCAAGTAGGCGTTGATGTCCGCATCGGAGAGTTGAATCTGCACCGTGGGTTTTACCCCACGCATCGCCTGCATCTGGGCTTCGGTGAACAGTGCAACAGTCTGCTTGATTTTGGCCTCTGACCCAGATGAACGGGTGGCCCGCTGCATAATCTCGCTTGGCGAGGAGAACAGCATAGCCAAAAACACTACAAAGGCAACACCTAACACTGCGGTGGCTACCAGGCAACCGCAGCAAAACCCGGAGCGGCCTCGGCTTGGTGGCGCTGACGGTTCTTGGGGAGTTTCGCCGACCTTATTGTTGGGGGTCATAGTTGTCTGCTTCCTGATGGCAGCGGTATAAACTCAAGTGGATGGGCGAGAGCACCGAAGGATTCAACATTGCTTTATGCCTCTGCTGTGCATAATCTGTTCTGCGCGAGCCTGGTAGAACATCCTCATCTGTGGCCACTGCAGCGATGATAGCGAGGATACTAACGTATGTCAAGGATTTCACGGTTTGTTGACGAATCAATCCACGCAGTTGCGCACTTGAAGCGCCCCGCGCTGGTCCCTGTTAGCACAAATGAGTCCGGCTGGTGGGCAGTATGATTCGCATTGTCGGATGAGGCGAATTGCGTTCACTGCTCAGGGAGGAGAAGATATGGCAAGTTCAGGAAGATGGATTACCCGAGGGTCTGAGGACTTCAGTCAGGGCACCCTGGGCAATGCTGGCCAAAACATCTATGTCTCGCGCGCGGGCATTGTGCAGCGTGTCCACCAGTTTGATATTGATGATGACGGCTATGACGATCTGGTCTTAGCGATGGCCTATGACGGCATCCGGCACGACCTGAATGCTATTGTCTACTACGGCTCGCCCCAGGGCTTCAGTGAACGCTACCAACTGCACCTACCGGCCCCGGGGGCAGTGCGGGGTGGTTTGAGAGCGGTGACCACACCACTGGCCTGCACCAAGAAGCCTGCTGGGTGCAGTATCGCCTTGCCGTCGGTGCGGTTGGCGGCGGCAACAATCCCCGCGTAAGTGAGGTTTGTGTCCACTATACTTGAGGACAGGCCGATGTCGTTATCTCACTTTGCTACTCAATAAATATCGGCGAACTCCACGCCCAAGGACCCTGGGCCGGCGCGAGGTGAGAGGGGTATTGGGGAAACTCCCCAGGCATAGTGACCTTGGCATAATACCACGAGCAACGGGGCAGGCTGTTGATGTCTTCCTCGAAACTGGCCGGCAGATCTGTCAGTGAGGCGACAACTCTGCCGTCACCGAAGATTTCCACGCTTTCCACTTCCCTTGGCGCGTGTACGGCTATCCTGGCGCCAAACGGCCCCTTGCCGTGTAGTATCTCACCCATGAAGGCGTCATTTATCCAGAATTTGAGGCCAATGCGTGCTCCAGCGGTGGCGTAGCAGCGTCGGGACCCGAATGCCTCAATAATCGCCGGCAGCGTGAACTCAGTGACCCAAAGCCCGGTGAGCCCACCGCCGAGGCCGGGTACTCTATGGTGTGAATCGGAGGCGCCGATAAAGCCGACCTTGAAGCCCTTGTTAAGATGTTGGTGGAAGCAATCGGATTGGTTGATGTAGTCACCCCAGCCAGAGACCACTTCCATGTTGGCCTCGCGGTCGCTATCACTAAGATAGAACTGGGGGTGCTGGCTGTTCATAATCCCGTTGGTCGTCTCGATCCATGCCACAAGGGCCTCTATGGGGTCACCCTGCACATCCGAATATCTGAGCATGCTCTGGTCGTAGCTGGCGAACAGTATGGAGCGGTGCTGGGGCCTAACCGGTCCCCACGACTGCTGAGTCCATTCGTAACCGGGTATGGCGATGAAGCGGCCCTCTTGCGACCAGTTCTGGTCCTGTTTCATAGTAAGGCGCCACGCCTGGTCGGTCAGGCGGTGGCCATAAATAAAGTCGTTGTCGGTGGTGGCTACAAAGTCGAGTTTGGCTTTGTCGCGAGCGTATGAGAGCATCTCCACAAGGTCGCCCTCGGGGTCCAGAGAAAGTGCTGTGTGGGTATGGGGGTCACCAAATAGCAGTTGGTAGTTTTCTCCACGTAGTCTCAGGGAGCGGTCGGCAGGGATGAAGAAACGTCTCTTGGCTAAGTGGATGTGCTGCCACTCTTCAAAGTCAGTATCGGCCGGCTGGACTGGTGCGCCCTGTACAGTTACCGACAAGACCACGACGTTTCCTCTGCCTTCCTCTTCGCTCGTACCTTTTTGGGCTGCGACAGTGATCTGTCCATCCCGCACCCCGCCAGCATCAGGAACATAGTCCATATAGCCGCCCTCCACTATCCGCAGCGGCTGTAACCAGGTATCTTCAGCAAATCGTCGGCCGCATAATACACCGGTGGCTTGAGTTGTAGCGCTGCCGTGCGGCTCCTTGCGCTCCCACAGGACCCATACGCCTCCTTGGTCATCCGGTACAACGTAGGGTCGCCGCCGCTTGCCAGGAAACCCCCAAACGCCGGCTTTGTCTTTGGGCAACTTGGGCAACAGCCCACAGTACAGGTCCGCGATATGATCTTTGACCCAGCGACTGCCTTGTTGGTGGACGGATAGGATTGAGTTGTACTGGTCAATGATACCGTCGGTATTTTCCACGTCTTGGGTCTTAATCATCACCACCCACGGTGTACCGTCGTGGGCGAAACAAACAGCGGGAAACAGCAGAGAAGCACCGGCTTCAGTGAACTCGGTAATGTTGTTATCAAGCCTGCATTGTACCCCAAAGTAAGCCGGATCAGTGCCCAGACCCAATATGTGTTGTGCGGTTAGTCGGTCTTGCCCCCATGCGGCGCTGCTCCAAAAGTTATTGGCCTCTTGCGGGGACCACGGAACCACCACTCTGTGCATCCTGCCGTCGGCGCTAAGACTGTAGGTCTGGTTACCTCCGTTGGCCTCTTCCCATCCGAACAGGGTAGCATTGCTCCTGACTCTAACCCAGATGTTATAGACATCGTGCCGGGTATGCTTTCCGCTCATATCGGCCAGAATCCTGACTCTGCTCATAAACGTTGTGTCTCCTTTTTGCTCCCAGATACCACGGCAATTGTGAGCGTGAGTGGCAGATCAGTGCCTATGTCCACAACTTCCGATCCAGGCTGCGGTATTGGACCGCCTCGGCGATGTGGGGGACAGCAATATGGTCAGCACCCGCCAAGTCAGCGATGGTGCGGGCTAACTTGATGACCCGGTCATGAGCGCGGGCCGACAGGGCAAACTGGTCAATGGCAGCCCGCAGTAGTGCCGCAACCTCCTCACTCAGCGGACAGAAATGGCGCAGTGCCTTAGAAGTCATCTGGGCATTGCAGTGAAAGTTGGTATCGGCGAACCGGGTCCGTTGGGCCTGACGAGCCCGGATGATCCGCTCGCGGATGTCCTCAGATTTCTCGCCCGGCTGGCGGTCCATCAATTCGTCAGGAGTCAAGCGGGGCACCTCAATATGGATGTCAATTCTGTCCAGCAGTGGGCCGCTGATGCGCTTGCGATATCGCAAGATCGCCCCTGGGCTGCATGTACACTGGCGCTGCGGGTCAGAATAGTAGCCACAGGGGCAGGGATTCATAGCCGCAATGAGTTGGAAATTCGCCGGAAAAGTCATAGTGACTTGGGCGCGTGCGATGGTCACCGCCTCATCTTCCAGCGGCTGGCGCAGTACCTCCAGGGCGCTGTGGGAAAACTCCGGCAACTCATCCAGGAACAACACGCCGTTATGGGCCAGGCTTACTTCCCCGGGCTTGGGGATACTCCCGCCGCCTACCAGCCCAGCCGTGCTGACGGTGTGATGAGGGTGGCGGAAGGGCCGCGTAGTCATCAGTGCGGTCTTCTCGGCTAAAAGGCCAGTTACGCTGTACAGTTTGGTCACTTCCAGGGCCTCTTGCAGGTCCATAGGCGGCAGGATACCCGGCACTCGTCGCGCCAGCATCGTCTTGCCGGCCCCGGGGGGGCCAATCATTATGACATTATGGCCGCCGGCGGCAGCAACCTCTAGGGCCCGCTTGACATGGCCCTGGCCTTTGACATCGGAGAAATCCACCTCGTAGGATGGCGCCTCTAAATTCAGGTCCTCGTCGGTAACTTGGACCGGCTCGTCCATCAGCCCTTGCTCCAGCAGGCAGACGCAGTCATACAGGTTTTCGGTGGTATACACCTCAAAATCGTCTACTACCGCTGCCTCTTTACCATTGGCAGGCGGCACAATCAACGCCCGCTGGCCCCAGGCGCGCGCGCCTAAGGCGATGGGTAAAGCCCCGGCCACACGCCGCAGATGTCCATCCAGGGATAATTCACCAATCAGTGCCGTCTCATCAAGTTCGTCAATGCTCACCTGGCCGGTGGCCACCAAAATGCCCAGAGCGATGGGCAAGTCAAAGGAGGGGCCTTCCTTGCGGATATCAGCGGGAGCCAGATTGACGGTGATTCTATCCAGAGGGAACTCAAAGCCGCTGTTGCGAATAGCCGACTCCACCCGCTCGCGGCTCTCGCGGACCGCAACATCGGGCAGGCCGACAATTGTGAAGCTGCGCAGACCCCGCGATATGTCTACCTCTACCTGAACCGCATAGGCATCAATACCTAAAACAGCGGCACTATTGACCCGGGCTAACATATTCAGGCACCTCCGGCGGCAATCCTAATACAATACTATAATTGTCCGTCCGCCGACAAAGACCTTCACAATGCAGGGGAACTTCGCGTCGGGGACAGATTATCTACAGTGCCAGCCGTCGGCTCATATTGCGCTGGTGTAGCCGGATGCTGAGTATCCACAATGCAAGGGTGAAGCCGATGAGGATAGTCAGACTGGTTGCCGGGGCGAAGTGGTTGCCGCCGATGGAACTATATCTAATCAATTCAGTGCAGTAAGTTAACGGGGAGATGACCGACAGCCACTGGCCCCACTGAGGCATTTGCTCAATGGGCATAAACACGCCGCTGAAGAAAATCAGGGGCAGGCGCACCAGGTTGGACAGCATCATCACATCCGCCGGAATGTCGGTAACGGGCACCGCAAAAAGCGTTCCCAAAATAGCGAAGCAGCCCGCCGCCAGGATGATGGTGATTACAAATATCAGGGGATGGGCAATAGAAACGCCGATAACAAGTACGCTTATCAGTATTGGTATAATTGATACAAATAAGCCGAACATAAAGGCGGCGAGAATGTCGCCGGCCAGCATACTGGATATGGTCAGCGGAGCGACTAAAAGCCTCTCCAGGGTGCGGGTGCGGGTCTCAAAGGGAATAATAGCCGGAGTGATGGCTGAGGCAGTGAAGAATATCGCCATACCAATCAGGCCGGGGACCAAATCCCGAGCAGGTAAGTGGCGCCCAATGGCGAAGGCAAAAAATAGGAATGCCGGAAAAAACACGCCAAAGATAAGCACCGGGCCCTTCAAGTAATAAACCCGGATATTCTTCTTAGCCACCACCCACAGCCGGCTGAACGATTTCATTGACTGGCCTCCCCCTGCTGGATAGTAGGACGCTGGGTCAACTTCAAAAAGGTATCCTCCAGGCTTGGCCCGAGGGTATTGATAGTCAACACGTGGGTGTTGTGTTGGCGGGCGAGTTCACTGACCTGTTCGGCTACTAAGCCGGGCTGAGGTGTGTACAATCTGAACTTATCACCCTCTTTCTGCACCCGCTGGACCCCGGGTAGGACCTCTAATTGGGCCACCGGCACTTGGCCGATGAAGGCCACCACGACGGATTGACTTTCGGCGAAGGGCGCTTTAAGCGCCTCGGGGGTGTCAAGGGCGACAATCTCACCCTGGTTGATGATGGCGACTCGGTTGCAGAGTTGATTGGCCTCCTCAATGTTGTGGGTAGTGTAGAAGACCGTGCCCCCATCCGCTGCAAACTGCCTGACGGTGGCGCGTATCTGACGACTGCTGGCCACGTCCAGACCGCTGGTCGGCTCGTCCAGAAACAATATATCAGGCTGGTGAAGCAACGCCATAGCCAGCATAAGCCGCTGCTTCATCCCCTTGGAGTAGCCCTTGACTCGGCTGTCGTGCCGCTCCCACAGCCCGAACTGGCGCAGCAGTTGCTCACTGCGGCTGGACCGGTCACCCCGGCTGACGCCATATAGTTCCCCGGCGAACATCATATTATCCCAACCCGACATCTCCATATAGGGGTTAGCCATCTCGGGTACGACGCCGAAGTGCTCCTTGGCCCCTAAGGGGTCTTGCACCATATCATGGTCCAGGACCCAGACTGAGCCCGAGGTAGGCCGTAGAGCTCCGGTGAGCATCCGCTGAGTGGTGGTCTTGCCGGCGCCGTTGGGTCCCAAAAAGCCAAATATCTCCCCGGCACCTGCCGCAAAGGAGATGCCATCCACCGCCACAACATCTCCGAAATGCCTCGTCAGGTTTTCAGCCCGAATGACTTCTGCCATAATCGTCCTCTCCACTTTAGCGGACGGTGCTATTCCTTTGCCCGGCCGGTTAATTCCTTTGTGGGATCAACCTTGTTAGGGTCGGTCTGATGGTGTCGGGCGCAGCTACATATATTGGAGGTACAACGACGCCACCGGCCAGTTCGGCTGTTCGTAGGCAAATCTCGTGCCCCCGCAATAAATCACAGCCCAGGGGCAGGTGCTCGCCATGCCATTTCAAAGAGCCAGCCGGAATGTAGCCTATCGGTGCCTTGGGGATGGCTTGGTGTAGTTCAGAAAGGAAGAAGAGTTTATAGCGGGTTTTGCTCGCATTATCCATAATGACCAACTCCTTCTCTCCGAACTTGAGATAGTAACCCTTCTAATATTGTTTGTCTACTACAATCCTAATCGCTGCTGGCGCAGTTGCTTGTCGTGACAAACGGCTCGGGTCCGGCCGCATTGCTTGTAGTGAGTGAAAGTGGTTACTGGCCGAAAGTCACCACCACCTCGCGCACCTGTTGGTCGTTCCCCTCAATTTTCAGGTATAGGTCGCCTTCGCGTAGGTCCTCAGTTGGGGCGGCGTGCCAGGCCAGGTTGCTGCGGCCAGAGTACAGCGGCTCCCAGGTGTCGCCGTCCTGTGACCAGGCAACGCTCCAGCGCTGGGCCTGGTGGGAGCCGACCAGCATCGCCACCCGCGCTGACCCAGGCTCCAGCACCGGTACTTTGTACGTCCAAGCATCCCCGAACCGAATTGACTCGGCACACCCTGTCGAGCCCTCCTGATAGTAAAGGCTCCGCTCCAAGTGGCTGTTACCGTAGAACTCAATTACTGGCCCCGAAGCGATGCGTACCGGCAGGTCGTAGGCGGGCAAGGACTGCCCGGCGACTTCCCCCGATACATGCAACGGAACCAGGCCCTGCTTAGCTCCTCGGGGAGGACGCAGGCGCACCGTCGCCTCAGTTACCTCATTGAACTTGGCTCGAACACTGACTGTGTCTGTGTCCAGGTTATCGCCCAGTGCGAAGCGGAGGTTTGCCTCCCCGTCATCCCCGGTACCGTTAAAGATGTGGGCTATCAGCTCCGTGCGTACACCAGGCACCAGGAAGGGCCGCGCGGTGGCGTCCTGCGGGTAGACTGTAGCCGCTACCAGCGGCCGCCGAGGAAGGTCCGACGGACTCGGAAACGAGCGATCCGGAGGAGGCTCAATCAATTCGTTAACAGCATCTGCAGGCAGATGGAGATAGACTGGCGCAGGTCGCGCCTCGAGACGCAATCTGCCCTCATCAGTTTGGATGTCCATCTCGCCGCCAATAATGTCGAAAGCCGTCCCCCGGACAGATCCAGTTGGCAGTTCCACGGACACGGGCTCCAGCCCTGAGGCCCAGACCACCAGCACATTGTTCGGTTCATTCTCCCGCCCGCCGAAAGCGTGAATTCGGGCCGCACCACTGCTGTGTCCGCCGATATAGGGCCGGTGCGCGAGTTCGCTTATCATCGTCTGCATAGCATACCACGCCGGCTTTTTGGAGCTGTCTTCGCGGTACAATCCATGGCCCGGCCCACCCCAGTCTTTGACGGCGAACCAGAACACTTTGGTCACCCCCAGGTGAGGCAGGGATAGGGCAGTGACATAGCACTGCACCAGTAGCCGCGCCTGGATGGCCTCGCTCTCCGGCGAACCATCGGAGGTCCAGCCCAGTTCGTTAAGCCAGATGGTCTTATTTGTATCGCCGAATTCGTCCATTAGTGTGCGCAGGCTTTTGAGTTTGAAAATAAACCAATCATCGTCAAAAGTCTTGCCCCACTGGTATGGATGAACGGCCATAATATCGAAGTATGGTCTCGCACCATGCTCGTAGCAGCGGCGAATGAACCAGGTGTCCACGCCGGCAGTGCCGCCGAAAACCACGTGAGCCGCGGGATCGCCTTGATGGGCGCCGATGCTGCCGATCTTGAGCAGGTCGGCGTATTGGGGAATGGTCCCGTTGAAGAAGCCAATATTCGGCTCATTCCAGATTTCCCAAGTTGGTACCCGACCGCGGAACCGGAAGGCGTACTGGGCCAATATTTCGGCGTAATCGGCGTAATCGCGGGGAGGATAGCGGTCGCGTCCGCCGGCCTCGTCAGGTGCGCTTGAGGCCCAGCCGGGCGTGTAGCTGATGATAGGCGCGGGAATCAACCCCTCGGCCCGGTGTTGGCTTATCAGCTCGTCTTCGGCTGCCTCCCAGTCGTAGACATCATCTTTTTTCTCGGTTCTGGGCCAGTCACCCAAGGCCGTGGCACCACCCCCACAGCGGTCCCAACAGACCCCGGTCTGGCCGATTTCTCCCCACGGACAGACGATGCCAAACCGCCCATCGCGCTCCGCCCCAGCAGACCCAGGCAGCAGGCTTGCCGTCAGCAAAATAGTCCCTACGGTGAATGTTATTACTCTCATTACTGGATGTGGACCTCCATAGCCGCAATTTGTGCTAATATCGTAGGAGACACGCCTGCCGGAGCGTATGATTCTGCCCGCAACGTAGTCTGACCTCCCGCCCATATCCCCATGCGTAGCGCACCCAGCCAGGCTATTCCCCCGCTTCAATGCCTAATGTAGGCTGATACGCTTGTTTTACCGGTGCGAAGGTTCGGCGGTGTATAGGAGAAGGCCCCCACTCCTCCAGCGCCTGGAGATGCTCAGGTGTGCCGTAGCCCCGGTTGCGCTCAAAGCCGTACTGCGGATACAGGCGGGCCAGATACTCCATCAGTCGGTCGCGATACACCTTGGCTATGATGGAGGCGGCGGCGATGCAGTAGCACTTGCTGTCGCCGTCAATGATAGCCTGCTGGGGTAGAGGGTTGGGCAACTCAAAGCGGCCATCTATCAGAGCAAAGTCGGCAGAGGGATTGAGGCTGCCCAGGGCCTGCTGCATTGCCTGCTGGGCCGCGCGCAGGATATTAGTGGCGTCAATCTGCTGAGGGCCGATGACTCCGACCGCCCACGACACGGCTGCCAAAGTTATCTGCTCATAGAGATACTCGCGCTGGTGAGAGTTAAGCTGCTTGGAATCTACCACGTACGCCACGCGGCGGTCGGCCGGCAATACCGCTGCTGCGGCCACTACCGGCCCGGCCAGAGACCCGCGGCCGGCTTCATCTACGCCGGCCACCAGGTCATATCCGGCGGTCTGGGCCCGCCGCTCCAGTTTTCGGGGAGCACCCCGCCGGGAAAACGACGGAGGCGTCTGGGTACTGGAGAACTGAAACCGGTAGGCAGGTAGCACACCTTCATCTCCCGTAGGACGCGCGGCCCGCCCGTCAGATATAGGGACAGGCGAGACGCCTGTCCTACCAACACGGGTTGCGGGAAGCAGTTTAACCTAACGAACTACTCGTATATGGGGAGGAGGCCAGAATATGCAGAACGCCTTGCCTAAGACATTCTCCCGGGGCAGCGGCCCCCACTTATGGCCATCATTAGAATCGTTGCGATTATCGCCAAAGACGAGCACAGTATCCTCGGGGACCACAAACTCCCCCCCTCCGGGCGGGAAGGTGTACAAGTGCGGCTCCTTAATGTATGGCTCTTGTTGCCGCTGACCGTTGCGGTATAGACTCCCCCCATACACGGCAATCCTGTCCCCCGGCACTCCCACTACTCGTTTGATGAAGTCTTTTTTGATATTAGAGGCACCAGGCGGGGCCCGGAAGACCACAATATCGCCAAATTCCGGCTCGCGGAAATAGTAGACGAATTTGTTGACCAGGATTCGGTCATTAATCTGGAGAGTGGGCAGCATTGAGCCAGACGGGATGTAGAAGGCCTGAATGACGAACGGTCGCAAGATGCAAAAGACCAACACTACCGCGACTAAGCCCGAGTCCACAAACTCAAGGATAGCGCCGCGCTGGCGGCGCAACACCCGCACACGGGGGACGGCGACCCGCAAGGCTACAATACCGCCGAGCAGGCCTAATACTTGCCAAGTACTGTCGAAAGCGAGCATAGTTAGTGTAGTCCCGTCTATTCGGGTGCCTCTTCCTCTGCGACGCTGTCAACAACATCGCCAGGTTCAGCCTTCGTAGCCACCTCTTGGTCAGCCTCATCGGCCTCAGTCTCGGAAACCTGTTCGTCCTCAGCCAAAGGTTGGACTGGCCCCCGGCCCTTCTGCTTAACGCGTGCCGCTCGTCCGCGCCGCGAGCGCAGGTAATACAACTTGGCACGCCGCACATCCCCGCGTCGGACTACCTCAATATCTTCCACTAACGGGGAATGCAGGGGAAAAGTACGCTCAATTCCGATCCCAAAACTCATCCGGCGCACCGTGATACTCTCGTTTACACCGCCACCCCGGCGGGCGATGACTACGCCTTCAAATGTCTGAGTACGAGTGCGTTGGTCTTCGCCCTCGCCTTCAGTTATGCGGATACGGGCCCGCACGGTATCCCCAGGCCTTGCATCTGTTACCTGCGTCTTGATATACTTGCTCTCTACTTTTGCGATGAGGTCATCCATAAAACAACTCTCCTGTTCATAGCACCTCAGATATCGCCGGAGGCCTGAGTTGGCTCCTGCGGCTCTTTCTGAGGTTGCTGTTTGATTTCGGCTAATAACTTGTGGTCCTCTTCAGTTAACTCCGCCGTGCGTAGCAATTCTGGCCGCCGAGTTAGGGTGCGGCGCAGCGAATGCTTGCGTCGCCAGCGGCGGATTTGCTCGTGATGGCCACTGAGCAACACTTCAGGAACCCGCATTCCGTCCAGTTCGGCGGGGCGGGTATAGTGCGGGTGCTCCAGCAGGCCTTTAGCGAATGACTCGCTCTCCGTCGAACTCTCATTACCCAGCACACCGGGCACCAGACGCACCAGCGCATCAATCAGCACCAGCGCGGCAGGCTCCCCCCCAGTCAGTACATAGTCGCCAATAGAGACCTCTTCGGTTACCACGGCTTGCCGGGCCCGTTCATCCACTCCCTCGTAGTGGCCGCATAACAGTATCAAGTGCTGATATTCGGAGAATTCACACACCCGTTGTTGAGTCAGAGGCCGGCCTTGGGGAGTAAAGAATATGACCGGTGTCCCGTCGGCACTGTCAGCCCGCAACGTTTCAGTAGCAGCCAGGAATGGCTGCGCCTTCATCACCATGCCCGGACCACCCCCATATGGGTAGTCGTCTACTACCCGATGTTTATCCTCAGTAAACGTGCGCAAGTCGTGTATCTGTATGGTTACCAAACCCGCTTGTTGCGCTCGCGCCAAGATGCTGGTCTGCAATGGCGAGCGGAAAAAGTCAGGAAATATTGTCACGACGTCAATATGCATAGTTGCGGTGTCGGCCCTATTCTATTAGGCCCTCCATCGGCTCAATTATGATTCGCTGCCTGTCCAGGTCAATCTCCTTTACCACGCTATCAATGGCCGGTATCAGCGCCCGCTCGGTAACATAGACATCGTTGGCCCCGGTGCGTTTAATCTCAGTGACGGGTCCCAGAGCCTCACCGGTGGTGGTTACCACTTCCAGGCCCAGGAGTTCAAACTGATAATACTGCCCGTCGGCTAACGGCATCAACTGCTGACGAGTAATGTACAATTCGGCCCCGCGCAATTGGCTGGCAGCCTCTCGGTCGCCTATACCTGCAAATTTGAGTATCACCTGCCCCTTGCCCTGGTGCAGTCGGCTCCCGGTCAGCACCATTACTTTGCCTTCATCCGGCCTCTTGACGAACACAGTCGGTAGCCCGGCAAACCGCTCGGGGAAGTCAGTCTCCGGGACTACCCTCACTTCGCCGGTCCTGCTATGGGCCCCGACTACGACCCCTATCAGCACATCGTAGCAATTATCGTTGCGGGGAGGCATCGAGGTCAATACCGCCGGAGAGGTCAGTGATAATCTTAGGCACCTCTTCCTCCGCTATGTCAGTAACCTGGCGCTGGCGTATCTCTACTACTATATCGTCCTTGGTTACAATTTCTACCCCGGCTATGGCCTCGGCCAAATTATCTCCTTCATCTATTTCCACCTGGCTGTCCAGAGTGCCGCGGACGATCTCGTCGCCAGTATTCAGTGCTTGTACCTGCTGGCGACGCTGTTCCAGGGTACTGCGCAATTGCTGGTGTTTTTCTTTTTCCGCTTCTACCTGCTTGCGGACTGCCATTGCTTGCTGAATATTACTACGCTGCAGCCCGGTGATATATGGCTGGGCGCGAAAGTCGATCTGTTGAATACGCTGGTCAATTTCGTCCATGGCGTTCTGGAGTTCCTGGTCCAGTTCCTGCTTGAGTTGGTCGGTGACGATCGAACGTAAGATTACCTTACGCTGGATAGTAATACTTGCCATTATCAATACCTGCGCTTCCTTTCCCAAGAGATAGTATAAACTATGAGAGAATCTCTACGCTTGATAATTGTTCGTGCTTTTTGCCCGCTGCCTTGACGATGGCACGCAGGGCTTCGGCAGTGCGGCCGTGACGACCAATAACCCGGCCCAAATCCTCCGGGTCTACCGAGACCTCATATATGATAGCCTGGCCCCGGTCGACAGCAGTCACTTGCACCGCCTCCGGGGCGTCAACTATAGCCTTCACCAAATATTCTACCAATTCTTGCATCCTGTCCCTCCTTGGTTATACTTGGGGCGACTACCCACTCTTGGTCGACTGACGGGCCTGGCGAAAAGTTTCCATAATACCAGCCCGTTTGAAAATAGACCTGACTGTATCGGAGGGCTGGGCACCTACCATTAGCCAGTGCAACGCCCTGTCCTCCTTTATGTTAATAGTAGCAGGGTCGGTACGCGGGTTGTAATAGCCGATTTCCTCCGTCGTCCGGCCATCGCGAGGTTTGGCCTGGTCAACGACTACAATTCGATAATGAGGTTGCTTCTTAGCCCCTGTTCGCTTGAGTCTAATCCGTGTAGCCAATTTAATGTGCTCCTTTCGTAATCAAAATCGGAGTGTAGCGCTTCTCCGAACTGTCGAATTCAAGGACAGGTGAGACGCCGGTCTACCAATCATCGGCCTCCGAGGCGCAATCCGCCGATTTGCACTGATTTACCCTGAGCCATCGTCTGCATCAGTTCGGCCAATTGCCGGTACTGCTTTAATACTATATTCACATCCTGAACACTGGTGCCGCTGCCCCGGGCGACACGGCGTTTGCGACTGCCGTTGAGCAGCCGGGGATTGCCTCTTTCGTCGGGCGTCATAGAGTTGATGACTGCCTCCACGATATCCAACTCGCTTTCATCAAAATCCGCCTCGCTCAAGCCCGGCATCTGCCCAATGCCGGGAATCATCTTTACAATCTGCTCCAGCGAGCCCATGCCCCGCACTCGTCGCAGGTGCTTGCGGAAATCATCCAGGTCAAATTGCGCTGAAACCAATTTCTCCTGAAGTTGTTGGGCCTCTTCCAGGTCAATAGCCTCCTGAGCTTTCTCCACCAGGGTCAGGACGTCACCCATGCCCAGAATGCGCTGGGCCATGCGGTCGGGATGGAATACATCCAGGGCATCCAGTTTCTCGCCGACGCCCACAAACTTTATCGGCGCCCCGGTGACGGCCCGGGCCGACAGTGCCGCCCCACCTCGGGCATCGCCATCTAACTTGGTCAATATCAGCCCGTCAAGGGTCAGGCGCTGGCCGAACTCTTCGGCAATATTGATTGCATCCTGACCGGTCATAGCATCCAAGACCAGCAGAGTTTCGGTCTCCTGGAAACTATCCTCAATCTGCTCGATTTCAGCCATCATCGCCTCATCCAGGTGCAACCGACCAGCCGTATCTATGATTACTGGATCCTGATTGGCCGACTGGGCATGATTAACAGCAGCACGGGCGATGTCCACCGGGTCATTCTCACCCATAGCGAAGACTTCAACTTCAGCCTGCTGCGCCACCTGCCGCAATTGCTCAATAGCCGCCGGGCGATATACGTCGGTCGCACACAGCAGCGGCCGGTCGCCCTTACGCTTCAGGTAGACGGCCAACTTGCCGGCCGTGGTGGTCTTGCCACTGCCCTGGAGCCCGGCCAGAATGATGACGGTAGGCGGGGTAGCGGCGAAGTCAAGCGGCACCGCTTCCTCCCCCAGCAGCCTCACCAAATGCTCGTGGACGATTTTCACTATCTGCTGAGTCGGGTTGAGACCCTGCAGGATCTCCTCGCCCAGAGCCTCGTTTTGCACCTGGTTAATAAAATCCTTGACCACCTGATAGTGCACATCGGCCTCTAACAGCGCCAGGCGCACTTCCTTCAGGCCATCGCGGACATCGCGCGGGGTCAGTTTACCCCGGCTGCTCAGACTGCGAAAAGCGTGCTGTAGTTTTTCGGTAAGGGCCTCAAACACTGTCTCTCTACCTACCGCGTAATGGGCTCTCTGGCCCTGCTCCTGCTAAGGATTCACCAATGTGATTACTTACTCATGCTTATAGCGCACCGACAGGTCCAGCCCTTCTACCGTGGACACGAATTTCGCCTCACCTTGGATTGTGTTAGGAATTCGTGCCACCGAGTTAAGGCCAGGGAGGACTACAATCTCGTTAATCCCACGTCGCAGCGGCGGCGCCTGTACTAAGGCTTCAAAAGAATCCGGGGCGACCCGCTCCATATCGGCGACCGACACTGGAACATCATTTATCATAATGGTAATCCCTTCGCTCTCGTCCATGTTGCTGACCTGGACCTGCAACCGCATCTCGTCCAGGAGTCCCTCGTGGGCTGCTTTTTGAACATCGTCGCCCACTACAAGCTGGATAGGCGTCCCCTCAATAAGCCACACGGGGAACTGACCGGGCCCACACTCGTGACCATAGGGAAACCAACTGAAGCCGTAGTCTGGCTGGTAGTGCTTATCGAACCCGACGAGAATATCGGGGTCACCCATTTGCTGCAGACACTGTTGCTTCTCCGAGCCTTCGGGGACGCCAAAGTAGTTGAAGATATAGACGCCATCGCCGCCCAGACCCCAGAACCCACTGGCCCGGCTGCGCATGCTGATAGGATCCTGGAAATGGTTGATGCACGGATAGGCCGGCACCCCATAACGGTGCGCCATATCAATAAACTCCTGCAGACGCGCAGTATGCGCAAAAGACCCACCACCTACCACCAGTAGGTCGAGCAGACCTTCGGCGAGCCAGCGTTCCACATCCAGACCCGCTCGGCGCGCCATGGCCGGGGTGCTGGGCACCCGCGTCGCCAACAGATAGCGCCTGCCCCGCTCCCGACCAATTTCATCTAGCCCCTGCCGCACCCGGCGCACAAACTCGGTCATCTTGTCCATGTTCTCCCGCTCTTCCCCAAACTTGAAGAACATCGTATGGCGCACGTAGTCCAGTTCCACACCATCGTAGTCATATTCGCGACAATAACTGAGGATGAAATCCAGGAAATGCTGACGCACTTCCTCTTTAGCCCAGTCAAGGCCACAGAAGAACCAACTCATAATTGAATTAGACGGGTACCCAGTCGAGCCTTTCGTCCCTTCGCCCTCGAACAGGTGGCCATACTCGCGGCCCGCATAGTCTTCGCCCAGGAGCAGGTCGGGTCGCTCTACCTTCAGGGGATAGGTAAGCCCGGTGAACCCGCTGGTGACCACGTTGGCATCATGACAATCATTCATCCGCAGCGAGGCAAATATCTCCATCCCCGCTTTGTGGGCGGCAACGATGTATGCCTCTATACTCTGACCTATCATCCGCGCTGTTTGCACATCAGTGTCAGGGCAGTGGAACGCCTCCAGCGCATAGCCAGGGCAGGGGGGCATCGCCTCACCAAGGGGAACACCAGAGGTAGCCCCGACACACAAGCAGTACGTATCTACTTGGGTGCCAACGCTCGAGTTAAAGCGAAGAGACAAACACTCTTCTGGGTCTTGGCCGAGCGACTGCACTTCTCGAGGTCCATAAAACCCATCATCGTTGAGAATGATCCGTCGTTGCCGGGCCATTCGCCTCACCCCTTCCGGTTGTGGGGGTCTAATCTGGGCAGTGCCGAACGACTTGTGCCTGCGCTCAAATCTGTTCGTAGGGCTTACTTTTCCTTGTTGTCTTGCCCATGTTCCCGACTCACTGACCACCACAGCCACACAAATTAGTACGCTTGCCCATTTGATTATGCGCGTCATTAAGTTTCCTCCTTCTGAGGCGACTTTGTGGAGCCCTGGGCCAGGTTTGATTTCCCCGTACGGGCCATTTGTGAGTATAGAAGATAGGCCCTCTATTGTCAACTGGAATATTGCCAGGTCGGAGAGCCTACGGTTCATTATAGGGGGCTAATCCAACAAACTTGTCATTGCCGGGCAGGAACCTAATCGGAGGCGCAGTTCCTGTATGTCAGCAGCAATCTGAGTTTGAAGGGCTATCTCGGTGTTAAAGGCGCGCTGATTGCGCAGCCTGTCCAGCAGGTGCACAGTAATGGTGGCGTTGCCTAAATCACCCTTGAAATCCAGCAGGTGGGCTTCTACCAGCCGCTTGTCCCCGCCTTGGGCGAAGGTGGGCGATGCCCCCACGCTGACGGCGGCCGGCCACCCGGCTACTCCCCCAGCCGTTGTCGGCTTCGTTATCCCCGGCGCTTCAACCAAGCTGCTGTACACACCTGGCGCTGGTACTAATTTCGCTTCGGGCACAATCAGGTTAACTGTGGGAAACCCCAATTGCCGGCCCCGACCGGAGCCGGGGACTACCGGCCCCGATAGGCTATAGGGTCGGCCCAGCAAGTGCGCGGCCCGGCTGACCTCACCGGCCCACAGCAGTTGGCGGATTTGGCTGCTGGAGACCGGTTCTCCCTCACTGGTCAGCAAGGGAACGACTCGTACGATGAATCTCAATTGCTCGCCCAACTGTCTCATTAAATCGGCATCACCTTCACCGCCGCGTCCCCAGGTATGATTCTCACTAATTACTACGGCGGCTGCGCCCAACCGTCCGAGCAAGTATTGCTTGACAAAATCGCTCGCTGAAGTCTGCAGCAATGCCTCATCAAATCTTACTACTACCAGTGTTTCCACACCTTGTTCTTCCAGCTTTTGCTGCCGTTGTTCTTTCGTGGTCAAGCGGATATTATAACTATTGCGCGGGCTAAAGACTTCTACAGGGGTGGGCTCAAAAGTCACTACAACAGATTGGGCCTCGTATTCGTTCGCTACTTGCGTGGCCGCCTTAAGCAAAGCCTGATGCCCCCGATGCACACCATCAAAGGCACCGGTCGCCACTACCCATAATCCTTGGATTATTCTCAACTGTTATCTTCCCCTGGTCATTGCCCAGATTGCGGCGTAGGCCGAGTTCTCTGACCCCGCTTCACTGGGCCGCGGAGGTTGAGACTTCGGCGAGGCGCTCGGTCCAGCCGAATCTGGGCTACGTGACTATGATTATATTACGCTGTCGGGCCAGTTGAACACCGTGGCGGGCTGGAGGTGCCAATGGCTACCCGCTGCTGTCACTTCGCAAACGCACAACAACTGCTCGTCCTCGGCCAGTACGGCTGCCTGGGCTGGCGGCTGTCCTGGGCCTGGTTCTATCTGCTGGGCAGTGCCGTGGCGCAGCCG
>JALGUR010000104.1 GCA_029820565.1 Candidatus Zipacnadia bacterium
AAAACGTGTCTCCAGGTCCTGTAGATGAGCATAGAACTCAGGTTTGCCAGCCTCATTGACAAAGGCCAGCCCAGCTAAAATAGGGACAATGTGCGCATTGAAGGTGCCACTGTGTTGTACGGGTCCGGCGGGCTGGAACATATCCATGATTTCCGCCTTGCCGCAGAAGGCTGATAGCGGCAGTCCGCCACCCAGTGCTTTCCCTATGGTACACACATCGGGAATAACGCCGAAATCTTCCTGCGCACCGCCCCTTGATTTTCTGAAAGCTGACTGGATCTCATCAAAGAAAAGGATGATACCTGCCTCTTTGGTCAATACGCAGCAGCTCGAGATATCCGGGCTGAGGTTTGATGCAGCCGCAGTTGTAATTGACGGGCTCCAGGATGACCAGGGCTGTTTCATCACCATGCTCCGAGATGGCTTCTTCGAGGGCTTCAGGATCGTTGTAAGGAATAGGAATGATGAATTTCGCGAATTCTTCCGGGATGCCGGCTGATTCGATATAGGGTTTGCTGCGGTTGTCCGCAACATTTTCCGCAGGGGGATGGCCACCGATGTAGATAAGCTCATGGTAGCCATGAAAATGGCCCTCAAAACGGATAATTTTCTCCCGACCGGTGTAAGCGCGGCAGGCACGAATTAGGTGGAGGGTAGCTTCGGAGCCAGATGAGCAGAACCGAACCCTTTCCGCACAGGGAATGCACTCACAAATCTCTCTGGCCAGTTGTTCATGGTATTCAGTTTCAAATGAGTTGACGTAGCCGAGTTCTATTGCTTTGCGTAAGGCCTGGTCAATAGCCGGGTGGGCATGGCCCAGTAGAGCCGCACCATGGGCGCAACACATATCAATGTATTCGCGTCCTTCAATGTCCCAGACCCGACTTCCTTGTGCGTGCGAAGCGTAGAGGGGGGTTCCCAGCGCTTGGTTCACGCGTACTGAAGAGTTGACTCCCCCCGGGATTACTTGCTGAGCCAGACGATACTGCTCCTGTAAGGTTTTCAGTTAAGTTCTCCTTTTTTCAATGGCGTTGTTGCCAGGCCTGCAGGAATCCCTGCCTGCCCTTCTCAATCACCTGGGCGGGATCGGCTCGCCAGAGCGAGTCCGGCAGATTTTCATCGGAGAAGATCTCAAGACAGTACGCCCCGGAATATCCGGTCCGTTCAATCGCCCCAAGGAGCGCGGGCAGGTCAATCATCCCCTCACCGGGTAGCACCCGATCCTGCAAGCCCCGGGGCTCACCAATCGGCCAGTCGCAAATATGCACACCAAAGATTTGTTCACCCAACTGCGCGATCCGTTCGGCAATGTGCGGCTCGCGCCAGACGTGCCAGATATCCAGGGCCAGACCGAAATTATCTCGGTTGACGTCCTCAATCAATTGCAGTGCTTCATCGAGCGTACAGATGAACGAGAAGGCATTCATGAGGATCGGGCTCAAGGGTTCAAACATAATCCGTACGCCTCGCTCAGCGGCATAATCAGCCAATGGCGGGTACAGTTTGCGAGCCGTCTGATGGGCAATGTGAAAGTTATACGCCGGCGCTTTTCCACCGCCTGCCACCAGCGCGATCTCCTGGTCAGGAAAACACTGCGAAAACAGGTCTATAGTCCGGCGATACCCGGCCACGCGGGCCTCGGGATCTTCGGGGACCTTATTGGTGTCCGTATCATTATGCGGGAATAGGGAAAGCACTCGCGGCTGCACGCTGGTGACCTCCAGACCACTATCGGCAAGTTCCGCCAATTGCTCCCGCGCCTTTCCTGGATCGTCGGCCAACTTCTCCTCGCACACCTCAATCCCCATTACACCTATCTCTTGGTAAAGAGCCACATCCTGTTCAAAGCTCAAGGGATAGGTCGTATATTGGCTGACTGAGAACAATGGTAAATCATCAGGCATTTTTTCTCTGTGTGCACTCATTGGCTCATTCCTCCCAGGCACCGCCTTCCACAAAGCCCTTGGGAAACGGTGAATTGACCATGACTGCAACGCCCCCATCAATTCCCAGTATCTGGCCTGTAATAAAGCTAGCATCATCGCAACATAGGTGTATGGCGCTGGGCACAACATCTTCCACTTGTCCCGGGCGGTGCAGCGGTATTCTCGCACAAACCTCTTCATACGTAGGATCATCTACGTCAAAAGGCTCACGCTCAACTACGATCCACCCCGGCCGCAACGCATTCACGCGAATGTTCCTTTCACTAAATTCGATAGCCAGGTTACGGGTCAGGGCCTCCACAGCGGCTTTACTGGCCGCATATGCCGAGAAGTTGTAGGTTGTCACCAGAGCGTGGATAGAGGAGATGTTCAGTATCGCCCCTCCCGGCGACATGAGTGACAGTGCCTGCTTACAACAGAGAAAAATGCTCTTTAGATTGGTGGTAATGATGCCGTCCCAATCCTCCTCCGTTGTGGCTTGAAAGGGCTTTTTGGGTGTGATACCCGCGTTGTTGACCAGGATGTCAAGCCGGCCATACTCGCACTTAATCTCCTCGAATAGCCGAGCCACGTCCTCGGCCAGCCCCACATCGGCCCGGACGACCAAGGCTTTTCGTCCGCTTGTCCTAACTGCCTGGGCGATTCTCTGCGCTCCCGCTTCGTTGCTGCGATAATTGATGATGACATCCGCGCCGGCGGCGGCCATGCCTTGGGCAATAGCGGCACCGATGCCTGACGAGGAGCCGGTCACCAAGGCCACCTTGTCTCTGAGCTTCATGGGATCACTCCTGGTATCTTCTATCACTACTTTTCGTCCATTCTACGCTCCGCCAGTCCTCGATCTTATCCAGCGGCCAGATCGGCCGACTAATTTTCTTGTACGGCATCTCGGCAAGTCGGGGCGAGGCACAACCCGGACACGCAGAGAGCACGATGCCCGCGGCAAAGGGCTCGAACTCGGCCCGGAAACCGGCTGGCGATTTCACGACCACAATCTTAAAATCCTGGGGTTCCAATCCCACGCAGCGGTACATCATCGGTGTACTTCCTGGGCCGGTCTTTTCCACCAAAAGCAAGGTGATGTCGCCTGTCCGAACGACGGCGCTGTCGCCCATGTCAATGGGCAGGTTGTCGCCACCATGACCCGACAGAACATATCGGGCAGGCTGCAATGACAGCACCTCACCGCTAATGGCCAGAGGCTGGGAGAATACGTGATCGCGTTTGCCTCCGACCGCAAACTGGAAGGCCTCTCCTACCCCGATTGCCTGGGCATAGGCAACTGCTTGTGGATCGACCATAATCAGCAAGGCGCCGCCCGGGATATCTCGTTTGAGCATCTCGCGCAACAAGTGGATGCTGTCACCCGGTGCGCCGGAATTCGTGGCATCAGCGCCGTCCGCGATCACCACCGGCTGGCCCTTGCAGGCCAGTGCCGTAGCTACGCTTTGCTCTGCGTCCAAGAACTCGAAGGTCATCTGCTCACGGCGTTGCCAGTACATCTGGGCCAACTCTTCCGCCAACTCGCGGGCCAGGACGGATTTTCCCTCTGTGAACACTACGATCGCAGATGCAAGCTCAGGGGCATCCACCCACGGCTGGGCCATGAGTATTGAGGCACTGAGGACATCAGAATACGACTCTACTTCCTCCAACCGCGCAAAGACTGGCGCCAGGACCGGACCTGTGGTGTAGTTTACCTCGCCAGTGATCAGCATCGGCAGGCGAATCGTCGTTACTGCCGGTTTGGCCCCTGCCAGGATTCGCTCCAAAACGTGGGCCGCTCGCTCTCCGGTTTGCAAACGGTCCAAATGTGGATTTGTATGGTAAGCCACCAGGGCGTCAGCAACTCGGCCCATCCTGGGCGTCCAATAGGCATGGCAGTCAAGTGTCGCCACCAGCGGCACGTCAGGGCCCACCGTTTGTCGTACCTGTTCAAGCAGGAACCCATCCACATCTGTCTCATCCTCGGCCACAAGCGCGCCGTGCAGCGAGAACAGGACCCCGTCTAACTGCCCCACTGCGTCCAGTTGTTCACGAATGGCATAACAGAGCCACTGTTTTGTCTCTTTTGATATGGAGCCTCCGGGCCAGGCTTGCGCCACCACCAGCCCCACAGGTTCAACCAGTTCTTGCCAGGCCTTTAGGCCTCTCAGGAAACCGCCGACTTCCTCTCCTGTTCCGAATTTGATCAGCGCCTCTTCTCCACTTCCCATACCAAACGCCTCAAAGTCAGCCCTGATCGTCAATACCGGATTGAAACTGTTTGACTCTTGCCATACCTGCAGGATGCCGATGCGTTTCATATTGAAGCGTCCTGATACTTTCGCCGCATACTTTTGAGGAAATCCACCGAGGCCTTCATCTCGTCCATACCGTTGACGCCATCCTCGATGGAAATCCAGCCGTCAAAGCCCACGCTGACAAGCCGGGCAAAGATGGCATCATAGTCGTTCAGTCCCTGTCCCGTTACGCCGTGAACCAGGTTCTGGGGATACCCTAACGTTCCGTCGGCCTGCCGTAAATCCTCCAGAGAAGTTCCCGGCAGCAAGTAACGGTCACTGGCATGCACAGTCATGACGCGCGGCAGAACAGCATCGAGCAGAGCAATGGGGTCGTCGCCCGCAACCAACGCGTTGGAGGGATCATATTGAACGCCGAAATGCGGCGAAGCAATGCGATTCACGATAGTTAGGAAAACCTCTTTCTTCTGAGCAAACTCTCGGCACTGCCAGTAGCTGTCCTTGTAGTGATTCTCGATGACAAGTTTTACCCCATAGCTTTCGGCGGCGGGCAAACAGGCTGTAATGCATTCCACCGCCCACTCGGTGCCCTGCTCAATTGCAACCTCCGGTCGAGCTTGTCCGGAAAGCGTGCGGCAGAATTCCCCACCGAGTTCTGCTGTTACCTGGATCATCTCTATCTGCTTGTCGATCTCCCGCCGACGCACACCAGGATCAGGGACAGTAAAATCGGGAGCATAGCACATCATCGGCATACGCATACCCAGGGCTTCGATGTGGCTCCGTACCTGGCTCAGGTATTTCGCGTCATGTGATTTGAGAAAGCGTGAATACATCTCCAGTCCTTCACATTCAAGTTGCACTGACAACTCGATCCATTCGAATAGGTCCATACGGCCTTCGGAGATATCTTCTATCCAACATTTGGGTAAAGCGCTGATTTTTATCATGCTGTCATTTCCCGTACCTTTCTGACCACTTCTCGCCAAATTGCTCTCGTCTTCATCGCTGCCGGGGCACGCTGCATTCCGGCCGTATACTGTTTGGTCGCCTGAATCCCCGTAGTAACACCATGCCCCCTACGTGCCTGGCCGTTGACTACCCGCACCGGCAGTGCGACATAATCCATTACGCCTGCGTGGCTGACGCGGCAGGTTAAGATGTATCCTTCGTTGCCACCGTAGCTCTGTTCATCAAAGACCAGATTGCCCAGACAGTAAGCAATTAAGCTGTCTTGATATCGTTCGATTTCTCCACGAACGTGGGCATGGTGCCCAATGATCAAATCAGCACCCAGATCCACCGCCAGATGAGCTAGATTTCGCTCGTAGGCGGTCACCCGCCGGCTACCCTCCCGGCCCCAATGAAACGAAACCACCATCACGTCACAGTGCTGCACCACAGGAGGGATAGTTTTGCGTAGGGCTTCCTCGTTGAGCAGCAAAATGCTTTCGCGCTTAGGGT
>JALGUR010000105.1 GCA_029820565.1 Candidatus Zipacnadia bacterium
TACATTCTGATCGAGAATAGCCAGAGGTGGTTCCATGTTCTCCGGCAGGCTTATGCCACCATAGCCACCGTATCCGCCACCGTACTGACCGCCGTACCCGCCACCGTACTGACCGCCGTATCCGCCACCGTACTGACCACCGTATCCGCCACCGTACTGACCACCGTATCCGCCACCGTACTGACCGCCGTAGCTTCCGCCGTACCTACTACTACCACCATATTGCCCCAGGCTTCCGCCGAGGCTACCTCCCCCATACCCGCCATACTGCTGCCACTGCCCAACGAACGAAGCCCCTGGCAGACTCATATTGCCGGCAAACGGAAGCACTTCTGCCCTCCTTTGATCATAATGGTCAACCCTGCGGGGTGATCATAATGGTCAACCCTGCGGGGTACAGTACCTCCCCCCGTAACTGCACCACCGAAGGTCCGGGCGACTACCGCGGGATCGGCATACTCAAGCTTGATCTCGTCCCAGATCCACTCGCCCCGCGCGGAGTCCTGCAGCACCTGGCTCGATCCCTCTAGCTGCCAGGCAGACATTGGAGGAACCTCCGGGGCAACTGTCAGCATAGCAGGCAAGTTAGGAGAAACAGGGCGCTGGGGGCGCTCGCCGGGTGGCGCTGTGCCGTATGGGTTCAAGAGCGTACCTGCTTCGGGGGCAGGCCTATCAGCAGGAGAAACTATGTAGGTTGTGGGGTCAACTTGGTATACCTTCAAACCGCAGGTCGTGGCAATCAAATACAAAGCTTCATCAATGCTCTTGCCGCGTAGATTTAGGCTAGGCACTGTACCGCTTACGCCATCAGTGACCACAATGTCAACGTCGGCAGCCCGGCCCAACATACGCAATACGTCGGCAATCTCTCCCCCCCTGATGTCAAGGTTTATGGGGGATGTGTCCCCGTCCTCAGCTTGCTCAGCCCAAGCCGCGCCAACCGTCCCCAGTATCGGCCAAGCGACTATTGCCGCGCATAGTACCGTGATTGTTACCGTTGCGCGCATCATTTTCAAGTATTGCATTGTACCCTCCCATACTTACGGCCGACCCAGCATGTAGTAATGAAGTCGCCACGTCCCAATTGCTGCCACTGCTCTATCCGTAGCAGAAGAGGTCCGAATCCGATGCCGCTTCGCTACTAGTAACCATAACCACCATAGCGGCTGCTGCCATAGCGGTCGCTACCGTAGCCGCCATAACCGCTCTGCTGGCCACCATAGCCGCCATAACCGCTCTGCCGGCCGCCATAGCCGCTGCTGCCATAGCGGTTGTTGCCATAGCCACCGTACTGATTACCACCGTACTGATTACCGTACTGATTACCGTACTGATTACCGTACTGATTACCGTACTGATTACCGTACTGATTACCATAGCCGCCGCCACCATAACCGCTCTGGCCACCCACAACGCTGCCGCGGAACATTTCAGCAATTATGTATGGATCGACAAACTGCAGCGGCACGATGCGGAAAACCATATCCTCCTCGGAATACTCCTGTGTCGTCCCCACAGCGCCTGGTACTGTACCAACCCCAGGGGTAAGTGCTTGTGGTGTAGGTGTGAGACCAGTCGGCGACGTTGCACCATAAGCAGCACCGACAGTAACGGCCTGCGGAGTTGGTCGGTATGGTGCTGGTCGCGCGGCTACCCCCGTCGTGGCCCCAGGACGATAAGCCCTGCCACCGACCTGGGCCTGGGCAACTTCTCGTATGCGCCAGACATCACCCTCGTTGATAGCAGCAAGGTTGGCCGCGCTCAGTATCTGCCGCAGTGCCTCCACTGGGGTCACATCGGTTAGCGCCAGCGTTATCCGTCGTGAGCCTAGCTCGGCGGGCAGCACATACTGGATGCCAAACTGTCGCTGCAACGCGCCCAGAGCATCCGCTACAGTGATATCCTTCCACTGCACCGAAAATCGGCCTTCCTGCTGGGCGTACCCCACCCCAATTACTCCAACCACCAGCACCAACACCACAATACTAACTAACACAGAATAAGACAAATATCTACGCATCGCTCTCGCCTCCTGAGCCCATCATACCCCAAATTTGCTGTTTTTGCCAATCTGCCACTATTATTGACACATTCATCGAGCTAATTGTTCTACTTACCCTTTAACGGAACCCGCCGTCGTTCACCGTTTACTACATTACGAACCAAAACATAGTCCTGTCCTATCTGCTCTACCAACCAGTCATCAATAATGTCGCCAGGGCGAACACTTCCCGTCTGGCCGGTTCTCATCTCGAAGCCAGCCAACGGCTTGCCCGCTGTCCACATGATACTGTTGATCCGCATGAATTTTTGCTCGCCGACCTCTGGTGCCGCCACTGGCTCAGGCTCAGGCGCACGGCCGGCTGGCCCAATGTTCACGCGACTGGCCAGTGGCATCTCCTGCCAGTTGGGCCCATAAGTCGTACCTGCTCTCGGGACGGCGCCTGCCTCACTCAGAAAGGGGTTGGGGCGACTGCTTTCCAGCGGATCACCCTCAAAGACGTTGACTGCCGGTGCCGGTGCCGCCTCCATACCCATTCCCATACCCATCATGCCCATTTGACCAGGCATGCCCATTTGACCAGGCATGCCCATTTGACCAGGCATGCCCATTTCCGGTCCCGCGGGCATCCCGGGCCGTGATCCAGGTCGCACCGAAGGGACCTCAGTCTGGGCCTCCGTAATCACTCTGCCAGGGTTGGTCGCTGGAATTACTAACACAAGCAATACCACTGCCAGTAGCAACAAGCCCAAACTGGCTGCCATCATAGTATTGGCTTTATATTTGCTATGCACTGACACTTTCTCCCAACTATTGCGGTCTTGCGCCAGAACCACCGGGTGGAACCGATCCTGCAGACATTCCCGGGCCCATAAGCATATCCTCTGGCCCCATCATTCCCGGTGCGGCTGCCGCCGGTGCCGCCACCTCAGGCGGTACTTCCACCAACAGGTAGATGGTCATGGGCAATGTTGTACTTATTATATCACCTTCGCCCGATAGTGACAAGCTGTCAATAATGCCGATGCGCGGGAATTCCGGCAAGGCCCGATATAGCTTCTCTATCTGGGAAAGTGTGCCCTCTATCCCGAGACTGATCCGCGCCACTTCGTAGAAGCCATTAGCTGGTGGTGCTGGTGGTAGCGCCGGCGGGGCAGGTATGCCGGCTCCGGAAGTGATGGTTACTCCCTGGCTCTTCACCCACTCCTCGACGGTATTAGCCAGATTACGCCGCATCTCCGGCCACAACGAGGCAAATAGAGCAGGCAGCGGCTGGCCAAACGACAGTTTGATGCTGCGCGTATCCATCAACTTCTGCAGTTTGGTGTCAGCCCCCAGCCATCGCCCGGTCACCTTGATCAGCTCGTCCTGGGTATCCTCCAGTTCATCCGCCTTGGCCTGTTCCGTTTCCAGCTTAGCCTGCAGGTCACTAAGCTGGACTTGGGCAGGCTTGATCAGCTTGAAAAAGGCACCCACAGCAACCCCAATGATCAGAACAAGCGCAATTGCGATTATAGCTACTGGCGGTATCTTGCCCATTATTGCCTCTCCGAAAGATCGGACTGACCCTGCTACATCTTTAGTTATGACAGCAGATGGTGGTCGCTAAGGTAGCGTACCCGAGTTACTCATTGGCGGGCCCATCCCTGGGCCCATCATACCCGGGGTCATCAGTCCACCCATCTCGGCTGCTGCCACAGCTTGGGTTGGTGGAGCAGGCACCGCGATCGGTTCGGTCAACGTCGCCGATATCTGCAGCGTAATAGGTTCGTTCGGGCTGCCCGGCTCCACACCCACAACCCCAGAAGCTGCTGTAGGTATGCCGCCGGGCCCCATCATTCCTGGGCCGGCCATGCCCGGGCCTAGCATCCCGCCGGGCCCCCTCATCCCTGGGCCCGCCATACCTGGAGGCATCCCGCCAGGCCCCGTCATTCCTGCCCCTGACATCCTCGGTCCGGCACCGGTCGCTACCGCGCCCGCGCCTGACGCTTCGATGCTTTGACCACCCGAAACCCCCGAATAAGTTATATTAGTCAAGTCAGGGCAGCGCAGCAGGTTGAGCAGAAAGCGCCCAACTCCGGCATCGCCCCGCACCTCTACAGTAAACTGGACCGTACTCGCCGTGCCCCCAGTAGGCTGTGCGGCTCCGAAGCCAGACCCTGGGCCCATCCCGACCATTCCCCGCGATGGCATCTGCATCGCCGCTCCCCCGCCGCTACTAGTGATGCTGAAGCTGGACATCCGGGCCCCCTGCCAGATGTACTTATTGATGCTGTGGAAGCGGTCAAAAAACTTGCTGCCGCTCTCGTCAGCCTTCTTGATAAAATCAATCTTTCCCCTAATAGGGTCGAGCCAGGATTGCTTTTCGCTGATCTCTACTTCCAGCTCGCGTACCTGGTCGGCAATAGGCCCGACCTTAGCTATCGCTTCTTCCGTCCTGCTCATATCCGCCTGGATAGCCTTATACTTGAGGGAAAAAACCACCAGCACTACGACGAGCAATATAACCGCAACGACCAGGATCCGCTTGTTTTGCCGAGCTATGGCAAAATGCTTGGGCAGCAGATCAATCTTTAGCACATTACACTCCCCTTGCTACTCAGCCAGCATATCCCGCATCGCTAAGCCGACCGCCACCGCCGTTGCCGGCCCCACATCGCGTAGGTAGGCTTCGCTCAACTGGTCCGCATCGTAGATTAGATATTGATAGGGATTGGCCACCTCAGCACTAACTCCAGTTTCGGCAGCCACAAAGTTAGCCAATCCCGGAATAACCGCCGATCCCCCCGCCAGGACTATGCGATTGATTTCCTCGCCGGGATGCTGGCGTCGGTAGAAGTCGACAGTGCGGCCAAGTTCAGTAGTCAGCTCGAAAAGGGGCTCGGATATTATATTCTGTATTGCCTGCCTGGCTTCTTGAACCTGCTCCGGCTCATCCCTCTTCAGGCTCGCCAGATCGCGCACATCACCGAATTGGCGCTTGGCCTGCTCAGCCTGAGTATCATCGACGCCCATCTCCTGGCGAATCGCCGTCGTCAGGGCCTCACCTGCCGTCGGTATGGCCCGCACGAACTCCAGACTGCCATCACGCACTATGCTAATCTCAGTCTGGCTGGCACCGATGTGGGCAATGGCCACCGTCTGTTGGTTGTAGCCATTAGTGCTGACATTAACCAGCGCTCGGCTCAGGGCGAGAGGTTCGATATCAATATGGATCGGGTGCAAGCGTGCCCCCGTGATCGCAGCAACATGAGCGTTAACCATATCCTCCTGAGCTGCAGCCAACAGCACACTCATTTCGTCCTCTTCGCCACCGTTGGTTGACTCGATAATCTGGTAGTCGTAGATGACCTGGTCAATGGGGAAGGGAACCTGCCGGTCCAGCTCGTAGTCCATCGCGTCAGCCAGTTCCCGCCCTGACATCCGCGGCATACCGGCCACGCGAACCGTTACCGAGGTGTTTCCGCCAACCGAGGCGACAACGTTCCTGGTGGTAAAGCCGCAATCGGCGACTGTCTCCGCCAAAGCCGCAGAGACTGCCTCTTCGTCAACCACCACCCCTCCCGATACACTGCCCAGCGGAGTGGGCACATACCCGGGCCGACCAACTACCCGCAGGCCTTCGCCAGTCTTACGAAGTTGTACCGCCTTGATTGCCTCGCCCCCGATATCCAACCCCACAACATTGGTAGGCGTTAAATAGTTTAGCCTATTGAATGCTTTTTGTCAAGACTAGCTTGCCCACATAAGACCATCACTAAACCCCAAGCCGGTCCACAAACCGCTGATTAGCCTGCTCAGTTGCCCCTATACCGTCCCCTGTAAGCCCGTCTGTAGCCCATACTCCCCCTGAGCTTCATTGGCCTGGTCTAATAGTATTATGGAGCTCATCAGTTTAAACTCGGTGATCTATACTTTGACTTTTCATCTATTCCTGAATATAATGAGATATTGAGAAAAGCCTGTGCGTCGCAAAGACCATCCCAATTGATCCGTTGCCAGCTTATAGAAGAAAATGGCCAAGCATATCCTGCTCGTCGACGACAACGAAGACTTCTTATCCGCTGCGCGCGAATTCTTTGCCACCCAGGGATACCAGGTAACCACTGCCCGAGATGGGGAGACCGCCCTGAAACTGGTAGCCCAGCAGCCGCCTGACATTATTCTCCTGGACGTAATGATGCCCCGGATGGATGGCTGGGAGACTTTGCAAGCTCTGCAGGCCAATGAGCAGACCGCAAATATCCCGGTGCTTATGCTGACGGCAGCGCGCGGGTCGGATTCAGTCAAAAAGAGTTTTGACCACGGTAGCGTATGGCATTACAGCAAACCAATTACCGACCACCACGACCTACTGCTGGTAATCCGCCGTATCCTCGACCAACAGAGCTAGCCAAACTTATAGGCCACGCCGAAGCCACCCCGTGGGTACTCCCACTCGAAGTTATCATACGGGCAGACCACCCGGCAGGTCCCGCACTCCAGGCAGTTTTCATAAGCAATCTCCAGTTCCTGCTCGTTTTCCAGCCAGCGGTATACCTCCGCCGGACACTTGCTGATACACGGCTTTCTCTCGCAGCGGATACAGGCCTCCGGGTCAATGACCCCCAGGTGGGAGTTCTCCTCGTCCACCTCGTACTTGACCGTATAGAGCTTGTCGTCCAGGCCCTTGTTGGCATCAGGCTTCATAATAACCGGGTCGTTGCTCATATAAATGACAATCCTCCATCAATGGCATCCCAGGCCATCCCCCAGGGCTTGCGCCGCCGCAGGGCTTCCTTGATTATCTCCCACTGCTTCTGCCGCTTGGTC
>JALGUR010000044.1 GCA_029820565.1 Candidatus Zipacnadia bacterium
CAGTTGATCAAGCGGGACAGTCGGCGCTTCGCTAAGCGGCAATTGACCTGGTTCCGACATCAGACCGACTTCACCTGGCTGATGTGGGCCAATCAGCAGCAATTTGATAGGGTTGTGCAGACCATCATAGAGGCAGATCGCACACTTGCGGCTGCCACTAATTCTGCCCAATAGGTCTCCGGGGGATGATGATTATGGGCACGGATAAGCCTAACATTCAGGATAACTATCTTAATGAACTGCGCAAGATGCAGATGCCGGTACGCGTGTTGCTCATCAGCGGTAAGGAACTGCAGGGCGTCATAACTGGGTTTGATACCTTCACTTTCACCGTGGAGGTCAAGGACGTGGAGGTATTAGTCTACAAGAGCGCAGTGGCCGCCATCGCCCCTGAGGCGCGTGGCTGACAAGATTCAGCTAAGTAGGAGGTAGCAACAGTGCGATTCACCAAGATGCACGGTTTAGGCAATGATTACATTTACATCAACGCCATAGAAGAAGACCTATCAGGATACAATTTGGAGAAACTCGCTCAGATACTCTCCGACCGGCACTTCGGCGTGGGCAGCGATGGGCTTATTCTTATTCTGCCTTCCCAGCAGGCTGACTTCCGTATGCGTATCTTCAATTCCGACGGCAGTGAAGCGGAAATGTGCGGGAACGGCCTGCGGGCGTTTGCCAAGTACGTTTATGAGCACGGTCTGGCCGACAGCCTCAAACTGGAAGTAGAGACCGGGGCGGGCATCATCCCTCTGGCTATGGACGTCGCTGAAGGCCAAGTAGTCGCCGTCAGCCTGGATATGGGAGTGCCCCGCCTGCAGCGCCAGCAGATACCCATGCGGGGCGAGCCGGTGGACGGGCAGGTTATCGGCGAGCCGCTGGAGGTGGACGGGACGCAGGTAGAGATAACTTGTGTCTCTATGGGTAATCCTCACTGTGTTATTTTCACCGATGACGCCAACAGTACGCCGGTGACGGAACTGGGACCGCAAATCGAAAATCACCAGGTATTCCCGGAGCGCACCAATGTTGAGTTTGTTACCGTCGTGGACTCTGAGCACTTACGCATGCGCGTGTGGGAACGAGGCGCGGGTGAGACCCTGGCCTGTGGCACCGGCGCCGCGGCGGCCACGGTAGCCGCGGTGCTAACCGAGCGCACTGACCGCCGGGTGGAAGTCTCACTGTTGGGTGGCGAATTGCAATTAGAGTGGGCGGCAGATGATCACGTCTTCCTCACCGGCCCGGCTACCGAGGTGTTCAGCGGCGAGGTGTCACCCCAACTGGTAGGCCCCAGCGCAGCCTGACTGTGGTCGCCCGATTAATCCGTGGAGCACCGCAGTCGGCTTAGTAAGCAAGGAAGCAATCGCCAGTGACACCAAGCGATAAATCCACTACCCCGAGCGCTGACAGCAGTAGCGGGGATAAGCGCAACACAACAAGCATCTCGCGTCGTCAATCCCTGGAGCCCGCAGCAGTAGCTGCCCGGCGGGTTCACTGGTGTCCTAAGCTCGGGAAGGGAGATATATGCAATGGCCACGACTGAAGCAACAACCGCCACCGGTCGCGAAGGGAAATTGAAATTGGGGCTTATAAGCACACACTGTGATTGGTGCCACTCGGATCTGATACCCTGGGGACGAGAGGGTGTACAACACATTGTGGACCGCTATGTGGAGGCAGGCATCCCTCGTCTGTGCTGGCGTTGCACCGACGGTGGCACTGCCCACTACTGGAGCAAACTACGGGAGCCCTTCCACGGTCTGGACGCTGACAACTGTCATGCGACCTATTTCATGACGCCAGACCTGGGGCGGTACTGGCGCACTGATTACCGTACTTTTGACAGTTTTGCAGCCGCAGTGGAGTTGGGGCATGAGGCCGGCCTGGAGGTCTATGCCTGGTGTCAGGTGGATGGGGAAGATGATGGCTTCGGCTACAAGTCGCGGCGGGTCAAGAAGCATCCGGAGCTTTGCACGGTAGGCCGCGACGGCCAGCGCTTCACTGGTAAGCTGGGCTGGGCCTACCCAGAGAATCGAGAATACGTCATTGGCCTGCTGCAGGAGGTTCTGGCCTACCAGCCCAACGGGGTAATCCTGGACTTCGTGAAGAACCGAGGTGATTATCGCGACCGGCTGAACGATGACGACGGCGTAGTCTACTACGGCTATGAGCCGCCGGCGGTACAGGACTTCAAAGCCAAGACCGGCCGTGACCCCTTCCAGATCCCTAACAGTGACCCGGAGTGGCTCCAGCACCGGGCCGACTACATGTCTCAGTTCGTGCGGGAGGCCCGGCAGATGCAAAGAGGGGTAGCCCCTGAGACGCGCTGGATCGGCCAAGTCTGGGGCGGTGGCAGCACCCTTCAGTTTCAGCTTCTCAGCAAAGAAGAGTATAAACGCGGCGGGCCTTATTACACACACGAGTCGCACCCCGTCAGAGACCTACTGGGTGGCATGCTGGAGGATGTTGCCGCGTGGATGGCGGACGACGCCTTCGACGTCATATATCCACTCACTGCTGGTGACACTGGGCTGCTGCGTGCCAATATGGCGACCGTGAAAGGGCTCAGCACGGGCCGGGAAACGCAGGTCCAGGCCGGGGCGTACGTGTGGAATATAGATGCTGAGGGGCTGGGCGCGCTTTGCCAGGCCGCCATGAGCAGTGGTGCCGAGGAGATATACCTGGTGGAAAGCCAGGCCTTTGAACCCCAGTTGTGGCCGGCGGTTGGGCAGATAGTACGTGAGTTTGCTGGTTAGGTATTGGACCAGTCAAGGACAGATTAACCGCCGTATACTACAACAGGGGTCGGACCACAACTATCTGTGCTGATCAGGCGAACGGAAGATGCTGGACTGTGCCGGGCATGGGTATCTGGAACTGCATGTATGGGTCTGGCCACGATTACGCCGACTACCAGTAACCGCCACTCCTACAGGCCCAACACTGGAAGGCTTAGCCCGCCTGCGGCGGGCCGGGCTGTCGTTCGTAGGGCGCTTGACGGTGGGAGCGTGGATGAGATTTACGATGGAGAGGCGCTTCGCCGCTGGGACAATCTGGGTATATCCCTTATACTGTGAGTGAGCTGTACCAATTAGGCCAATGGAAAGGAGAGAATTACGTATGGCGATAAACGACAAGTGCAGCAAAAACAGTCGCTCGGATGAGGATACTCGTCGTGAAGGCAGAATTTCACGTCGCCAATTCCTGAAAACCGCAGCAGTAGCGGCCGGTGGGGTAGCCGCGAGTAGTCTAACTATGAGAGAGGAGAGATTAGCAATGGCGCAAACACAACAAGGAGAAGCGGCGGGCGACGTGGGCATTGTGATTGAGGGTTTCCGCCCCAACTCAATCGTGGAGATGCCCGACGGCAGTCTGATGACCGAAGGTGGGCAGCAATCCACCGACGGCGGGCGGACCTGGCAGAAGAGCGAGACCTTCAAGCCCGCTGGGTCACTGGGCCTGCTGCGCCTGCCCAACGGGGAACTGGGGACCTACTACGCGGATCAATGGACAATGAAGACGGCTTTGGGTAACGATACCAATAACTGGTTCTTCCGCTGGTCGGCTGATGAGGGCCAGAGTTGGTCGGAACCGGCCAAAATCACCCTGGACGGCCTGACCATGGGTCTGGGCGGGACGATGTTCGCGCTGGAGGACGGACGCGTATTGCTCTCTACTTATAGCCAGTTCATCGGGAGCCGATTTGACAAGCGTGGCGGCTCCTGGGGAACCTACCAAGGCGTCCGTTCCCAAACCGAAACTGAGGCGCACTATCCACAGGCCGAAGCCGGACGAGTCTACTACTCTGATGATAACGGGCGCCATTGGCAAGCCTGTGACGGTTGGATTCTGGGCTGGCGCGACAACAGGTGGACCGACCTGTTTACCGAGCCTACCCGCGGAGTAGAACTAAAAGATGGGCGCATAATGCTCCTGGGGCGGGCGGTGACAGGCCGAGTCCATGCAGTGTTCAGTATTGATCGGGGCCACTCCTGGTGGCCCGGCGCTCAGCCCACCGAATTAGCCGCCTCCTACTCCCCCGGGGCCCTGGCCCGCATTCCTTCCACTGGCGACCTGCTTTTCATCTGGAATCAGCTCTCCCGGGCCGAGACTCGCAAGGGTATGCGGCGCAGTCGGCTCTCCGCGGCTATCTCCCCGGATGAGGGCGAGACCTGGGGCCACTTTAAGAACATTGAGGTCATTGAAAGTCTGGCCCATACCGCTCACATCCCGCCCGACCCGGATATGTCGCCGGTGTGGGGTGATGACGAGATCGGCGAGTTGCCCGACGAGTTCGTCCGGTACCATTACCCCAACGTCTCTGTGATCGGCGATGAAGTCTTCGTAAGTTACTTGTGGTCCCGTTACGAACTGGCCACTGACGCCGACGGCAATAAAGCCCTGAAGACCCCAAGCGGCAGCCGCACCCGCATCCTACCGGTGGAGTGGTTCTACACTTAGCGCTCCGGGGAATATGATTGTGTAGAAGCGGCATTCCTGCCGCGACCAGTCGTGCTATCTTGCTGCGGCAGGTCAAGCGGGGACCGGCGGCGAAATCAATATTGCATAGACCGTACCCGCCGTTGAACGGAAACTTCTGCTCAATGGAGAGTGGCCACAATGTCGCACAAGCGCTCCTTAATTATTGCGAGCGTTGCAGTAGTGGCGCTGGCGGCGGGGTGTGGTGGGGGAAGTTCCGGGCCGCGACCGCAGGCGATTCAGCCGGTCCAGCCCGCGGCCTCCTCAAGCACGGTGTCCCCTTCTCAGGGCCAATATCTCGGCGATATGGACGGCGACGGGCAGCCCTCGGTTGGCGACGCCATCAATATTCTACGCATCGTAGTGGGCCTGGACGATGCTGACCCCCGCGCCGACGCCAACCAAAACGACAGCACCGACGTCGGTGACGCCATCAAGGTCCTGCGCTGCGTGGTGGGATTGGATGAGTGGCCGATAGGAACAGTCGGCCCTGTGCGTGATTATGAGTTCGTCAGTCAGTGGGGGACTTATGGCGGCGGGCACATCTGGAATGCAAGGGACGTCGCAGTAGACGCTGATGGCAATCTGTACGTGGCGAATGCCCTCAACGATTCCATCGAGAAGTTCACCAGCGACGGGACCTTCCTGACGCAATGGGGCTTCTATGGGAGCACCGACGGCCAGTTCCGCCACCCCGCGGGCGTGGCCGTGGATGGCGTCGGCAATGTGTATGTGGCAGACAAATGGAATCACCGGATGCAGAAGTTCAGCAGCGATGGAACCTTCCTGACCAAGTGGGGCTCGTATGGCAGCGGCGAAGGCTGGTTTAACGACCCGACGGGCGTAGCCGTGGATGGCGCCGGGAATGTCTACGTGGCAGATGTGTCCAACGACCGCATCCAGAAGTTCACCAGTCACGGAACTTTCCTGACTATGTGGGGCTCCTATGGCACGGGCGATGGCCAGTTCTGTGACCCAGCGGGCGTGGGCGTTGACGCGGCCGGCAATGTGTATGTGGCAGATACCTACAACGACCGCGTCCAGAAGTTCACCAGCGATGGAACCTTCCTGACCAAGTGGAGTGGCCTGGACGGCGCAGTGGACGTCGCCGTGGATGCTGCAAACAACGTATACGTGCTAACACCCGAACGCATCCACAAGTTCGCCAGCGACGGCACCTCGCTGACCACGTGGGGCTCTTCGGGCAGGAGCAATGGCCAGTTCTGGGTCCCAGGGGGTGTGGCTGTGGATGCCGCTGGAGACGTGTACGTAGCAGATACAGGCAACTCTCGCCTCCACAAGTTCACCAGCAACGGAGTCTTCCTGACAACGTGGGGCTTCCCCGGTACGGGCGACGGTCAGTTCCGGAATCCTGAGGGTGTCGCTGTCAATGCCGCTGGTAATCTGTACGTGGCGGATACACGTAACCAGCGCATCCAGGAGTTCACCACCGACGGCAGATTCCTGACGAAATGGGGCGCCGGTGGATACCAGCGTGCCGATGGCGAGTTCGACGACCCAAGGGGCGTGGCCGTGGATGGTGCGGGCAATGTATATGCGGCAGATACAGACAACCACCGCATTGAGAAGTTCACCAGCGAGGGACTCTTCCTGACGAAATGGGGGTCGTACGGCAGCGGCAATGCGCAGTTCTACCAGCCGTACGCGGTTGCCGTGGATGCTGCCGGTAACGTGTACGTCGCAGATGCGGGCAACCAGCGCATCCAGAAGTTCACCAGCGATGGGGTCTTCCTGGCCAAGTGGGGCACCCCGGGCAGCAGTGATGGCCAGTTCTACCACCCCTACGGGGTAGCCGCGGATGCCACCGGCAATGTGTACGTAGCAGACACGGATAACCACCGCATCCAGAAGTTCACCAGTACCGGAGTTTTTCTGGCCACGTGGGGCTCCCAGGGGAGCGGCGACGGCCAGTTCTACTCCCCGCGCGGCCTAGCCGTGGATGCTGGCGGCAATGTTTACGTGGCCGATTGCGGGAATAACCGTATCCAGAAGTTCGCTGGCGATGGGACTTTCCTCACCAAGTGGGGCTCGGAGGGTAGTGGTTATGGTCAGTTCCAGCAGCCATGTGGCGTCGCTGTAGACGCGGCCGGCAATGTGTACGTGGCCGACAGGGATAATCACTGCATCCAGAAGTTCCGGCCCGTGGCACCGTAGGAGGCAGCATTCGGCACTCAGCGCTCAGCAACGGCAGTCGGGGCAGGGATGCCCCTTCCACAGAGCCCGATACAAAGGGCGGACCGCCGCGCCGATGTTGCGGGCGGTGGGCCTTTGTGGTAAGATATGTCCCAATATCAACAGACTCTCAGGGGCTGAATTTATGGACCTTAATGAATCTCGTGACGAAATTGATGCTCTGGATGACCGACTGCTGGAACTCTTAGTCAGGCGGGCCAAGTTATCCCAGCAGATTGGGCAGCATAAGCAGGAGCAGGGCCAGACGGCTTACGATCCCAGCCGCGAGGCCCAAATCCTGCGGCGGCTGACAGACCAAAATACTTCTCCCCTCCCTGCTGAGGCGCTGCGGGCTATCTATCGGGAAATACTGTCCGCCTCCCGCGCCTTACAGGAGCCGCTACGCGTGGCCTTTTTAGGGCCGGAGCATACTTTTACTCACCTGGCCGCTCGCCAGCAGTTTGGCTCCCAGGCCGAACTCCTGCCCGCCGCGAGCATTACCGACATATTCGGGTCGGTGGAGCGAGGGAACTGTGATGTAGGCGTGGTACCTATTGAGAATTCCACCGGCGGGGTAGTGCCCGAGACTCTAGACTGCTTCCTGGACAGCAATTTAACCATCTACAGCGAACTATACGTCCCCATCCACCTGTGCCTGTTAGCCAATTGCCCGCAGGACGAAATCGTTACCCTGTACAGCAATCCTCAGCCGCTGGCCCAGTGCCGCACCTGGCTGCGCCAGAACCTGCCTAATGTGGGCATCACCACTATGGTCAGCACCGCCGCCGCTGCGCAAGCCGCTGCTGATGACCCCACCAGCGCCGCACTGGCTCCCCAGGCCGCCGCTGAGCCCTACGGGTTGCAGGTAGTGGCCGCCGCTATTGAAGACATCCCCAACAACCGGACCCGGTTCTTCGTCATCAGCCCTAAGCCGGCAGCCGCCACCGGACGCGATAAGACCTCTATTGTCTTCTCTACCGCTCACCAGGCCGGCGCTCTCCACGCTGCCCTAACCCCGTTCGCCCGGCATAGCATAAACCTGACCCTGATTCAGTCGCGACCGTCACGGGGGCGGCTGTGGGAGTATGTCTTCTTCGTGGACTTTGACGGCTACCACACCGACGCGCCGGTGCAAGCCGCGTTGGCCGAACTTGACCAGCATTGTCCCTTGCTGAAGGTTCTGGGGTCCTATCCGCCGGGGGAATGAGGGGCCGAGGGTTCCTGGCGAATCTGCGCAATCTTCTCCAGAGCGGCCTGGGCTTCTTCGCTGGCCGAGTACTCCCTTATCTCTTCTATCCTGTCGCGCAGATTAGGCTGATTCTTGACAAACTGGCTAATCTTGAAAAAGCGCTCCATCTGGGCGGCGTCAGTCTCCAAATCCGCACCACTGGCCAGATATGCCTCAATCTCCTCCTGGCTCAGATCAGCCTGTTCATCGGTCGCCGCTGCGCTTTTGACTATGGCCCGCATCAGCACAGCCGGATTTCGGGTGACCAGCAGGCTTAGCCGGTCGGCGGTATAGTCTATCACATCACGCCAGGCTCCCATCAGCCGAACCCATACCGCAACCGGGCCAAAGACCAACTGTAACAACGGATTCAGATTCTCCACATAGATCATAGCCAGAGCCAGGTGCAGGTGGTGGGATTTGATGTGACCCAGTTCGTGGGCCAGCAAGGTGGCGAATTCTTCATCGCTGAGAACCTCTAACATTGGTTTAGTTACGATCACAGTGCCCGCCTTGCCCGGGAAGCTGTACATATACGGAGACTCCTCGTCCAGCACATACATATCCGGGGGCCGGCTCAGGCCCAATACCTGACATTGTTCGGTCAGTAGCCGATGTAGTTGGGGGTGATTATTACCCATAACTTTGCTCTGCCGACCGACTTGCTTGAGTTGCTTGCGGCGCGGACGAGCGGCCAGAAAATTGACAATGAGCAGCGAACCAATCGGCCAGGCCGCCAAGTAGGCCCACTGATAAGTCCACAGCCCGTGGCTCAGCCAAAGGCCCATCACCGCCACCCACACAAACAGGCCGGTTATGATCCCTACGCTCTGCCAATACTGTTTCTTCTCGCCTGGGTATTGATAGTCAGACAGTTGTAGAGCAGTGGCCTTTTGGCGGCGAGGCTTGCGTCGGCGGGCGCGCCGGGCCATCTTTATTCACCTTCCTTGGCTTCAGTAACGATCCGTATCTGCTCAATATGCTGACGGTCACCCTGTTCCACTATAAGTTGTATCCCATTATACGTCATTACATCACCGGGCGCCGGTATTCGGCCTGCCAGTCCACTCACCAATCCCGCTATTGTTTCATACTCATCTTCGGGTAGTTGGAGACCTAACAGTTCGTTAATTTCCTCCAGCGATGTTTTGCCCTCCGCCAACGCCTCGGCCGGGCCGAGCACAATAATGCCCTGGTGGGGCACATCGTGTTCGTCTTCAATCTCGCCTACTAACTCTTCCAGGATATCTTCAATGGCCACCAGGCCCTCGGTGCCCCCGAACTCGTCAACCACTATGGCCAGGTGGGTGGCTTGACTACGCATCTGCCCAAACAACTGGTCAACCCGCTTAGTTTCGGGCACATACAGGGGCGGGCGGGCTAATTCAGCGGCTTGCAGGACTTTGCGTCCTTCCGCGCAGGCCCCCAGCAGGTCATTTACATATAACACTCCTGTTATTTGGTCAATGTCATCCTCATAGACCGGTATGCGCGAGAAACCGCTTTGCATAGCCGTTTCCGTCATCTGAGTCAGGTCAGCATTATCCGGCAGGGCCACAATATCCACGCGCGGTACCATTATCTCTTTGACCGTGGTCTGCCCTAATTCAAGCACTCGGTCAAACATCTTTCCTTCATCCGGTGGCACCATCCCCTCCTCCTCGCTGGCGTCTATTGCCGCCTGGATTTCGGCAGTGGTGATCAACTCCTGGCGACGCGCCAGACCCGGGTCAGCGCTCTTGAACAGCAATTTGCTGATCCCACCGAGCATAGCAACGATTGGCCCCAGCAACCGCGTGAACCTCTCAATGTTGTGCGCCACTCGCAGAGCTACCTGTTCGGCAAATAACGAACCGTAGGTCTTGGGCGTAATCTCGGCTAAGATGACTATGATAGCAATCATCATCAGGTGAGCTAGGTCCTGGTGTAGCAGCTCACCGTCGGCACCTGCCCGCCGCAATAACAAGGTCATTATCGTGGCGATTGAGAGGTTACAGGCGTTGAAACCGATGATGAGGGCCGTCAAGTAGTCGCCGCTGCCTCGGAGCTGGTCAATTATCTGGGCCCGCGAGTCGCCGCTTGCGGCCCGGCGCCGCACGGTAACCGCGCTAACTGCGAGCAATGCCGCCTCTGATAGTGAGAAGTAGAAGCTACCTGCAAGGCAGGCTGCGACGACCAGAACTCCAAGGTATGATAACGGATCGTCCAAAGCCTAACTGTGCCTCCTGAATTACCTAATTAACCAGTTATGAGCGGTCTCAGTTAACCGCAATGGCCCATCATCCTAACATTACTGATCCAGGCCCGGCTGGTCGTTTTGCTCGACAACGCGAATCTTCTCCAGCCGCGGGCCATCCATGCTTTCCACTACCAATTCCAGCCGACGCCAGCAAAACGATTGTCCTGCTTCAGGGATATCACCAGACAGGTCCAGCACCAATCCGCCCAGAGAGTCGTATTCGTCTGTCGGTAATTGCTCATTGACATAATGCGCCAGTTGCTGGAGGGACAGGCCGGCTTCGCACAGTAACTCTCCTGGCCCTAACGGGATGACCTCAGGCTCTTCTACATCATATTCATCCTGGATTTCGCCCACGATTGCTTCAAGCAGGTCCTCCACGGTAACTACTCCGGCCGTCCCCCCGTACTCATCCTTGACAATAGCCATCATCTGCTGATTACTGCGCAACTGACCCAGCAGCAGGTTAGCCGGTAGGCTCTCGGGGACGTAGAACGGCGGGCGGGCGGCTCGCTCCACCGGTTGGTCCATCTCTTCGCGGCGGATATAGGGCAGCAAGTCTTTGAGGTACAACACGCCCACGACGTCATCTATGCTCTCCTCATACACCGGTAAGCGGGAGTTCTTATGCTCCAGGCCTAACTTAAGAGCTTCTCCCATAGTCTGGTCAACCGTCACTGCCACTACATCGGGCCGTGGTGTCATCACCTGGGCGACGGTCTGGTCCCCAAAGTCCAACACTCCGTATAGCATCCGGCGCTGCCCGGCTGGTACTGCCCCCTGCTGCTCACTTTGTTGGATCATGGCCTTAAGGTGCTCTTCAGTCACTACCGACCGGCCTGAGTGGCCTCTAACCCCGACCAGGTACAGCAGACCTCGGGAGATCGCAGTTGATATGGCGACGACCGGGGCAAGCAGGAGCGCGGCAACCCCGATAGGTATCGCGGTGCGCAGGCTGTGGGTCTCACTGTGACGCGACCCGTATTGAATGGGGGTGATCTCGCAGAAGATAAGTATAACGAAGGTCATTACCACAAAAGCAATAATGGGACCGGTTGCCGAACCCCAATAGTGAATAGACAGTTCAGTAGCGGTACGTTCAGCCAGATAGTTGGCGCCAGTGATAGCGATCAGTACCGTGGATAGCACCCAGGTGCGGTGTCGCCGCAAAAACACCAACAGTCGGGCTAACCGCCGGCCCTCGTCACTAAGTTGGCGCAGCCGAGTATAGCCGACCGCCAGGAATGCTACCTCGCTACCGGAGAAGAACCCTGATACGCCCAGTAATACCAAGATTACAACAAATTGTAATGGCGGGTCCATACTGGCCTACTGCCACTCTCCACAGCGTGCGTTTGTCGCTACAGTCCGAGCAATTCTACCCCGGCTGCTCGACCTCGGCGACTGTCCGATGTCCCCAATTACACTCTAACACCTAAACCCATTCGCGGCAACCAAGTTGCTGGCCGAGGCATTGTCCCTGACCTCAGTCGGGGTTATTCGTAACCGGCCCACGTATAGTTGCCTCCGTACTGGTGCCCCCACAGGTACAGAGCGCGCAGAATCTCGGGGTTGCTAAAGCCGCCGCCACAGGCGATGTCGCGTTTGATGTATTTGGCGTGCCCGTCACAATAGCCGACATTGCTGCCCCCGTTGTGCTGGTCACCAAGGCTGTTGGTAGTGGTTACCGCGCCATCGCAGAACGGGCACATAGTGCGACACGCGGTAGTCGTCGCCCAGTATACCGGTTCACCCAAATACATAGTCTGCGACGGAATGGGTACATCAGCGAACGTATAACAGCGGTTCTGGGCGGGACTGGCCATAGCCGTGTCCACAGCCGGGTATCCGTAGGTAGTGAAATGGTAATCATTGGGCGCATAGTTGGTGGACAACTCCAGTGGACTGCGGTTATCAAAGACCGGAGCACCTAGTGACGGGCACTGCAATATCTGCTGGTTTCGCAGATACGGGTAAAGCTGGTCCATAAATGTGGTATAGACACCTGTCCCGGTGACGTCAAACCACCGCGCCGCCACCAGCCCACCATAGTCATCCGCATACATCTTCGCCGCCACCATTATCTGTCGGACATTGCTCAGACAACTGGTCTGCCGCGCCTTCTCCCGGGCCCGGGCGAAGACGGGGAACAGAATTGCTGCCAGGATTGCGATTATCGCAATCACCACCAGCAATTCAATCAACGTAAATCCTCCCCTCGACTTTGCTCGGGCTAGTGAGCCTGCCGAACCATCTGACTTGCTATTCATCTTTCTTCTCTCCTTTACAGTTAGTTTAGTTGACGGCGGGCGCCGCCTACGACTGACCTAAAACTGTATTCCCTATCAGCCACGCTTACACCTTCTCGATTAGAGAAGATGAATCTGTATCTATTATACCATCTTCAGTCAACCTGCGCAACTGGTCGTTTGGGCGCGGCGTATATGGTAGGAAAATCCGGGGCGGCGCGGGCCTACAGTAGCACAGGTTTATCATTGGTAGGACACGCGTCTCGCCGGTCGGGTCGGGCCCGACGCCCGACCTACCGAATAGTCAAACTAACAGGCATAAAAAGGGCTCGGCCCGCACCAGGCGGGTCGAGCCTCACTTACTTCGCGGTTTGCGGCAACACAAACCAAGTGGGGGCATTAGCGAGTATAGTCGCCGCCGGTCTCGTGGCCCCACAGGATGAGAATCTCCAAGCCAGTGGCACCAGGCGGCATAGAGCCATTGCGGCTTAGCCACTTGGCGTGGCCATCACAGAACCCGACATTGCCGCCCCCATTGTGGCGGTCACTTACCCCACAGGACGACACCGGCCAGTTGCCTTCGTCAGGCCCGCAGAGCGGGCAAACAAAGCGGTAACTGCTATCCGGCGACTCGCCCAGAAAGATAGTCTGGGCGGGCTCCGGAACCCGCGCGAACTTATAGTATCTATTGTTCGCCGGGTTTGGATAGGGATAGTCTACACTCTCTATCCCATAGGTAGTGAAATGCAGCTCATTGGGGAAGTAGTTGCTGTAGTGGTGATAGCCCCGACCGTCATAGTGAGGGTCCGTGGAGGGACACTCCAGGATCTGTTCGTTCCTCAGGTAAGGGTAGATCTGGTCCATGAACGTAGGCCACGGACTGCCTATCCAGAACCAGCGCCCCGGCACCCTGTCATCGTAGTCGTCCGCATACATCAGGGTCGCCAGCATCAGTTGCTTGACATTGCTCAGACAACTGGTCGCCCGTGCCTTCTCCCGGGCCCGAGCGAAGACCGGAAACAGAATTGCTGCCAGGATTGCGATAATCGCAATCACGACCAGCAATTCAATTAGTGTAAAGCCTTTGTGTCTCATGCTTGCACCTCCTTTCTGTCCAGGATTAGTAAAGATATGAACTCTCTATCAATTGTATTATAGCCCCCCTCTGCAATCTTGTCAAGGGACTACCGAACAAATCATATTTCCCCGGCTTACTTGTGCCCCAAAGGGCAGCCCTCTCGCCGGTCGGGTCGGGCCCGACGCCCGACCTACCGAATAGTCAAACTAACAGGCATAAAAAGGGCTCGGCCCGCACCAGGCGGGTCGAGCCTCGCTTACTTCGCGGTTTGCGGCAACACAAACCAAGTGGGGGCATTAGCGGTCGTAGCTGCCGCCGCCACGGAAGTGGCCCCACAGAATCTGGGTGGCCAGCAAGTTGCTGGTATCCCGACCAGCGGCGTGGCTCACCCACTTTGCATGTCCATCAACGAACCCACAATTGCCGCCTCCATTGTGCCGAGTCGAGATCTCACGGCTCTCGTTGCCCAAGTTCATGCACAGCGGACACATCAACCGATAGCTGTCGGACTCGCTGAGGTACATAGTCTCTGCCGGCTCGGGCACATTATCCAGTTTGAAGTACCGGTTACAAGGATTCGTGTTGTCAGGATAGGGGTACTCCACTGCACCGGGCCCGTCGTATGGCCCATTGGAGCTGAAGTGGAACTCGTTAGGCACATAACTGAAGTAGAAGATCCAGTCGGCTCGGCTATCGTAATAAGTGGGCTCAAGCGTCGGGCAGATGTAGAGGTCCGCGTTCTTAACGTAGGGGTACACCTGATCGGCCCACACGCAAACGCCGCCGGAGCCGCCACCCCACCACCAGCGGGATACGACCTTGCCGTCAAAGTCGCTGGCGTACATTATCGCTCCCAGCGTCAGTTGTTTGACATTGCTCAGACAACTGGTCGCCCGTGCCTTCTCCCGGGCCCGAGCGAAGACCGGGAACAGAATTGCTGCCAGGATTGCGATAATCGCAATCACGACCAGCAATTCTATTAGTGTAAAGCCTTTGTGTCTCATGCTTGCACCTCCTTTCTATCCAAGATTAGTAACAACACAGACTTTCCCATATTCTTATCATACTCCCGCTTTGCAATCTTGTCAAGGGACTATGGAAGAAATCATATTTCTCCGACTTGCTTGTTCCCCAAAGACCACAAGGTTGACAGGACTGTGGGAACAAAAGTAGACTGAATAAGCGTTATTGAAACAAGAAGGTCGCTGCTGGCAGCAAAGGACATTCCAGCAGCACCAATTACTGTGATGCTTGTTTGCGGAGGTGGTCTGTCATAGCTATCGCAATCCAAACTCAGAATCTGGCGAAGATATACACTACCGATTCGGAGGGTCGCCCCCTGGGCCTGGTTGACTTGACTCTGGCGGTAGAAAGCGGCCAAATCTTTGGGCTGGTCGGCCCCAACGGCTCCGGCAAGACTACTACCTTGAAACTACTGTTAGGCCTGGTCTTTCCTACTTCGGGCAGCGGTGAGGTATTGGGCCTGCCCCTGGGCGATCCGGCCTGCAAAGAACAGTTGGGCTTCGTCCCCGAAGGGCCTTATTTCTACGATTATCTGAACGCCACCGAGTTGTTGCACTTTTACGGCAGCTTGTACCGGATGGGAGGCAGTCAGCTAAACAAACGCATCCAGGAGGTCTTAGAACTGGTGGGGATGTGGGAGCGACGCGTGCTAAAGGTGGTTAATTATTCGCGGGGGATGCTACAGCGTATCGGTCTGGCCCAGGCGCTGCTCCACGACCCCGAACTTATCCTTATGGACGAACCCACCGCCGGCCTGGACCCCATCGGCGCCGCCCAAATAAGAAAAGTGATTATCCGCCTGCGCGAGGAAGGCAAGACTATTTTCCTCTGCTCCCATCTGCTCAAGGAGATGGAGCCGCTGTGCGATACGGTGGCCATACTCAACGACGGCATGGTGTGTCGCCAAGGCCGGATGAAAGAGTTGCTGGCCGGAGAGGACGGCCAGTATATGGTGCGGGTGCGCGGTCTGAGTGAAGAACTGAAGGGCGCAGTAGCCTCGGCGGTGAGTGTGCAGCCCGAAGGCGAAGAGCATTTAGTAGTCTTTGCCAACGACAAGGCCGCCCTGGCCGGCGCTGACCGGTTGGTCAATGGCGGCGCCACGGTGCTGCACGTCGGTCCTCAGCGGCGCAGTTTGGAAGAAGTTTTTATTGATGCAGTAGGAGGCGAAATATAGATGCGTGCTACCTGGTTAGTCGCTAAAGCTACTTTCCACGAGGCCTGGCGGCGCAGATTTCTGAATGTCATATTGATATTTGCCATCCTTATCATTGGCTCCTCGTGGTCACTGGCCTATTTGCAGCCCGGGGCGGAACTGAAGATGCTTATTGACGTGGGCCTGGGCGCCATTCGCTTCTTCGGTATGCTGATTGCCGTCTTCATAGGAGTGCGACTGATAACCGACGAAATTGAGCGGCGTACCATCCATACCCTGCTGGCTAAACCAATCACCCGTGGACAATTCCTCATCGGCAAGTTCCTGGGTGGCTGCGCGACAGTTTTCAGTAACATTGCCTTGATGGGCATTGCCTTCTATATTGTCTTTGCCCTCAAGGCCCCCCAGTTCCGCAACCTCAGCCCCGAAGAAGGTCCGATCTACCAGATGGAGTTTATGTATGCTAACATCGCCAAGGCTATCGGCCTGGCCTTTCTGGAGATGGCGGTGCTGGTGGGTATTGCGGTAGTCGCCTCCACCATACTGTCCTGGATTATGGCCGCCATCTTCTCCTTCTTTCTGTACTTCACCGGCCAGATGGCTGATTTCTTCCGGGAGTTAGGTAGCCCCGAGCGTGGCGGGGGAGCTATCTCCCGGATACTCTTCGGGATTATGTACCGGATCCTGCCCCACTTTGAGATATTTGACATGCGCGAATCCATCCTCAGAGACGATTATGTGCCCTGGGATTTGCTGGGGAAAGTCGCGGGGCAGGCCATAGTTTACGTTGTGGTGCTGGTACTCATTGGTTACCTGGTTTTCCAGCGCAAGGAGGTGTAGGCGACTCGCAACCGCTATGAGACGCTCAAGGACTTATCCATGGTTGGGGTGGTTATTGGTCATCATCCTGGTGATCGGCTATCAACCACTGAGTCAATCCATTCATACCCAGCGGCTAATGTTGGGAATGCACCGGCCGCTGCCTCTTACCCGCATAGTTGAGTTTGACCCCACCGCCATAACGGGAGTAATCGCCGGGGCTATCCTGGGCGGCTTCCGCGAAGTGGCGGCCAGTATGTTGTGGCTCAAACTTGACACTATGTGGCATAAGGGCGAGGCCCACTGGTTTGAGGGCCTCCACGTGATGCGCACCGTGACCCTCCTTGACCCGCACTGGTTGCAGCCGTGGTGGGTGACCGGCTGGCACCTGGCCTACAATCTTTATGTGGAAACCGACGACCCCCAGCGGCGCGCTATGTTTCTGGATAAAGGCATCAGCGCCCTAAAGGAAGGCATCTCCTGGAACTCAGATCGCTATGAGTTATATTTTGAGTTGGGCTGGACCTACTTCGACAAGTTGGACGACTACGAGGAGGCCACTAAATGGTTTCGGGCCTGCCTGCAATTTAAGCACCCCGAGTACATAGAGCGGCTCATTGCCCACGCCTATGAGCGGCTGCCCGACATCCCCAAGGCCCTGGACTGGTATGACTATTGCCTGAAGCGACGGCCCTCCGATGGCACCGCCAAGGGTGCTACCTTGACCATTCGTGAACGGTATCTACCCGCCTGGGAACTTATGGAGGCGGGTAAGTACGAGGAAGCCATCGCTGAACTGGACAACTATTACCTGTCAGTAGAGCCCCGGGATGTAATTGGTCAACATCTGAAGGCTCATATCTATGAAGAAGCCGGTAATCTCCCCAAAGCGCTGGACATGTGGAAACTCGCTGCCGAGACGCGCATGTTAGACGACCTGGCGCGGCGCAAGGTGGCTCAGTTGAGCGAAGAACTCGGCCTGCCAGTCCCCCAGACCCCTACTTACATCCTCCAGCAACAAGCCCCGCAACATATGGCGCCTACATTCCCTCATTAGCAATTGTCAACGCACAATTCCGGCCACTGGGCGCCGTCACTTGACGGGGGCGCGTTTTAGTGAGATACTAAACGCAATCCTGGGGTTAGTACGTGGCAGGGGACCAATAAGTGCTGGGCCGGGGCCGACGACGCCAATGTCCCTGCCGACCCAACACTGATAGCGACTATGGAAGTGCAGGTTCAATTATGTCTGACCGTGACGATTTCCAACTGCTTATGAACTACGACATCAGCGACCCACCGCGGTGGCACTATAAGCCCATACAGAGCGATTACTTTGACTGGGCCTTTGAACAAGTCGCGGCTAATGATGCCATTATGCTGTGGCGCACCAACCTGGCCGGGCGGGCGTATTTTCACAGTAAGAATATGGCTGCGTTCAATCACAGGTGCGTGTTCGGGGCGCTATGCGCCGACTGGCACAAGGTCGCGGACGTGCTTGACAAATATGATCCGCTCGAGGAGGCGGTGCGGGCGGCGCACAAGCAGGGGGCGAAGATCTACGCATATATGCCCATGAATGAATGGATGTGCTACCGGCAACAGGGTCTGGACCTAACAGACCCGGTCTGGCGCTACCAGCCCCAGCATTTCGTCTGTAGCCGCGACCAGAGCCGCTACTTTATGGGCATGCCCTGCTTTGGACTGCCCCAGGTGCGGGCGCGGATTATTGCCACTATCTGCGAAGCGGTGGACTATGGGGTGGACGGGTTGTTTTTATGTACTCGTAGCCACAGTTGGCGTCCGCACATCTTGGGGCGGACGATCTACGAGATGCAGGAGGACGAGTTTGGCTATGAGCGGCCAGTCGTGGACGAGTACCAGCGCCGCCACGGTGTCAACATTATCTGGGAAGACTTTGATGAAGATGAGTGGCACCGGATAAAGGGTGAGCAGTATACCGAGTTTCTGCGGATGTTGCGGGCCGCACTGCGACCGCGGAATTGCCCGATAATCCTGCAAACCAACACGGACCGGCTCCGGTTTATGGGGCAGGTGTATCAGGAGGGGAGCAAGTGCTACCGGCTGTACAAGGACTGGGAGCGGTGGGTAGCCGAAGATCTCATTGATGGCCTATCTGTACCGTGGGACCGAGCTGATCCCCCCACCGGTGAGCCACACATCGTGGACATTTCTACCTTCAAGGAGACTCTGCCCCCGGACTTTAAGGTGTATTCGTCGGTAGCCTTGAGTTATCAAGATGCGACTCTGCCCGCCTCGGGCCGGCCTTTCTGTGGAGTGGAACAGGCCCGACCCAAATCGCTGCAGGCTGCCGCTGACCAGGCCCGCATGGCCCGAGAAGCCGGGGCGGCGGGGATTCACGTGGGCGCATATATGCAGCTATTCGTCGATACCAATGGGGCGCCGTTAAGCAGCGGCCTGGGCCCGGTGCCCCAGCCGCAATATTGGCAAGTGCTGCGGGGGTAAGGGACCGCAGCATACGCAGGTGCTTTCTATTACTTACGTCAAGGAGACCAGAGAAAGATGAACAGGCGGATAATAACTAATATGCTGTGGATTATGTCGCTGTTGTTGTTAGCTTCTGTTGCCTATGGGCAGCAGGGCGGCGTGCTATTCTATGCCGGCTTTGATGGCACGCGGGACGCTCAGGCAGTCGGGGACGGGGCGGCCACCCCTCGTGACGGTGGGGCGTCACTGACGGCCGATGGCTTTGGCTTTCGGGGCTGCGCTCTGCGCACCGGGGATGGCGAGGGTTACCTGGAATATGCTGCGGAAGGCAATATCAGGTCGGAAGAGGGCACCATTGAGTTCTGGATGTACGCCGACGACTGGGAGCACAACGACGGTTTCCTCCACCACTTTGTGGATGTGCGCGGTGAGGGCGGCGTTTCTTTCCACATGACTCCAGATGGGGTGCAGGTCTTCGGGGTACGCGGCACTGCGGCTTCGGCTCCGACCCACTGGGAGCAGACTGGGCCGGCCCTGGCGCAGCGGGCCTATGGATCTGGTCGTCGCCAGGGTGAGTGGACTCACTACATCTTGACTTGGAAGCCGGGGGAGCCTCTGGGCTTATACATCGGAAATGCGACGGGCGATTATTGTCACAACGCCTCGAACCCATCCGGAGCCAAAGCGCCGCTGCCGGGGAAACTAACGGCAATTTATATCGGCGACTTTAGCGGCGGGCCTAATCGTAATGCCCATACGCTTATTGACGAGTTCTATGTCTACGACCGCGCCTTGACCTACGAAGAGGCCTGTTGGACCCATGTGCACCGCTCGGACCGGGCCCCCGGGGAGGATGTGCCTGTGGACTTTGCGCAGCCGACAATAAGGGCCGTGCCGGACCCTGAGCAAAACGTGTTAGGCATTGAAGTAGATACGGGGAAGCGGATAACCGAATTCGGCGGCGTGGCCCGTCTGGAGCCAGCCGCAGGTACTCAGCCGGCACAGGTGCATCCGTTGGGTGAGCGCTACGGTCGCGCCGAAATTCCCTATACCGAGTTGCCCGAGGGCACCTATCGCATTGTGGCGGAACTGACCGATGCCGCCGGCAACCCCCTCGGCTCCCCGGAGACGGAATTAAATGTACCCCCGCCGCCCACCTGGCTGGGCAACAAGTTGGGTATTAGCGATACGCCTCCGCCGCCCTGGCCGCCGCTGAAAGCGAGCGAAACTGATGTGGAGGTCTGGGGCCGCCGGTACGGGTTGGGCGACTTTGGGCTGCCCGCCAAAATCATAACCCAGGGCAAACCTCTGCTCGCGGGGCCCATTACCTTGACCGTCCGCAGCGGCGGCAAAGTGGTGGACTGGACTGGCAACACGGGCGAAATTGTGGAAAAGAACGCCAATGAGGTGCAGCGCACGGGCACGGCCCGCTCGTCACTGGGGGCGATGCAATGGTCCTGCCAGGCCGAGTTTGACGGCATGATTCGCTACGACTTTGAGTTGCAGCCCGCCGAGGGAGCCACAGTGGACCTGATGGAACTGCGCGTGCCCCTCCGCCAGCAGTATGCGCCGCTGTACTACATGGCCCAGCATGCCCGGGGCGAGTTGCCAGCTGGCGAGGGCACGATCTGGAAAGCCTCGTGGCAGAGGTACTGGTGGATTGGCGACGAAAATCTCGGGCTGTGTGCCTTTATGGAAACCGATGAGGCCTGGCCGCGGCCTAACCCACAAGGAGTCCGAATCGAACGAGGTAACGGGGAGGTAACCGTGGTGTACACGTTTGTCGCCACTGATACCCCACTGGAGAAGCCCTGGAAACTGACCTGGGGCCTGCAGGCCACGCCCGTCAAGCCGCGGCCCGCGAACTGGCGCCTTGCCCGTGGTAATGCGCCGGGTGCCAATATTGAGGTCTACTGGCCCGGTGAGGCCCAAATGGAGTATTTTACTTTTCCCAGTCCGCGGGACCCCGAAGCCTTCAAGAAGTTCGTTGATGATTACCACCAGCGGGGCCTAAAGCACACGCCCTACAGCGGGCTTAGTTTCACCTCGCCGGTCAGCCCCGAATTCGTCTGGTTCCAGAAGTACTGGGACAATCCCCTGTCCGGCCTACGGCAGTTGCACGGTTGGGGCCAGTACTTGGCAGTACGGATGGTGCCCAGTTGGATAGACTTCGCGGTGTGGAACAACCATCAGATAGTCAAGAACTATGGCACCGACGGTATCTACGTGGACTTCAGCGGCGTGGGCTTTACCACCTTTGCGCCCGAGTACGGAATGGGTTATGTCCGTAACGGAGAAGAGCGCCCGGCCTGGCCCTTGTTCGCCACCCGCGAATTGTACAAACGCATTTACACCATGCTGAAGACCGTCAATCCAGACAACCTGATCATCGGCCACGTCTCGGGAGCCGTACATGTACCGGTGCTGTCATTTGTGGACATCTGGCTGGATGGGGAAGGTAACTGGCGGGGGCAACTGAAAGATAATTACCTGGACGTCATTGGCCTGGACGAGTTACGGGCGGAATGGATGTGCCACCAGTATGGCAGCATTCCCTGGTTCTTGCCGCAGTGGTCTGGCGCGGTTCTTGAAGATAAGGATGTGGCCGAGCGGTTCAAAGATCACCCCAGTAGTCCAGACGGAGCGGTCCGCCAGGTCAGCGTGGAGAAGTCCCATCATCTCTTTGGCCTGGGGCTGCTGCACGACTTCGGCTTCTGGCCCATCTGCGGCACGAACGGCGAGGCCAGCGAGCAGTATTACGGCGTGTTAGATGAGTTTGGCATCGGTGATGCCAGATTCTTTGGCTACTGGGATAATGCCTGGCTTATTGGCGGCCAGACCGACGCCATCAAAGCCAGCGCCTACCGCAAGCCGGACGGTGGCGGACTGGTGGTTATCTACAACGTAACGCGCGAGCCGCAACAGGCGACGCTAATCATCAATTGGGAGCGGCTTAAAGGCCCTGGCGAGTTGGAAGTAGTAGACGCTTATACGAAGGAGCCAGTAGAGATTGACGGGAATAACATCACTATTGAAGTACCGCCGTTGAATTATCGTTTGCTATGGGTACACTGAACCCCAGCCCAGAAGGGAGCCCAATATGAAACTTAATGTATGGATTTTGGTACTGTCAGTTGTGTGCGCTGCAACGCTTACTGGGCCCGCCACATGGAGTGAGGTGCTATTCTACGCCAGTTTTGACGGCACCAGGGACGCCCAGGCGGTGGGCGAGGGCAAGGCTACACTCATAGAAGGAGGTGGCGCGCTGACCGCGGATGGCTTTGGCATCCGCGGCGCTGCTCTGCGCAGTGGCGATGAAGTCGGCTACCTGGAATTCAGCGCCGCCGGGAATATTCTGCCTGAGGAGGGGACGATTGAAGTCTGGTTGAAGCCCGAAGACTGGTCTTCGGATGATGGGTATTACCACCAGTACATAGATGTCATCGGCGAGGGGAATATCCGCTTTCAAAAGCGGGCTGATACGGTTAACGTCTTCTGGGTAAAAGCACCCAAGGTCCCGCCGCCGGGCCACTTTGACGATAAGTATCCGGGTATAACCATGCGCGGCTACGCCTGCCAGCAAATCAAGGATAAGTGGCGGCAGTTCTTCCTCATCTGGAGAGTAGGCGAGCCGCTGCGCTATTACCGCGGCGGACCGGAGGGCAAAGGAGTACACGACTCCAGTAACCCCGCCGAGCCGCCGGCGCCACCACCCGGCAAGTTGACTGCTATCCGCATCGGCGATTTCGGCGGAGCAGAGGGCCGCCAGGCCCATACGCTTATTGATGAGGTCTATATTTACGACCGGGCCTTGACCTTTGAGGAGGCCTGGTGGGCTAACGTACACGCCAAAGACCGCCAGCCGGGAACCGATATCCCCACCACCTTCGCCGAGCCGACGGCTAAGGTAGTGCCCGATCCCGCAAACAAAACGCTGGTAGTCGAGATAGACAGCGGGGACCGCAGCGGAGACTTTGCCGGGCAGGCGCATTTGAAGTGATTGCCGAACTGACGACGAAGGACGGCCAGCCAAGGGCTACGGTAAAGGCGAAACTGGTCGTGCCCGGCCCACCGGTGTGGCTCACGGAGAAGGTCGGGGTCAGTGATACGCCGCCGCCGCCGTGGACACCCGTACAAGTGGCAGGCAACAACGTGAGCGTCTGGGGCCGTCAGTACACACTGGGAGCCTTCGGGTTGCCCGAGAAGATAGTCAACCAAGGACGCTCAATCCTGGCCGGGCCGGTGACGCTGCGCTGTGTGCAAGATGGCAAGGAAGTTGCCTGGAGCGATACGACAGGCAGTGTTAGCAGCAAGACAGCAGCGAAGGTGGTGCGCGCCGGGACGTCTACCTCGACGCTGGGCAAGATGACCTGGCGGGCCGCGGCCGAGTTTGATGGGTTCATGCTCTTCGATTTCGAACTTACTCCGGCTGCCGAGGCCGAAGCGGAACTGATGGAGCTGCGCGTGCCCATCAGAAAGCAGTATGCCACCCTGATATACAAAAGCTACAGCACCCGCGGGCTGCTGGCCGAAGGCGAGGGAGTACTGTGGAAGTCGGGCTACGGGCGGTACTGGTGGCTGGGCACCGACGACTTTGGCCTGTGTGGAGCCACTGAACACGCCGGTGCAATGATCAACCGGGCCGACGACGCGTTCAGTATTGTGCGGGAAGCCAACGGGGACATTTCGGTTGTTTACCGTTTTCTGGGAGAGCGGCAGAAGATTACCGAGCCCTGGAAACTGCGGTGGATCCTTATGGCTACGCCGACCAAGCCGCTGCCCAAGGACTGGCGGACCTGGCGGGATCTGTGTCGGAGCCCAGACAAATCAGATGCCCCGCACAATGGCAGGCTATGTGTGGCGAGTCCCTGGCCTCATGAGGCGAAGTTCAAGTATTTTTCGTTTCCCGTGTTGAAGAGCACAGACTGGTATCGGGGCTATGTCCAGGCCAAGCACGAGGAGGGCACCAAGGTGCTGCCGTACAGCCTGTTCGTTACGATGCCGCCGGAGATGCCCGAGTGTGCCTTCTACCGACGGGAGTGGGCTAATCCGTTGATGGGGCTTGCTGACCTGTCCAGACCACTGAGTTACGAGGCGGTGCGCGCCGTACCCAGTTGGATAGATTTTATGGTCTGGAAGCACCGCGAGTTGGTCAAAGAATATGGACATGATGGCCTTTATGTTGATTTTGCCGGCGTTTACGGCACGGTCTTTGCCCCGGAGTACGGGTTGGGCTACGTACGCGATGGCAAGGAGTATCCTACGCTCTTTCCCGTCTGTGCCGTGCGCGAGATATGGAAACGCGTCTACACTATGTTCAAGGGCTTCAATTCCGACTCAGTGATTGTCGGGCACGACTCCCAGGCCGTCCACGCCCCTATCCTGTCGTTCTGCGATGTTTGGCTCAATGGCGAGCACAACTGGCGCGGCCCCTTGCGCGATAACTACCTGGAGGTGCTGCCCCTTGACCAACTGCGCGCGGCCTTTCGCGCGCAGGCCCACGGTGGACTTCCCTGGTTCCTGCCCCAGTGGTATGGCGCGATCCTGGAAGATAAAGATGTCGTGAAGTTTCAGGATAATGGTAAGCCTTCCCAGGTCACTATTGAAAAGTCCCATCATCTCTTTGGCCTGGGGCTGCTGCACGACTTTGGCTTCTGGCCCATCTGCGGGATGAACAGCGAGGCGACCGAGCAGTACTATGGTGTGTTAAATGAGTTCGGCATAGATGACGCGAAGTTCTACGGCTACTGGGATAATGCCTGGCTTATTGGCGGCCAGACCGACGCCATCAAGGCCAGCGCCTACCGCAAGCCAGACGGTGGCGGACTGGTGGTTATCTACAACGTAACCCGCGAGGCCCAGACGCCGACTTTGCGCATAAACTGGTCGCGGTTGCAGGGCGAGCAGCCTTTGACAGTTGTGGATGCCTACACTAAGGAACCAGTGCTCCCCGCCGGCCCGAATATCACCGTTGAAGTGCCGCCGTTGAACTACCGGTTGTTATGGGTGAAATAGGGAATCGTGAGGGTGACCCACCAGCCGCACCTACTTGATACGAATCAGACCCAGACTATGAAATGGAGGACCTTATATGTCAAACAGAAAAGACGGTTTTGAAGATCGCCGAGAGCATTTTGAGAGACTCAGGGAGTTGGCGAGGCAGTCGCGGGAGCAGGGCCAGCCGGTCCCGCCAATGGAGGAACGAGGGGTAAGGCCATTTGCGGATCCCGAGCAGCACGTGATAGAGTACACCACCAAGACGAGGGAGTATCATTTCCCCTTTAACTACCGGAACATAACTCATCACGCCTACTGCGAAGACCCGTCCAACTCGGGTTTGGAGATGAATCCCGTCAATACAGTTATCGGACGATCCGAGGCCGACGGCGAGCCAGCAGATTACCTGGAGCTAACTGAGGAAGACCCCATTGTGCGGGTGGTGGTCATAGGCAGCGCGTGTACGCCCCCCGGATATGTGTGCCTGGAGGCCGATGCGTGTGAGGGGTTCCGGCGGCCCGAAGAGGTGGTGGAACTGATGCCACTGCGCTTCCGTATTGAGGGCTTGTGGGGGACACATGTGCGTGGAGATTGCTGGATAAAGCCCAACACGCACGGCGGCCCACCCCTGCCCCAGCACTTTGTCGAGAACTGGCCGTATTGTCACCAGACTGATTTCGCGGAGAAAAACGTCTTCACAGGTGTCACCGGCGCCAACGTGCCTAACACCGGGATGAGCTGCGCTATCTTCGAGATCCCCGCATCCCATACAGTGCGCATCATGGGTGGATCGCTCACCTACGGCTGGCTTGGGGACAAAGGCCAGGGCGACATCCATTACTCCTTCCGCATGATCCGCACCAATGTCTTGGTGAGTTACGAAGCCGCAGAAGAAGATTAGTAATGCTTGCGAATTGACACCTCAGGAGGCAGAAGATGGCAGACGAGAGAGAAGGACAAGACGAGGAAGAGCAAATTAGCACGATGGACGTGGCCGAACATCGGGCCGCACCCAACCTGAATCCGATCCTTAGCAAAGAAGAGAAGGAAAAGATACTGCTGCCAGATATACTCACCGAGGGGCATGTGGCTATTGACATCGTCCTGCAACTGGGGATGTCCATCATTGAAAGAGAGGACGGGGCGCTGGAGTGCCTGGATTGGGTGTTCAATAGAGCAGTGTCGGGGGACGGCGGCCGCACTTGGGGTGAGTATCGCAAGGTAGAGGACCTGTACCAGCCTATGGAGTCGGATCGGGAGGCGCGGGTTGCTGGTGGCTGGCTGCGGCTGCCGTCCGGTCGGATTGGGATGCAGTGGGGTGAATCTGGCCTTGCCCCCGGAGGCCATCTCTATAATCGGCTCTGGTGGCGACTGTCCGAGGATGAAGGCAAGACCTGGTCGGAAGATATCCGTATCAATCCGACGGGCGAACTGGGCCGCCCTTACGTCGGTGAGCCTATGCGGGTTACCGCCAGTGGGCGGCTGCTGCTGCCGCTGCGTATGTGCTATAACGCCGGGCAGCACATCCACGACACCATACAGCTCGGCGAGGCCTGGTGGAAGGGCGAGAAAGTTGGGATCGAGGGCCATGGGCACTGGCCCGAGTTTGATATAACTTACGTTTACTACTCGGACGACGAAGGCCAGACCTGGTCGCGCTGTGAGGGGAACGTGATCGGCTGGCTGTACCGCGGCTGGGGTAATTTCGTGTCTACAGATGAGCCGGGCCTTGAACAACTGAAGGACGGGCGGTTGCTTATGCTAATGCGCAGCACTATCGGCCGCCTGCTGCAGTCCTTCAGCGAAGATGAGGGTGAGCACTGGTCACTGCCGGAGCCCTCGCCTTTGGCGAGTTCCTACGCCCCCTGCGCCCTGAAGAAAATTCCGCAGACTGGGGATTTGCTCTGTGTCTGGAATCAGGTCAGTCCCGATGAAATACGTCAGGGCAAGCAGCGGGGCCGGCTCTCCGCCGCCACTACCTCCGATGGTCAGACCTGGCAGCATTTTCGCACCATTGAGCGCCACGGCCGCATGTCGGAGGCCGACAGAATTGAGCCGGAAGAACTGTTAATCATCTGCCGCAGCCTGGACGATGTGGGGGACCTGCCGGTAGACCGGGGCCTGTCCGACTATGCCACCATTGCCTTCCACGGCGACGAAGTTATCATTGCCTATGCGAACTGCAAAGGTGTCGCCCACGACCTGGTCAGCGCTATGAAAATCCGCGTCCTGCCGCTGGACTGGTTCTATGATGCCCCCTGAGTCATTTGAAAGGCAAAAATCCCATCAGAAGGGCCAAGTTATTATCAGCCAATGCCTGAAAGGCGGAGGCCGTTATGAAGCGAGATACAGATAGTTTGGCAAGTCCCCCAGGAGGGCAATAAACGCTACGTGGCCTTGCCCGTTGAGGGGAGCGAGTCACAATGATACTATTCGTGGCGATGGCCAAGTCTGGAGAAGATTACCTGACGCGAGCTGCCGAATCCTACTTTAAGGCCAAATTACGCTTTGAAGAGATTTCCGGCTGGCCCTGCCTGATTACCCGCTGCCCGCAGGTTACGCCCGAGTTTGTCAACCACTACCCATTCCGTGCCATCTTTATCAGCGGGTTCGGCTATGGCTGGGACGAAATTGACTTGCCCGACCTGTACGGAATCTATGACGTCCTCCACCATACTGAACTACCGGTATTAGGTGCGTGTGGCGGACACCAACTGATCGGTCATGCCTTCAATGAGGATTTCCGCCAGGTCCAGACTCTGATCGATAAGCCGATGCGGAAGTTGCAGCCGGGTGAGCCTGATTGGAACTATGAATACCATCCGGGCTGGTTTGTAGAGACTGGTATGCAACCGGTGCGGACTGTCCAGCACGACCCGTTATTCTCCGGCCTGCCCGAAACTATCTATATCCGCCAGAGCCACTATTGCGAGGTCAAGCAGTTGCCCGATAATTTCATCCTGTTGGCTACCAACGACAACTGCCGCCTCCAGGCCATCCGCCACCGCGACAAACCGATCTACGGAGTCCAGTTTCATCCCGAAGTCTATACCGACTACTACCCCCACGGCCGCCAGATACTCCAAAACTTCTTCACAATAGCGGAAAGCCAGACAACTGCCGAAGAGCAGTAAGGCCAACGATGATCCTGCTTGTTTGGCGGCGGCGGATCGGTGGGTAGTGCCTGTAGCCGGGTGGGCGACGTGCTCCTAATCGCGTTGCCTAATCAGCATCCGCACAATTTCCCCGCGGGTGTGGGCGTCATCAATATATGTCTCACTGACCATACACAGCAGGTTCCAAACCGCTGGCTCGCGCACCAGCGAATAACACCGGTATCGTCCATCGCCGCGGATGTGAACCTCCAAGATGCCGCCGTCAACCAGACGAGCCAGAGCCGGCTTGATATCTTCTACCTCTTTACGCAGGCGCAGCGCCAGGCCACCAGCAGTATCAAACGTCTTGGGGTTGGCCTGGAAATGTAGCACTATATCCAGCCCGACTATCGATTGGACCGTTTCCTTAATGAACTTTCTGACCCGCTCATCCAGCATGGTTAGTTGGCCCCCAGCCACTCGCTATCTACCAACTTACTCCTGCAATCTGTTGTTTCGCCGGCAGCGCAAATAATCCTCCCTCCGCACAACGTTTATTCGCCTCCGGCGAGATACTGTCTGGTGCTATTGAGACTTAGGTATACACCGCGTCGGCCGCGGCTACGATCTTCCTCAGTTCGGCCATTTGGTCGTCGGGAATGGGCGTTGGCTCGTGGCTCTGGAGGTGATGGTCAACGCGGTCTGTGACCCGCTCACCCATAGTCCGGGAGCCTTCGGCTACCCACTTCTCGAAGCGCTGGCGCACCATCATAGTCGGTTCCCAGAAGTTGCCGAAGTTGTCCAGCGTGTTCTGCGAGGTAATGAACTGGCCGCCCGGACCGACTTCGCAAATGGTGTCAAGGGCCAGGGTCTCTTCATCTACGCGGATGCCGCCGAGGATCTGCTTGACCATTCCTATAATCTCATCGGTCAGGACCAGCATCTCGTAGGAGCCGACCAGAGCCATCTCCAGAATGCCGACGTCGTGGATCAGGTTGGCGCCAGACAGCGCCGCGAACAGCGTAGACAGGGCGGCCTCAATCGCGGCCTGCTGGTCAATAATCTTGGAGTCGCTGCAGCCGGCAGTGGAGAACATAGGCAGGCCCAGCCATTTGACCACATCAGTGAGAGCAGCCGAATACAGGTGCAGTTCGGGAGCGCCGTAGGACAGCACCATATCCCGCATATCCATAATGGAAGTGACTCCCCCGCCGATAATGGGTGCTCCCGGGGCTTTCTGTTGGGCCATGACTACCCCGCTGAGGGTCTCGGCCACAGCCAGGGCAATGATGCCGGCACCAGTAATGGGCCCGGTTGCCCCGCCGATAGGGCAGGAGGTGTACACACACGGGATGCGCTTCTCGGCGGCGAACAGCAACTTCTGGGTGGCATCCTTAGTGTGAGTCAGCGGAGAGGTAGGCTCGGCGTACAGGGTCAGCAGCGGGGACTGCTCAAAAGCGGCGCTGCCCCCCCGAAGAACACAGGCCATTTCGTACTGGTCGGCCAGCCCCTCGCGGTCTATCGCGGTCTGGACAATAGGCTTGCCCGTGCCCTCCAACATTGCCAGGAACTGGTGGCGATCATAGGTCATACGGGGCACGTCCTGGGTGAGGCCCAGAGACATGTGGAATCCCATATTGTCCAGAGCATCGGCCACCCGCGCCGCGTCGCGTACATCGGCGTAGGTGTAGGGACGACGCTCGCCGGTGGCGCGGTCGTAGACAAAGGGGCAGTCGGATACACCGCCAAAGTAGATACGGTCTTTTTCCAGTAGGCAAATCTGCTCCGGGTCGCGGCCGACGATGCGGATAGAGCGGGGACACAAGGCCACGGCCTCCTTCACAGCAGATGATGGAATTCGGGCCCAGTTCTCATCGCGGATTTCGGCCCCGGCCGCCGCCAACAGTGCCAGCCCTTCGTCGTCATATACCTTAACTCCAGTTCGTGCCAATATCTCCAAAGCCGCCCCATAGATAAGCTCAATCTGGTCGTCGGTGAGGACGCGGAAAGTCGTCGTCTGGTTGACTAATTGGTTGGCTAACATTTACTGGCTCCTCTCTTCGGCGCGAGCGACGGCTGCTGCAAGCACCTCGTCAAATTGCGCTTTAGTCTCCGCCGGCAAAGGCGTCGGTTGGTGCGTAGTCAGAATCTGCCTGGCCTGCTCCTCAGCGCGTTGCCCCATTGTGGTAGCCCCGCGGGCGGTCCAATTCTCTACATTGCTGCGATCCGCCAGTTTGGGAAAGTAACATTCGCGGCGGAACAGCTTGACCGTGTGGTCTTCGCCGATGAATTTGCCGCCTGGGCCTACCGCATCAATGACCTCCACTGCCAGAGTCTCGGCATTCACCTCCAGGCCGCCGACTGTGCGCTTGATCATACTGATGATCTCATCGCACATCACTAACATCGTCAGCGAGCCGGTCAGCGCCGAGTCGGTGTAGCCGACATCATGAACCAGGTTAGCGCCGGACAAAGCAGCCATCGCCAGGGAGATAGCCGCCTCAGTGGCTGCCTGCTCGTCAACGGTCTTCGCGTCGGTGCAGCCCGCAGTTGACCACATTGGTAGGCCCAAAAACCGCGCCACTTCGGTAAGGCCAGCGCTAAGCAGGGAAAGCTCCGGGGCACCATAGGCCAATACCTTCTCGCGCATATCCATTATGGACACAACCCCACCCATGATGAACGGGGTGCCCGGGGAGATGAGTTGGGCCACTACTAATCCGTGCAGAGACTCAGCCAGCGCCTGGGCCAGTATGCCCGCGAAAGTGGCGGAGGCAGTAGCGCCGCCGATGGGGCAGGGCGTGTAGACCAGGGGAATCCGGTGTTCAGCACAGTACATCAACTTCTGCATCGCCTCCTGGCCGCTGTTCAGCGGTGACATCGGCTCGGCATAGAAGATGTAGTTGGACCTCTGGGCGAATGCCTCTTCGCCGCCCGCCATAGCCACCGCCATCTGATGAATGTCCGCGCAGCCCTCCTGACCAAAGGACCAGGCCACAATGGGCTTGACCGTATTCTGGGCCAGCACGGCGAACTCATAGATATCCGCAAGCCCGCTCGGCGCATCACTGATAGAGCCCAATGACTGCACAAAGTCAATATTGTCCAGCGCGTCACAGGCCTTAGCCACGGCGATGGCATCGTCCATAACGTAGGGCCGACGCTGTCCAGTTTCAGGGTCTATAAAATTAGGACAGGTCGGCCCCGGGCCGTAGTACACCCGGTTGGGCTGAATAAACAGCGACTTTTCCGGGTCGCGAGCGTGGACGGTGAAGCGTGGCGGGGCGGTCGCAATTGCTCGCTTTACCATATACTCGGGGATCCGTATCCGTTCATCCGTCACCTGGGCGCCGTGGTCCGCCAGTAGTTCGCGGGCCGTCGGCTCCTGGATTAACACCCCGATGTCAGCTAAGATTTGCAGCGCGGCCAGGTAAATGCGCTGGACATCATCCACAGACAAAGTACGAAATTGTAGAGCCCTATTGGCCTCAACGTTTACCCTCATATTTTCACCTCAGTGGGATTGAGAAACTCCTATGCAATTGCCCGTTAAGAGTTAAGACGGTCTATCCAGAGTTGATTTCCGCGCCCGCTGGTATTTCACCTTCCCCAAGCCCTGCCTTATGTACGGCAAACCTGGGCAAAGGGCTTCGCCGTCAGGAGGATTCAGCAAGTCGGCGATGAATATTGCAGAGACAGGGGGGATAGATACATGGCTGACGATGTCGCGATAATCTTTGACTGCGGCTCCACTAATGCGGCAGTAGTTGCCGTTGATTACCGCGGGCAGATTGTAGAGTTGACCAGTCATCCTAACGCACCGGTTATCCCGCCAGATGCCGGAAGCCAAGGATGGCGTATATGGGATCTGGAGGGTGTATGGGGCAAACTGGCCGACGCCTGCCAGCAGGTTTGCGGACAAATTGATGCCGACCGTATTAAGGCCGTCACCGTGACCACCTTTGGCGCTGACGGCGCGCCGGTACGCGCTGACGGCACCCTCACCTATCCGGTCATCTGTTGGCAGGACGAGCGCACCGAGCCACTGGCCCGTGATATCACCCAGCAGATGACCGCCGAGGAGATATTCACCCTTACCGGCTACCAGATTATCTCCTTTAATACCGTCCTGCGGCTTATGTGGCTGCGCGAGAATGTTCCCCAGGCCCTGGAGGAAGCCGACTATTGGCTGATGATGCCCGGACTGTTGAGCATGAAACTGTCGGGCCAGTCTTCCCTTGAGCCGACCAGCGGCGGCACAATGATGGCGATGGACGTGGGCCGGCGCGACTGGTCACCGCAGATGTTATCCTTCGCACGGCTGGACGCCGACTTTTTCCCCCGATGGCTTGAGCCGGGGCAAGTTATAGGCCAAGTGACCTCGGCAGCGGCGGAGCAGACCGGTCTCCCGCCAGGCATTCCGGTAGTGGCCGCGGGCCATGATACCCAATTCGCTGCTATCGGGTCAGCTGCTGGCCCCAACGAGGCTATCCTGAGCAGCGGCACCTGGGAAATACTGATGGTGCGCGTGGATAAGTTCGCGCCTAACCAGTTAGGATTCCAGGAGGGTGTGTTGTTTGAGTGTGATGCGGTGGCCGGCTGGTGGGACCCGCAACTGCTGATGATGGGCAGCGCCGTCTTGGAATGGATACGGGAGCAGTTCTTCGCCACCGCCGGTGACCGTCAGCAGGCTTATCAGAAGATGATAAGGGCGGCGCAGCAAATCCCGCCAGGTAGCAATGGCGTTACGCTAATACCGTCCTTTGTACCTGACACCGGTCCCACCAAGCGGTTCAATACTCAGGGCACCATCCTGGGTCTCAACCTGCAGACTTCTGGCCCCCACATCTACCGCGCCGGCCTGGAGGGGCTCAGTTTCCAGATGCGCAGCGCCCTGGAGACGCTCCAGGAGGCGGTCGGCTTTCAGGCCCAAGGTCTGCGCGTGGTAGGGGGCGGCTCGCGCAATGAGTTGTGGAACCAGATTCGCGCCGATGTCACCGGCTTACCCGTAATCACCATCGCCCAGCGCGAAGCCACGGTCCTGGGCGCAGCGTTGTTCGCTTTCGTAGGCGCAGGTGTATTCTCTTCACTGAACGAGGCCCTCGGCGCTGTGGAACGCGACGAAGCCACCTTCAAGCCTTCCCCTGCGACCGACACCTACGACGCCCTCTATGGGCGCTACTGCCAGGTCCCGCCTGCGCTGAGGAAGTTTTATGCGTGAAGCCGACCTTATGTACGGGCCAACGTGCAAAGCACCTTCTGCCCGCCTGTGATGAGGTCGCTGAACCGCCGCTATCTGCACCGTTAACCCCACCTTGACCCCCCGCTGTAGTCACTGCATAAGCACCTTTTACCGTCTGTTGCCTGTGCGGTAACGGGAGCGTTGCGCTGAGCCTCTCAAGTCTGACAATGGCGCGCCGATTAAGAACTTGCAGGCGCGGAGGGAGCGCCATGGCGGAGCGAGAGACCAGTGTGCTATCTCAAAAATCAATGGAGCATCTTTCTGAGTGTACTCGTAATTTTAGGCTTTACCAACCAAATACCAGCCCAGCCGAGTCCAGACGGACTTGTATTCTCCGGCCAGTACCACTCAGCGCTGACCAGCAGAGCCGATTTCCACCAGTTCTGGGAAGCAGTCTTAACTCAAATGGCTAAATGGCCGGCCCAGGTCACGCGTAATGACGAGAGCCATGAACTACAGTTCCAGGGCCACAGCGGCCGCTGGTGCCCCGGCGCAATTTCGGTTCCTACGGGCGGCACTGTGACCGCCGCCATCCTGCATATTGTGGAGAAGGGCAATCGCCAACGGCACTTATCATGGCAGGACGGCTATGGCCATCTTTGCATCAACTGGTATCCCGCCGACCAGGAGCAGCAGTGGAATCCCCAGGGCCTACCCGACCGTCAGGCTTATATATTAGCCGAGGCAATTATGGATGCCGCGCGGGCGGCAGAAGTGCTGCTCAGTCAGCCCGAAGTGTTGGCTGATCGCGTAGGCATCATCGGTGAGGGCGTGGGCGGGGGTATAGCCCTGGCTCTGGCGGCCTTGATGCCCGAGAAGGTTTCGTTTGTAATCGCCTATGACCCCTGGCCCGCGTATCACTACCCGCCCAGCGGCCTAATCCCGCAATCACCACAGGTGGCCGGCGCTTTGGCCAGTTACGCCGATGAGTACCCGCAGTGGCGACAGGCTATGCGCCGCAGCACCAGTTACTTTGACATCATCAACTTTGCCGGGGAGATAGACGCGCCCACCCTAATCGTTATGCCCTACCTTGCCCAGTACAGCGGTCCCAGCCCGGCTATGATTATTTATAACCATTTGCGCTGCGACAAGCAATTGCTATTCACTTCGCCACACGGTCAGGCGCGCTCAAGCCCGAAAGCCACCTGCAAACAGGTCTGCCACCAATGGGCGCAACGCGCGCTTGTAAGTGCTCATCGTGCGCAAACCAGGTCAACTGCAGCATTTGATGATTTGGCCGTACCGGAGCCGCGCTGGACGCAGGTTGAGAACCGGCTCGGCGCCGGGCAGGCCAATTAGTTTTCGTACCCGCCACCGCGGTCCACCTGAGCCGTTCGCGGCGGCATTCCGCTCCCTCCGCCTATCAGGTAAAAGCCGCCTGCCGGATAATTCCGGCAGGCGGCACTATTTTTTATCGTATACTCCCCCGCATTTCATCCTCTCTCCGTTATAGAGGACACCCCTCATAATCCCCCCGCTGGCGGGGGGAACAAGGGGGGTGCGAATCTCGCCTAACTCCCTCCATCAATCCGCGGCCTCAACTTCTTGCTCCATAGCTCCGGCCAGAAAGCGCAGCAGTACTCGGGCGCCGTAGCTTGAATCAGTAACCGCACTGACTTGGTCTACCAGGCTGCGCCCCAGACTGACATCTTTGGCCAGGCTGCTCGGGGCCTGCCGCGCACTCTTGGCCCCGGCCAGGACCAGGGCCGTGTCTCCATAGCCAAAGCCCTCTTCTCGCAGCCGTGACACCTCGGCGGCCTGCCCCATAGTATAGTAGGCCACCAGTTTATCCAGGGCCGGTATTTGGGTGGCATCTGCTTTCAGCCCCACCAAGTTGAGTTCGCTTACCAACGTGCGCAGTTGTGCCTTGGCCGCTGGCTTCTTGGCCTTTTTCACCGCCGCCAGCGCCTTCTCGGCCTGGCTATCGGTGGCGGCCGACAACAGCCGCGCCTGGCTAATCAGTAGCCTTTTCATATCTTCGTCATCTTCATCGCAGTGCATAATCTTGCGAACCGTTTCCAGCGTGTCGGCCGCCGAGTTCTGAGCCTGCTGGATCATCCCCACCGAACCCAGGGCCTGCTCCCGAGCGTGCTGTAGTTCGCTCAGAGCGGTCTCCAACTCTGTGAGGCTGCGTCGGACAATTACGCCCTGTCCGCTGTAGCCCTGGCCAGCGGCCAGCCTTTCCATGCAATTGTGGGCCTCGGCTCCGGTCTGTTTCACCCGCGGGCCCATCTTAGCCACCAGACCCCTTATCTGCTCGGCGGCGTACACGCTATCCGCGGCTCTGCTTATGGCGGCATTGCCTGCTATCACTACAGTATTGGTTGAATCATCTAACTCGGACTCACCACCGGCCAGGCCCAGCAGTTCGTCGGTAGTCTGTCTATTGCGATTAGTAGCCGGAGCGAGCCGACGGGCAAGTTGCTGGCTGAAGGTCTCGACCTGTACGGCCGCGGTACTGGCCTGCAGGGCTATCAGTCCGGCTTTATCCAAGTACTGCTGCGCCTCTGCGGTCTCTTGTGGCGTCACCGCGGCCAGGCTAATCACCGCCGGATTCTGCGCTTGGTTGAGTCGCTGGGCCACATATCTGTCGCTATGTTGGTGGCTCAGCGCGATTTGATAGTGCTGGGCGGCTAACTCGTGCTCCCCGCGACCCGCCAGGGCATCAGCCAACGCGGTATGGGCCTGCACGGAATCCGGAGCCAAGTCTACTGCACTTTCCAAATAATTCACTGCCTGGCCATAGTGGGCTCGCCGCATATATCCCCGGCCGATGTGCAGCAGTGCCGCTACGTTGCTGGGGTTTAACTCTGGCTGTTGCTGCTGGCGGTCAATGCGTCGCTCAGTAGGGGGATGGGTGCTGAGTACCACTTCCAGATAAGAAGGCGAGCCCCGCTCTTTTTCCTTCTGCAAGCGGTTAAAGAAGCGAATCTGGTCGTGAGGATCATGACCGGCGGCATAAGACAACCACCGGCCTTCGTCATCAGCCGCGTATTCGTCCTTGCGACTGTAGCGCAGGCTCAGCAGGCCCGCGCCAATGCCAGCAATATCACCCAGTGTCTGACTCTCTCCGCCTACTATGCTCGCCCCGACGCCAAATAGAAGACTCTGTTTGAGTGATTTGATTATGTCGCGGTGTTCTACGTGCCCGAGCTCGTGGCCTACCACCGTCCAGATCTCATCCTCAGTCTCGGCAAACTCTAACAGGCCCTCAGTCACATAGACATGGCCCCAGGGTCCGGCAAAGGCATTGACTATGTCAGTCTCCAGAACCTTAAAGGTGTACGGTATCTGCTGACGGGTGGAGAAACTGACCATCGTCTGCCCGACGTGGGTAATCCACTCGCAAAGTAGGGGGTCATGATTAACGCCGTAGGTGCTTTCCACCGAGGCCGCCGTGCTGCGCCCCAACTGACGCTCAATACTGTCCTCGTCACAGCCGGATATCGCAACAAGCGCCAGGGCCGTCATCAACACCACCGCTACTGCCCGGCCGATAACTGAACGCCCCTTGCTCTGTTCAGACCGCATTATCCTCACCTCCGTCGTACGGCTTCTGTCATTTGGTCCTCAATTGTGTATGGCATTATCCCATATATATAGACGCCTGAAAAACCAAGTAAGTTCCTACTAAGTGTAACTCACCACGAGGATCTTGTCCAGCCGTCCCGCGCCACTCGGCACCGAGATGCTGGGCCTTAGCCTATCGGGTCAAAGAAGGTCAGGTCGGCGCCGAAGTTGTCCATCGCCGTCACTTCATCGCCGTGCAGACACACTCGGATGTCGCGGGTGCGGTGCTTGAGGGTTATTTGCTGTTCAGCGAGGGGAAATTTCACCGTCAGCGGTTGTCCGACAGGTGGCTCAGCGATAAACAGATAGCCATTGCTAAAACGTGGCGTCTCATCGGTTCCCTGCGGCACAAGGGTGGCTGAATCTACCCAGGGAGGCAAACGGACGAACAGCGGCGCAGGCTGTTTTACTGTGATGCGCAATGCCGAGCCAGTGTATGGGGACTCGACCTTAATCGCCTCGGTTTCGTGATCAAACAGCAAATTGACCCAGTGGCCTGCCTCGTCGAGCCGCGTCACCTCCCGATACGCCTCACACAACGAGCCGACTGTGCCCCCAACTATGTCCATATTGAAGCTAATGTAATCATAGCCCGCCGGTTCGTGCCCGTAGGGCGCCGGGAAGCCGAAGGCGCCTAAATGTCGGTCGGCAATATCCGCATCATCTATGAACGAGTTATCCCGTATTTGCGAGGGCAGCAGGTGCCCCCGGAGAATCCGTTCGGCGTCGTGGTAGTAGTCCACATATCCCCATCGGCCCAGAATCAGAGCCGTCTCCAGAATGTCGCCGGTAGTATTCACCTCGCCCCGATCCGGATGGGCGTCTGCATCCGTGACCTCAATAGCCCAGCCCAGCGCGTCACGCATTTCCCACAGGCCATTGTCATAAAATGCTTTAACGCGGTCCATCAGCGGAGAGTCATGTGTCAAATCCGCCAACTGAGCCAGTGAGGACAGCACGCAAGTTATTGAATGGGCATGGCGGCCTAATCTGTCCCGGTCGTAGGCTCCCTCTGCCAGATAGCACTCACTGACCGCCTTCTCCTTCAGCACCAGGGCTAATTCCAGCGCTGGGCCGTAGCCGGTAGCGCGGTAGTATTTGACCAGGGGCCCCAGCGCCCGGGCCACACCGCTGACGAAGGGCCCGTCCCACTCCCGCGCCTCCGGGCCCAGCAACCGGTCAATCCGCTGTTTATCCCACCCCGCAACGGCATCCCAATACTCGAAAATGGCGGCGATATTGGCCTCAGCCAACTCCCGGGCTTCCTCGGAATTGCGGTATTTGACCAGAGCATAAAGCGCGTGGAAGCCTTCGCGGATGTTATGGGGAATGAAGTTGACCAGTT
>JALGUR010000106.1 GCA_029820565.1 Candidatus Zipacnadia bacterium
TACGGCGCAGCGAAAGCGGCCGAAGTTATTACCCCAACCACACATATTAGCAGGACTCTCAGCGCCTTCATACTAACCACTCCTTCCACGGTTGCTAACAGGACTATCAGCCAATGCGTTTATGATAACGCTTTTCGCTCGCCAGGTCAATTCTGCTCAGCGCGTCCGCATCGGGTGTGCGAGAAGAGCAGGAATTGGTGGATTGCGGAGGAATTTTCTAACTCAAGCCTCAGTGAGAGGAATATCGGCCGAAATCATACAGCCTGTAGGCTCGCCTACTGACGCAAAGCCTGCCTAAAGGAGTAAGCAGCATGAACCTGATATTGATGGTCTCCGACACATTCCGCTACGACCACATCGGTGCTAATGGTAATTCCTGGATAAAAACGCCAGAGTTGGATAGGCTTACGGGCGAGTCAGTGACCTTTGACCGCTGCTATACGGCGAGTTTCCCGACCACTGTCCACCGCACCGACCTGGTCACGGGACGCTATACTTTTGCCTGTCGCGACGGCGATGGACTAACTGCCAATGACATCTCACTGGCCGAGGTATTAGCCGAAGCGGGCTATGGGACGCAGATGATCTACGATACCTATCACTTAGTCCGCATGAACTTGTATCGGGGCTTTATGGGTTGGTATATGCATCGCGGTCAGGAGGGCGACGTGCCATTCACCAGGTTTAACTACCCGATACCTGAGGTCGTGCCTCGGGGGAAAGCGCGGGGCGCGGGCGGCTATTTTAAGGCTTTTGGGTATGCCAACCTCAACGCCTGGATTAACCGCGAGTGGACCTGGGAAGAAGACCGGTGCTGCGCCGTCACTGCGCGGCATGTCAGCAAGTGGTTGGAGGAAAATTACAAACGGGATAAGTTCTTTCTGTGGGTAGATTTTTTTGACCCTCACGAGCCGTGGAATCCGCCCGAATACCTGGTGGAGTTGTACCAATCCGGCTACACCGGGCCGCCAATGCTGCATCCCAACTACGGCCACGCCTCGGTGTACTCACACGCTGAACTGAAGAACCTGCACGCCCACTATGCGGCGGAAGTTACCCTGGTCAGCAAATGGATAGGCCACATCCTGCGTAAGATTGAGGACCTGCAACTGGACAAGGACACCATCGTAGTCTTCACCACCGACCACGGGACGTATCTGGGCGAGCACGACCGGACCGGCAAGAGCAATCGCAGCGAAGACGACCAGCGGGGCTCCTGGCCACTGTACGATGAACTGACCCACATTCCACTGATGATACGAGTGCCCGGGATTAAGCCGGGGCGCCGCGACGCCTTAGTACAACCGCCCGATATTATGCCCACATTGCTGGAACTGCTGCAAGTGCCGATACCCAGTCGCGTGCAAGGGGAGTCATTTGCCGAGGTTATTCACAATCCTGGGGCTCAGTGGCCGCGCCAATATGCCTTCAGTTCCGAAACGCTGTCCGCTGAGTGGGATGATGTGCGGCCTACCAGTGTGCGAGACAGCCAGTGGACCCTGCATATGCACGGTAAACTACCTCGTCGGCCTGAGCTATATCATCTATCTCGCGATCCCCGACAGCAGAACAACGTCCTGGGTGAGCATCCCGAGGAGGCCGCGCGGCTCCACGCAGCATTTGCTGAGTTCCTGCGCCAGGTTGGCACTGGTGAGGAGAAGATTGACGTGGTTGAAGACTGGCTGTAGGGAACAGGTCGGCGCATCAGCGTGCAGGCGGCTTTATTGTAGCCGTCTTTGTTACTTGTACCGTACCCACACTTGAATCTCCTCGACCATCGTTTCGCGCTTGCCCCAGGCGCCAGTAAAGGGCTTGACTACGAATTCATTTATGCCCTGTTGCAGCGACGGCGCGGCGGCAGGTGCCTCGAACCAGTACTCGTCCTCGTTATCGGTCGCAATTCTATTGATGATCGGAACCGTAGTACCGTTGACCATAAGCGCTACGCGCTCGGATTCCTCCAGACCGCTGACTCGCGCCCGCACCAGTAATTCCTTCAACAGGCCGCTGTCTGCCGCCGCCTCAACCGGGTCACTGATGCGCAGCCTGATGGGCACCGACAAGTTAAGCGGCGCCGGCAGTTGACTGGGCCAACTGTTGTAGGCGTAGCCCAGAAATGCCCAGGGCATCTCATCAGTACCATAGAGTTTATCCAGCCCGGTTAGGGTCTCGGGGTCGCCTAATTCATTGAAACAATCGGCGGCATGGGCCGGTGGCGTGTAGTTTCCCCGCGCCCGGACGTCAAACATATTGAACAGGTACACTCCATCGCCGCCCATAGTCCAGAAATTGCTTGCCATGGCGCGCATTCGTTCAACGATCGTGGGGACGAACAGTTGGTCAGGCTGCTTGGTATACAGACTGTGGGCATGGGTATTGATGCAAGGGTAGACCGGCACCTTGTAGCGGTGGCCCAATTCGATGAATTGCTCATAGGGGGCCTCGCCCGCGCAGTAGCCTCCCCCGGCGACCAGCAGGTCAATAAGCCCGTCGGCCAGCCATCGCTGGACATCCAAGCCTATTCTTAGCGACAATTCCGGGGTAATTGGCACGTGCACCGCGAGCAAATAGGGTCGCCCGCGAGTGCGGGCAATGTTATCCAAGTCCTGACGAATTCGGCGCACGAAGTCAGTCATTGTGTCTATGTTCTGCTCAATCTCACCATACTTGAAGAACATCGGGTGGCGGAAGAAGTCCAGTTCCAGGCCATCAAAATCGTATTGCCGGCACAGCGCGTCAATAAATTGGAACTTGTGATCGCGCACCTCGGGCTTAGCGTAGTCAAGCCCGGCCCAGCAGCGGCGCATCACTGAATCCTTTGGGCCGCTACCGCGGGGATACTGGTCTCTTTGGCCCAGCAGCAAATCGGGCCGCTCTCTCTTCAGGGGATAGATAAGTTCCGGTTCAGCGGCGTCGTGGACGTCATTCATCCGCAGGGAGGCAAATATCTCCATCTCCGCTCCGTGTGCTGCCTCAATCATCACCTGATTGGCGTCGCCGATTGCTTCCGGTGTCGGTTGTCCCCAAGGCGGCGTTTGGCCATCACCCACGCACCAGAAGTAACTGTCTACTTGGGTGTCTACGCACGGCTGGAAGCGGGCCGACAAAAACCCCGCCGCCCCTTCTGCGGCTCGAGGGTTGACGTGAGGATATTGCCCGCCACCATCGTCATTGTAAATAATGCGGCGCTGTCTGGTCACTGTGCTCGCCTTTTCATCAAGATTGTCCTTGTCTCTGACTGCTATGCGCTTTTGCACCCTGGTCCAGTGCGTCGTCCCCACAATCACGGCTAAGCAAATAACTATTATTATCCATTCTATCGTGCCCTTCATTGCCTTTGCCACTGTCACGGCGCCGGCGGATATTCGCTGCACAGCAGATATTGGGCCGGTTCATCCTCTGTCAGTTCGGGGAAGCGCCCAACTTCTTCCAGGAAATGGTTGTCAACAGTGTCATCGTTGACTTTGGAGACTTCTATGCACAGCACCGTCTCTTCCTCGGCCCAAAACTGGTGATACAAATAGGGCGGGATAGTAATACTTTCGCCTGGGCCCAGGCTGAGGATAGTGCCGGCCTCTACGGTATATGTATGGCCGTCGGCGCATACTTGGACTGGGCTATCGGCCAGTTGGTAGTCATCAGTAGAATTATACACTTGCATCATCAGCCGGCCGCCGCCGCGATTGATGATATCCTCCATTTTGGAGTAATGGAAATGGTAGGGAGTGATCTGCCCTTCGCCGATAATCAGTAGTTTCTCGCAATAGGGCTTCTCGTACTTCTCCAGACTATCATTGCCATTGCGAATGGTGAACAGCAGCAAGCCCACTTCGGCAAAGTTGTCTGAGGTGTAGTCAGTTACATCCCAGCCCAGCATATTGTCTCTGATCTCGTCGTATTCATGGCCCTTAGTTTGCCACTGCTGTGGCGTCCAGACAGCAAACGGCGGCAGGTGGAAGTTCATTTGGCGGCAGAACTCCAGCCCGCCTCGGATAATCTGGTTGACCTGCGATCGCTTCATACTGACCTCCTTCTCAAGCCTTATGGTTAATGCTGGCTAAATCAATATGCCCCGCACCACGCTGGTCTGTTCTTCGGACCTGCCAGGAATTCCTTCTCGTGCTGGCTGTACTCGGAAATCAATGCTTTGCGGCCTTTCTACGGACTTCTCGCGGCAAATCAGTGAGCTCTGATGGCTTGAGGGCAGTTAGGGAGCACAGGACTTCCTGAGTATAAGCAAAACTGTAAATAATCGGTGGCCTGCAAGCGGCGCGTTCCTGGCTGTCTCCGATGACTTGGTCGCTTCCCTGACTTCCTACGCATAGGACCCGGCGGTGCTGTATAGAACCCGGGAGGCAGTCGCCCGCCTGATCGGACGGCTGTCTTTAGACCACCGGAGCAGACAAGCGGGGGGGGCCAACTGAGGCAAGGATGGAGTGTCAAATGACTGCCATATCTCCGGCTGAAAGCAGTTGGGTGCGGGCGAACAAACCTGGAGTGAGAAGCGTCTTATATGTGTGTAGCCTTGACAGGCGCGAAGATTAGTAGTATACTTTTCTTGATAAGAAGGTCGGATTGGCAAGCAGTAAAAGTTTTTCGCCCAAAAACCGATAAAGCCCTTGACAAAGGTTGTCATAAGTGTTATACTACTAAACTACAAGATGGGAGAAAGCAGCGATCCTTGACAACTAAATAGCGTGAAGTCGGGCCTGGATACTTGCAATTGGAGTACCCTCCGACCCGGGTGAGTAGCCCGGGACTGGAGAATGTAGATTTTCAATGGAGAGTTTGATCCTGGCTCAGGACGAACGCTGGCGGCGTGCTTAATGAATGCGAGTCGCGCGAGAACCGGACTGATGATTCCTTCGGGAAGATTGGGTCCGGGGAGAGCGGCAAACGGGTGAGTAACACGTGGATAACCTGCCCCTCAGACGGGGACAACCCGCCGAAAGGCGGACTAATACCCGATGGTGATGTACCGACACAAGTTGGTACATCTAAAGGCTCTGGCGCTGAGGGAGGGGTCCGCGGCCGATTAGCTTGTTGGTAGGGTAACGGCCTACCAAGGCGACGATCGGTAGCCGGTCTGAGAGGATGACCGGTCACACTGGGACTGAGACATGGTCCAGACTCCTACGGGAGTTAGCATCAGGGAATCTTGCGCAATGGGCGAAAGCCTGACGCAGCGACGCCGCGTGGGTGATGAAGGCCTGCGGGAATTACGTGCCAGCAGCCGCGGTAAAACGTAAGGGGCGAGCGTTGTCCGGAATTACTGGGCGTACAGAGCACGTAGGCGGTCGGGTAAGCGATAGGTGAAAGCCTCCGGCTCAACCGGAGAAGTGCTTATCGAACTACCTGACTAGAGCACGGGAGAGGGCACCGGAATTCCTGGTGTAGCGGTGGAATGCGTATATATCAGGAGGAACACCGGTGGCGAAGGCTGGTGCCTGGAACGTTGCTGACGCTAAGGTGCGAAAGCCAGGGGAGCGAACGGGATTAGATACCCCGGTAGTCCTGGCCGTAAACGATGGACACTAGGTGTTGGAGGATCGACCCCTTCAGTGCTGCTAAGCTAACGCGTTAAGTGTCCCGCCTGGGGAGTACGGTCGCAAGGCTGAAACTCAAAGGAATTGACGGGGGCCCGCACAAGCGGTGGAGCATGTGGGTTAATTGGATGATACG
>JALGUR010000045.1 GCA_029820565.1 Candidatus Zipacnadia bacterium
GCTGGGAGATATGGTTTACACCCGACGCCGAGATGATTCACTACCATGGTGCTTCTACCTCCCAGGTGCGCCGCCAAATGATTATTGAATCACACCGCAGTTTCCTCCGGTTCTACCGCAAGCATTATTGGGGTAAGATAAATCCAGCGGGCTACACTCTCGCGGTAGTAGCCTTGCGAGTCGGCTGTGTGGTGCGTTTCGTCATCCAGACTCTGTGCGATGCTTTCCGCTACCTAATCACAACCAACAATCCAAACTAAGAAAGGCCCGATAGACAATATACCAACTGGACATAGCCAGACGTGACAAATCAGCAGCCGCCAGCCGCTCTGGTCCGGCCCGACGCACAGCGGCAGCACTGATATTATTAGTCCTGCTAATAATATGTGTGGTTGTCGCCAGCGGGCCCCATCATCTGTATGTCAATGGTGAGCGACTGAGCAGTTACCGCGTCAATACTGGTGCCGATTGTGCCCAAGCGGCGGGCATATCGCTACAACCGGGCCATCTGCGCGATGCCCGAGGCAAAGTTTTGGTAGTCAGGGGTGGGCAGTGCGGCCTGATACTGCGTAATGGCCAGCCCATGGCCCCGGACAGCCCGGTGCAGGGAGGCGATATAATCGCCGTCATCCCGGGCGGCGATAAGGTGGAACCAATAATTGAGAAGGTCTCCTCGGTGCCGGCCCACGCCGTAGATGGGCGTTCAAATTCACTGCCTTTGCCGCGCAACTTGTCTAATTTCCATGGTCTGCGGCGAGCGCGGCGGGGCAAGATTACCGGTCTTGTGGGTACGCTGGAGGTAGCCCAGGTAATTCCGGTTGTACAGAACCGCAGTCAGCCCGCTGCCAGCGGGATGGTGGTCTTGACCTTTGACGACGGCCCCCTTCCCCAGTACACTCCGCAGATTCTGGATATATTAGCCGCCCACAGGGCCCGGGCTACGTTCTTTGTGATAGGCTATCTCGCCCAGCGGTATCCCGACTTGGTGCGCCGCGCAGCGCGCGAAGGCCATGAGATTGGTATCCATAGTTGGGCACATCCTGACTTTACTGAGTTGTCAACTGGCGCTATTGAGCAGGATATGCACCGCTGCCACCAGCTACTGAGGCCGTTGACGGAGGGTTATGCTCCCGTGCGGTGGTTTCGGCCTCCATACGGAGCCAAGAACGCCCGGGTAGAGGCCGCCATCCACGCCGCCGGCTGCCGTATTGCTATGTGGTCGGTAGATCCGAGCGATTGGCGGCACCCAGGCAGTGAGGTGATATGCAAACGCATCCTCAGTCGGGTGCACGATGGGGCGGTTATACTGTTGCACGACGGCGGCGGGCCGCGGCAGGGCACAGTGAATGCGGTGCGCCGCCTGGTGCCCGCCTTACAGCAGCGGGGCTACCAGTTGGTGACTATGTCCGAACTAAGTGGGCTGGAACCGATTTTCCGGGGCGAAGTCATTGTGGCTACCGCCGGAGACACTATCCGCCTAATGCCGGCTGCTGAGAAACTGGCAGTTGTCATTGACGGCGAGCCAGTGGAACTGTCTGCGCCTCCTCTGGAGGCTGAAGGTCAACTGTTAGTTCCGCTGGAGCCTATTGTGGCCCTCTTGGGTGCCTCCTACCAGTGGGATAAGGAGCGACAAATGGTCCATATATCAGGGCTGGCTGGTCATTTGCTACTGCGCCTGGACAGCCGACAGGCCGAGAAGAATGGCCAGGCCGTAACCTTGCGAGTGCCGCCCGTACTGTACCAGAATACGCCAATGATACCGCTGTGGGCTTTAGTCAATATCACCGGGGCCCAGGCCCGCTACGACAGCCAGCATTTTATGCTGAGGCTGACTTCTCCACTTGGTGGGGACACTGGCCTCATCCCCTATTCGCACTGGGCTGGCCGCGAGATGGACTTAGGCTGGCGGCCCACGGCTGCGCAACCGTGATATGGACCCACTCTCACATTGCCGCCTACTTGTGTTATACTACTGTTAGCGATAGTGACTACTGAAGACAAACTGGAACAATTGAAGAATGCTCTGCGGCAGATGGGCAGTGTGCTGGTGGCCTATTCTGGTGGCGTGGACAGCAGTTTTCTACTCGCAGTGGCCGCCGAGGTACTGGGCCCGAAGGCGATGGCGGCCACTGCCCACTCTGAACTCTACCCTTCCGACGAGTTAGAGCAGGCCCAGCGAATTGCGCAACAACTGGGAGTGGGGCACATAGTCTTTGCGGGCGGGCAAATGAACAATCCTGAGTTCCTGGGTAACCCGCCGGACAGGTGTTACTTGTGTAAGCGAGAACTGTTCACCCAATTGCAGCACATAGCCCACGACCGGGGTCTGGAGTATGTGATAGACGGGACGCAACGCGATGATCTGAGCGATTACCGTCCTGGCATGCGGGCTACTGAAGAATTAGGCGTCAGAACGCCATTGATTGAGGCCGACCTCACCAAGCAAGAAATCCGCCAACTCTCCCGACAGCAGGGCCTGGAGACCGCTGACGCCCCGGCCCGAACCTGCCTGGCAACGCGGTTGCCCTATGGCCACAGAATTACCCCCGCTAAGTTGGCGCAAGTGGCTGGCGCTGAGCAATGGTTGCACCAGCAAGGCTTCGAGCAAGTTCGGGTCCGCCATTATGGCGATATTGCTCGCATTGAAGTCTCGCCTGACCAGATACCCCGCTTGACCACTAACCCGTTACAAGGTAATCTAATTGAGAGGTTCAAGCGGATAGGATTCTTGTACGTTACTGTAGATTTAGAAGGTTACCGAATGGGGAGTATGAATGAGGGACTCGACCAGTTCAAGCAATGAGGCGGTGGAGGTTGTCAGGTGCCGTTTCGCTATAATTGGCTCGGGTATTGCCGGCCTCTGGACGGCACTGCACTTGGCGCCCAGTGGTCCAGTGGCCGTTATAACTAAGAGCAAACTAAGAGAAAGCAATACCCAGTATGCCCAGGGCGGCATTGCCGTGGCCCTCCCCCACACCGACAGCCCCCTGCTCCATAAGCAAGACACCTTGGAAGCCGGCGCCGGACTGTGTGATGAACCGGCGGTAGATATCTTAACTCGGGAAGGCCCAGAGGTAGTCCGGGAACTAATAGGACGAGGAGCCCAATTCGACCGGCAGAATGGTCGGCTGCACTATACCCGCGAAGCCGCCCATCGCACCCGGCGCATCCTGCACTCGCATGGGGATGCCACGGGCGCAGAAGTCCAGCGGGTGGCCTCAGACAGCGCAGTCGAGTTGCCCCAAATCCAAATATACGAGGAGACCGCGGCCGCTGAATTGCTGATTGTTGAGGGCGAGTGTGTCGGAGTTGAAGCCGTAACTACCCCCGAAGGCCAGCGGCGTCGGTTTGTTGCCGACCATACTTTGGTAGCGACCGGAGGTGGCGGCTGGCTGTATAAGTACTCCACTAACCCGCCTGTAGCTACAGCCGATGGCGTCGGCCTGGCATTCCGGGCGGGCGCAGCCTTGCAGGATTTGGAGTTCGTCCAGTTTCACCCTACCGCGTTGGCCGATGCCGGCTATCCGAAGTATCTCATCTCTGAGGCCGTGCGCGGTGAGGGCGCTCTATTGCTTAATTCCCAGGGCGAGGCGTTTATGCAGCAGTATCATAGGCTGAAGGAACTGGCCCCGCGCGATGTAGTGGCGCGGGCGGTATTCACCGAGATGGCGGCGGATAATAATCATCAAGTCTATCTCGATTTCTCGCCCCTCGGCGAGACGGTAATGCATGAACGGTTCCCGGGCATCATCGCCGAACTGCACCGGCGCGGATTTCATCCCGAAAACGGGCCCGTTCCCATAACCCCCGCGGCTCACTATATGATGGGCGGCATTGCCACGGATCTGCATGGCCATACCGGAATTCCACGTCTGTTTGCTTGTGGGGAATGTACCAGTTGCGGACTACACGGTGCCAACCGACTGGCTTCCAATTCCATACTGGACGGCCTGGTCTTTGGGAAACGCTGTGCCCAGGCTATGGCCGCGGTGCCACCATTGTCTTCCCAGCGACAACAGCAGGCTGCTAATCTGCCTACTGCCCCGTTAGCGGCGGGGCCCGTGGAACTCAAACAGCAGATCCCCGAACTTATGTGGAAACAGGTGGGCATCATCCGCCACGGCGACGGCCTGCGGCAGGCCTGCGAGGTGTTGGCACAGTGGCAACAGCAAATACAAGGCCGCCTCAATCCCACTATCCCCGAGCTGGAAGCAGCTAATATGTGTCAGACGGCGTGGTTAATCGCCACTGCCGCTAACCATCGCCAGGAGAGTCGGGGCGCTCACTGGCGGGAAGACTTTCCGCAAAGCAGCGAGCAGTGGCGCAAGCATATCCTGCTTAAGAAATCCGCTCCCGACCGGATTGGCATCTCGCAACAGCCAATTAAAACCTCCGCCATTGGTGGTGGGTAATATCAATGATTCATTGTAGGAGAGGATAGAATACCACGTAGTAGGAGCGTTCGTGGTGTGACACTCTTATTGTAGTATAGGAGGGGCTTCTTAGCCCCGACAGAATCGCAGCAGGGATGCTGCTCCTACTGGCGTAGGGAATTCGATTTGGTGCACCGACCCGCGTGTTGACAGGGCGAAGGTATATAAGGATGATCTCAGAGTACGATTTTGGCCGAATAGTAGTGAATGGGCAGCGGTATAATTCGGATTTGATAATTCTGCCCGACCGCCTCATTGATAATTGGTGGCGCCAGGAAGGCCACCGACTGGCGGTGGCGGACCTTCAGGAGGTCATTGCGGCTGATGTGGAGGTGCTGGTAGTCGGTACGGGTAGGTTTGGGGCGATGAAAGTTCCACCGGAGACCGTACAGGCACTACAGGCTCACCGCATCCAGTGTGAAATCGCCCCTACCGAGCAGGCCTGTCAGATATTCGAGAGACTACACAACCAAAAACCCACCGCCGCTGCCTTACATCTTACTTGCTAACTGGTTGTGACCTCATATTAGAACGGCTGTCCACGATTGCTACGAGAGCGAGAGGCACTGACCCTTGATGAGCCCCGCAATGTCCAACTGCCCCAAATGCGGAGCAGAAGTGGCTCCCCAGGACAATTTCTGCCGAGTGTGTGGAGCCTCCCGCACCTCGCCCCACTCAGGCCGGTCCCAGACCATTGTTGACCTTATTGCCGAGCACCGCAACCAGATTGCCGAAGACCCTGACGATGCGTCGGCGCGCTATTCTCTGGGCGTTGCCTATCTGTATGACGGTCAGCCAGCAGCCGCAGCCGACCAGTTTACCGAGGTAACCCGGTTAGCCCCCAAATTTGCCCAGGCCTACGCCAAATTAGCCATAGCCCTCAGCCAAATGCGCGACTACCATGAGGCGCGTCGGGCTATCAATCAAGCGCGACAGATACAGCCTGATAATGAAGAATATTGCGACATTGCTGACAGACTGGCAGACTTAGACTAACCCGCTATGACCAATTCTATCCTAATCAGGCTCCAGAGATATGTGCGTAGTTGCGGGTTTTCCAGGTTAGTTGTCGGGGCAGCATTTGTGATCTTCGTTGCTCTCGTGTCAGTGAATCTGGCCGGCCGAGAATTCTGGCTTGATGAGGCCATCACCGTCGGCCATATTGCTGCGCCAACCAAGATTTACGAGGCATTCCATCCCCCGGGCTACTATTGGCTTCTGCTCCACTGGAAAGCCATCTTCGGTGGCAGCGATCTGGCGCTGCGTGGCTTCTCGGTGCCCTGGGCGCTGGCTGCGTTTGCATTCGTCTACCTCCTGGCCCGGCGGCTATTAAGGCCGCCGGCGGATTTATTGGCTCTGGCTCTGTTTGTCCTCTCGCCGCTGGTTATCCTCTATCTGCGCATGGCCCGCTATTTCACTATGACTATGGCTGTAAGTCTCATAGTAGCCTATCTGCTATTATTAGCAGCAGATAAAGGGAAATGGCGTCATTACCTACTGTTAGGGGTAGCGGCGACCGGCCTGCTTTGGACTGATTATATCCCCTCGCTGCTACTGATACCGGCATATCTGTACCTGTTGTATCAGGCCGTGCGGGGCGACCGTCGGCAAGAGGTAGGCCGCTGGCTGGTGGCGGCAGTCATCCCCCTGGTGGCGATAGCCCCACGGGTAGGCAATATTATTGCAAGCAGCCGTCAAGTCCAGGCTATTCCCAGCGGTCACTTACAGGATACTCTGTATGGGTTGGCTGCGAAACTCAGCCTGCCCGTCTACTCGGCCATTATCGGCGAGACGACCGAGCCGTGGCGATTTTATGTAACGATACCGATGTTTGTCAGCGGAGCCATACTGATAACCATTGGGTTGGTCACCAGTGCCCGAGAACAGCAGGCCGGTCGTTGGCTGAAACTGGGCACTTGGCCGGCAGCCGTGGGCCTGGTAGCCCTACTTCTGAGCACTGTGGCTACCTCTGAACCCCTGCCCCGTGTAGGCAGCCTGGCCCTGTTTGCCGTCCCTTTTGCTTACATCCTAATAGCCCAGGGGGCCGCTCGACTTTGGCAAAGAGGGCTGGGGGTGGTGCTGATATGCGTGATATTTGCGGGGGATTGCTACGGCCTGTATAACCACTGCACTCGGCAGCAATTTCTCAATCCCGGCTACAACGTCCCGTGGCGCCAGGTGGCCTCGTTCGTAGAGTCGCACTCCCAGCCCGGCGACATCGTAATTGAGTACTATGATGTGACCTTTTGCCGCTACTGGCAGGGCTCCGCCCAATTGATTGACTATGATGATGGTACGCAGCCCCAGCAGATGCGGCCCATAGATGAATTCCCCGGCAACAAACGTCGGATATGGCTGATAGCCCGGGACCGAGGAGCCGCTGGGCCCCGTCAATTAACTAAGCACCTGCGCCAGCGTCTCCGTCGTCGAGCCAGGCGCGTGCAAGTATTCCACTTTATGCCGCTCACCCCGACCGAAAGACACTGGCGCAGTCTGATCACCCGGCGCCAAGTGTGGGACGCATATATAAAAGTTTATGTGTTTGTGCCCTAATCTCAAGACGGCCCCTACGGTCGCCAGCGGATTAAGATCGGCCCCTTGCGGTAGTTGAGATAGGTGGTCAGGATGAAGCCATCGTCCAGTAGGATTGAATATTGGTGGCCGCATACGTTGGGGTAGATATCCTGCTCATCAAAGAACTCAAACTCATCAAGGATGTAGCTGCGGTCCAAGTTCCAGGTCAACCCATTATCATGACTGATAAGGGCATCGCAACCGCGGCGGTTACTGGCTAATTCGCCTCCGCGGATGTCGTGACGGACTACCATAGTCATCACGATATCGCCGTTAGGCATCGTCAGCAGGGTGGCGTGCATGCGCCCGGCGTCATACAGTACCTTGACCGGCGACCAGGTTTCCCCATCATCCTTAGAGATTGATGCACCTGTGCCCATGAGTTGGTCATTGTGCGGCCCGCCGAAATATCGGGGCGGCATATCGGTGCGCAAGGCCGCGACCAGCCAGCCATTCTGGGCCCGAGTCAGTCCCCCTTCGTCGCAACTACGAGTATAGGTCTTGCCCTTGTATGTAACCTGCCAGCGCCACCCCTCCGGCCGGGCTTCATCGGTCCAGGTACGTCCGCCATCGTACGACCAGCGAATAAACTCGTCCATCGGCTCTTCGGGTACCCAATGGCCGGCCGCGCCAAAGCATGACCCGGTTTGGGCCAGCCGAGTGACTATCCCCTGCGCATCCCGATCCACGAGCGGATTACCCTCACAGAACATGTTTCTGCCGTCAGAGACTGGTGGCACTGGCATGCGCTCGGGCCAGGTCCGTCCGTAGTCGCTGCTGAAGTAGCGGATGCCATCGGCCTGAAACGTCAGGTTACCCCCGCCTAAATACGCCAGCATCATAGGCCGGCCCGTGATGCCGGCAAGCTGCTCAGTGTCAGTCCAGGTCTCGCCCCGATCGCTGCTGAAGGCAATAGCCGTTATCTGTTTCCCATCCTCGGTCTTGCCCTGAACGCCCATACAGACGACTTCCCCGTTGTCCATCTGGGCTAGACCGAACCCACCACCGCCCTTGAGCACTTGCTTCTGAGCCGGCTTGAGTATCCAGCCGCCTTGACCGTCGCCTTGCTTGATCTGACTCTCTTGCCACCCTTCAGCCTCTCCGGCCTGAACAGAATCCTTGGATATGGTCCACAAACAAACTCCCACTACCGTCACCAGCATACATATCAGCATACTTAGCAATTTTGACATTTCACAGACCTCCTTTTAACAGCCGTTAGGCAAGTTGTTTCCCCGACCGGTATCGGGGGTGTACGTCTGATGCTATTCCCTTTGCTTCACTCGCTACGCCACGTCCTATTTCAGGAACAACTCTACGACCGGTACTATGACATTCGGCTTTTGCACCGGTAAATCTAAGATAACAGTATCCGCCCCCAGAGACGACAGCCATTTCCCACCACCCGACCCTACCTTGGAAGTGTCAATCATTTTGATTTCGGAAGCATCGTTGAGCAGTTGCGCGTATGCTATCTTGCCCCCTAATCCGGGCAAATACACATTGCGGTACGGCCAGGCGAACAGATGCAGATACAGCCGCTTTCCATTCTGAGTGTAACGACAGTCCGGAGGCGCGTCAAACTCGCTCTGGGTGCATCCATAGATGGCCCGTGAGTGCAGGCGCATCCATTCGCCGACGGCCTCCAGCCGCGCCACGGCTCGCGGCTCGAACTCACCGCGACCATTGGGACCCACATTCAGCAGCAAGTTGCCTCCCTTGGACACGCTGTCTATGAGCATCTGGATTAGCATTTCCGGAGACTTCCAGGTATATTCATCCCGATGATAACCCCAACTGCCACTGAAAGTATGGCAGGCTTCCCAGATTACCGGCTCGCCGTCCCTCGTTACCCAGCCGTGGGGCTGCATCTGCTCAGGCGTAACGTAGTCTTGCGGGATTTCGGTACGGTCATTGATGACAATGCCCGGCTGCAATTCCCGCACCATCTCAATCAACTTCTCCGCCTGCCAGTCATCCTTGCCTTTGCCCGGCGCGAGCAACTCCGTACCGGGCCTACCCGAGTAGGAGAAGTCGGGGAACAGAACATCAATCTTCCCATAGTTAGTGAGCAACTCGCGGACCTGGCCGTGCAGATACTCGGCATATTTGCTCATATCACGGTCCTGGTTGGCCTTCAGAAATTCCTCATCATTGCACTGAGGATGGACGCTATCAATGGGAAACTCCGGATGATGCCAGTCAATCAGCGAATGATAGAAACCCACCTTCAGCCCCTCGGCCCGGAAGGCTTGCACCATCGGCTTAATCAAGTCCCGACCCGCGGCCGTATTGGGGGCCTTGTAATCGGTCAGTTGAGTGTCCCACAGGCAGAATCCATCGTGGTGTTTGGTGGTCACTACGAAATACTTCATCCCCGCCTGCTTGGCCAGTCGTGCCCACGCGCGTGGGTCATATAGATCAGGGTCAAAGTGATCAAAGTATCTCTGATACTCCTCGTCAGTTATCTCCTCATATTTCTTTACCCACTCATGCCGCGCCGCGGCGGCGTATATTCCCCAGTGGATGAACAGCCCAAAGCGATCGTGCACAAACCAGTCGGTATCACCAGGTGTGTCCTTAGGCAGTAAAGTCATTGGTTTGACCTCTCCCTTCGTTGATAGTTTGCTTGTGACTTTTTCTTCGCCAAGCCGCAATATTCCTTCCCTTGCCAGCAGACAACATTGAGTAATATCGGTCAGGCATGGAGCCTTGAGGGCCAGCCTTGAAAGCTTCGCTCTGCGAAGCCTCCCGCGACAGGCCCCTGCGAAAACCTTACTGTACGATTGTGTTATGCCGTCGGAGGGGCCGTGTCGAGCGCAGCGAGCCCGGCCCGCAATACCCAGTCAGTGGCTCAGGCATGCTGCCGGAACATCACCGACACAGGCTGGAAGCCTGTGCCACTGTAGTCGGGCCGAGGCCGGCCCGGCAGAATGGCCTTGTAGCGAGGTTAGAGAACCTCGCCTACGCGGTAATGAGGTGTAGAGCTGCGCCCGTGGAGCTAATAGTACTTAGTTGCGCAAATCAGCGGAAGATTGGCTATGCTTTTAGGGCCAGCCTTGAAAGCTTCGCCGCGCGAAGCCTCCCGCGACAGGCCCCTTCGAAAGCCTTCCTGTATGATTGTGTTATGCCGTCGGAGGGGCCGGGTCGAGCGGAGCGAGGCCGGCCCGCAATACCCAGTCAGTGGCTCAGGCATGCTGCCGGAACATCACCGACACAGGCTGGAAGCCTGTGCCACTGTAGTCGGGCCGAGGCCGGCCCGCATCGTGCGTGGGAACTACGAAATACGCTGGCACCAAATAATGCCAGTGAGTACTACCGGCCAGCAGTGACAGTTGCAGGGACCTACTCAAAGCAGCGATTATTGGTCCAGCCCCATGCAGTAGACAACCAATGGAGGTAATCAGCCTAATCGGGCACCAGATGAGGAGCGAACGGCTCCAGGTAGTCCCGCCACACATCGTTACGGAGAGCCTGGCGCATAGTAGCAAAACTCAAATAGGGGATGAAGCGAGGACGAGAAGGTTGGCGTATCAGCGACATTCCCGCTTCCTGCGGGGTGCGGTTACGCTTGCGGTTGTTGCACTGCGTGCAGCAGGCTACTAAGTTATCCCAGTCGTGGCCGCCACCGCGCTCGCGCGGTATGATGTGATCTACGGTCAGATGCTTGCTCTTCTTACCGCAATATTGGCAAGTGTGCCGGTCGCGGGCCAGCAAACTCTGACGAGATAACTTTACCTGAGGCAGCGGCCGCTTAATCTGGCGGGCTATACGGATCACTGAGGGCATCGACATAGTCACAGTGGGCGAATGCAACACCTGTGAGTCGTGCTCCACCATCATCGCTTTACCTACATATACTAAGGTTACGGCCCGTTGCCACGCGCAGATGTTCAGCGGCTCATAATTTTGATTCAGCACTAAGACTTGTCCGTTCATGGCTACTTCTCGCCCTTTCGGGAATGGTACGACTTACAAGAAGCCCGCTACCTAAGCACTACGTGTATGATACTACCAGAAAGGCATCAAGGCGTCAAGTCATCGCCGAGGAGGATTTGCAGGCGATGCTGTTGAAATCTGCTATGAGTTAATTTGCTTCAGAGCGATATCGGGACAGGCCATGGTGTAAAGGAGGATAATTAGTGAAAGCAGTTGTCTTCGGAGCTGGTGGCGTAGGCTTGGGCTTCCTTGGTGAATTATTGACGCGCTCGGGATACGTGCCTGCATTTGTGGATATTGACCAGCAGGTCGTCAGGGCGCTGAATAGGTATGGCAATTACGTATTCACCAAAGTGGGCGATGGCATACAATCGGTACGAGTAGAGGGCGTTGAGGCGATCAATCCCGAAGAGACCGCCGGCCGCGAGCGGCTCGCGGCAACTTTGGCGGAGGCGCAGGTAGTATTCACCGCCGCCGGCGCTGGCGCTCTCCCAACGCTCGGTTCGATCCTGGCCCACACATTGCAAGCCACGCAATTTAGCCGCCCGCGTTTGAATATATTTTGCTGTGAAAATCATCGTAATGCTGCCGCCGCCCTGCGCCAGGCTACCCAACAGGCGCTCGGCGAAAACGCCCAATTGATCAACAATCTGCGATTCGTCAATACCGTAGTAGCCCGAATGTGCCAGCGCCTGACTGCCGCCGACTGCGACTTACCCGCTATAACGCCGCAAAGCGATATTATTATCGTCGGCGAGGAGTATGATCTGCTGCCGGTGGATGGCGGTGCAACCGTTGAGCCACGCCCCGATATAGCGGGTCTGCAGTACTTATCTTCCGATGAGTTTGAAGCCTGGGATAAGCGCAAACTCTTTGCTCACAATGGCATACATGCTCTGATAGCCGTGCTGGGGGAGTTAAGGGGTTATTGCTATTTCTATGAAGCGGGTGAGGATCCGGAGATTGATGCCGTCGCTCGGGGGGCGATGTGGCAAGAAGTCGGTGCTGCTTTGGTCGATGAATATCCAAGGTGGTTCTCCTCCGAAAGTTATGAAACCTTCGCCCGCGATTTATACGCTCGGATAGTAAGCCACGACTTCGCCGATGTCATCAGTCGGGGAATCCGCCGCAGTTTGCGGATGATACGCGCCGACGATGGCCGATTGACCCGGGCGGCCCAGTTTGTGGCCAACCACGGCATCCTACCCTACCGACTCTGCCTGGGTATCGCTGGTGTACTGTGGCTGAATGACATTCCGGCTGACAGGGTGACCGGTACTCTATATGGGGCGGATTCGAACTTGAGTGAAACCGTTGTGCAACTAATTGTAAGAGCGTATGAAGTCATAGGCCAATGGCAAACCGAGCGATCTGTCAGCCTGTTAGACTTCGGCCAGTCAGACTAAGTGTTTATGGTTCAGGAGATAGTCGGTGGAAAGTCAGGGGGAAACCAGGTGCGCTGGTGACGATACGGTGGGGATATTATGTGGACAGGTAGTGGAAACCGAGCGTATTAGCAAGATATCAGAGGTGAGATAGTTGCTGGCCGGGACAGTGATAAGTCAACAGAAGCCAGCATAATGGGCGCGTCTGAGGCCGAAATTGGCCAGATATGGTTCGCCCTTCTGGCGCTCTGGAAAATAATAACCGGCATTTTCCTCCTGGTTGCTGTAGCCCTTTCGTCGTGGTGGCGGTCATTGTAATCCTACCGTGCCGCAGTCAGAAGAATACCTGATGAGTACGCACCAATTGCGCTCAGCCGGTGGAGTATTGATTGCTGTAGTCAATGGCACTGCCTATACCGTGGTACTGCACCAACGTAGTCCTGACGAATGGCGCCTGCCCAAGGGAAAACTACGCCCCGGAGAAACACCACGGGAGGCGGCGGCACGGGAAGTGGAGGAAGAAACCGGCATAACGGCCAGACCTCGCGAGCGGCTGGGCGAGATACAGTACCAGTACATTGACCTGGATACTAACCAACAAGTCCACAAGCAGGTGGTATTCTACCTGATGCCGGTAGCCCAGCCCAAAACGATTGATATAGAGAGCAAGACCTTTGATCAAGGACTATGGATGTCGGCCAACGAGGCCCAAACACGGTTGACGTTTGCTGCCGAACGCCGGATAGTGCAAGCGGCACTGAGCCGATTAGGCAACTGAACGGGCCAAGCGAGCCGGTGAAGAGTCTACGGCTGGCGCAGCCACACCGCAAAGTTAAACTCAGGTAAGCGTCGGTCAACGACAAACTCAATTGGCTCCTGAGTGCCCAGATATGAGGTCCGCTCTACCAGCAATAGAGGGTCCCCAACCTTAACCTTCAAATGCCTGGCGTCACGCGGCTGGGCCGCTGTGGCAGTGATTCGCTGACGGAACGCAGTAATGACGATGCCAAACTCCTCGTGCAGAACCTCGGAGAGTGCCTCTTTCTCACCTAAACCCCGCTGCACTATTCCTGCCAGTGGGTCGGCAGGGAAATAAGACTCTTGCAGGCACAGGGGACGGCCATCAGCGCAGCGGACCCGCTGTATCCGTACTAACTTGTCGGCAGGCCCAAGTTTCAACTCCTCAGCCGCCTGCGGCTGCTGGGCAGCATCTACTTGCTCAACCGCCAATACTACTGACGACGGCTCCCGGCCACTTTCTTTCATCTCCCGAGTAAAACAGGGAATGCGGTTAGCCTCGATAATCTCCTCGGACAAAGGCGTGATGTCCAGCACGTAGGTGCCACGTCCCTGGTGCGTGGAAACTACCCCGTGCTCCTCCAATTCGCGCAGTGCCTGTTTCACTGGGGCCAGACTAACCTCAAAGTGGTCGGCCAGTTGCTGCTGGGTAGGTAACTTATCACCCGGTGAATAGTGACCTACGCGGACCTCCTGTTCCAAAATATGCATTATTTGGACATACAAAGACTCTTTATTATGCGCTGAAAGCGGGGGCAATTCTAAATCAGACACAACAATCTCCCCTTAATAGATACTAATAACATAAACTAAAGTACTCATTATACTAAATATAGTTTTTGGGGGCGCTTTTGTCAACCTAACACTACCTACAAACGACCCAATTCCCGACAGTTATTGAGGGAGCACTCGTCTCACCTCGCTGCGGCCCACCCGGTCGCGTCAGACAATTTCATTTCTATCACTTCTCTCATCAGGACTGTTAGGCTCCTCACTATTCTTAATCGTTACGTACGCGTTACACAATGTTGTCATGGTTGGATTCAAGAGAAGTTCCTCGCCGTCCGAGAATATAAATGCGAAGGCACAAGAGTAACTTACTGGGCTCACAGCCCAAATAAACAATAAGGAGGAGATAAAGATGCTAACAATGCTAAAGCGGCTATGGACTGACGAGGAAGGGCTGACCACGGTGGAGTACGCTCTGCTGCTGGTGTTGATTGTAGCAGCGGCAGTTACTGCCTGGACCCAACTGGGCAGCCAGGTCAGCACCCAAGTCACCGACGTGAAGAGTACCCTAGCCGGCGACTAGACAACCAGACCGCAGGCCGCTGTTGGCCTGGTGCAGGCAGCGGCCTAGCGGAGTCCAGGGGACGGGAGGAAGCCCCCCGCTCCCGTCCCCGACCGATCTTTGTACTCAGGCTACTGGTTACAAACCTATCATGACTATGGAAGTATTAAAGATACCACTAACAGTTCTGATCGTAATCGCGGCAGCAGTCACTGACCTAAAGTGGCGGAAGGTACCTAACTGGCTGACAATTCCTGCGTTAGGAGTGGGTCTGGTTATGGGTGTTATTTCAGGCGGAACAACAGGGTTGCTGATGAGTTTAGCAGGAATAGCCCTAGCACTGGGCTTCTGGATTGTTACCTGTCTTGTCGGTGGCACTCTCGGTGGCGGTGATATTAAACTACTGGCCGCCTTGGGTGCCATCCAGGGGCCGCGGCTCCTCGCCTACGTCTTCATCATCAGTGTAGGAGTAGGGGGGGTAATCGCCGTTGCAACTGCGCTGTACCACCGCACGCTACGGGCATCAGTGCAACGACTATTCCGGGGATTGGCTACTATGTTTATTAGCAGCATGCCTACTCAAATAGTCAGTGAAACCGGCACAATTCGGTTCCCCTACACCCCAGCCATTGCCGTCGGTACAGTAGCGGCTCTGTTTTACCTAACTAACTGGGGGGGAGGCTGAACAATGAATCATAGCGCACAACCTACACTACCTCGTAAACTGCGTGAGAACTTAGGTACAGTGACAGTCGAATTTGCGCTGGTGGCACCTCTGTTGTTGGTGTTACTGTTTGGTATCGCCGAGTTTGGCCTACTGTTCAAAGACCTGTTGATGCTGAATAATGCCGCTCAGGAGGGCTCCAGGGCCGGCGCGCTTGGCGCTACCACGGTTACTATCGGCGACACGGTTTTGAGTGCAGCGACAGGACTGGCTACCGAAAACCTTTCTGTTACCCAGGAGTATGGCATATACAACGAGGAGACGCAAATCTGGACTTGGATGACGCTGGGAGACCATGAATACTTCAATGACGCCCCTACGGGAGCGCAAATAAGAATCACACTTGATTATCCCCACACTCTGGTTACTGCGGGATTATTCCCTCAGTTGGGTGATGAAGAGGGCGGCGGGACTGTAACTCTGGCGGCAGCCTCGGTGATGCGCCGTGAATGACTGACGTATGTTTGGTTGTAAGACAATTATTGGACGGATATATCGCGTCCCCAATACTCCGATTTTCGAGATGACCAGCAATGCTGCAAGTACTAATAACTGAACCAGAACCGGGCAGCGCCGAAGGCATTCGCCGCATATTGCGTAGCTCGCACTCAGTGCAGATTGCTGGGTTCGCCCGCGACGGCCTGGAGGCGGCGCAGATGGCTATACAGACTCAGCCCGATGCGCTGATTGTTCACACTGACCTTCCGGCTCTGGATGGATACGATGTCTGCAGACTAGTCAGCGTGGCTGCCCCCCACGTAGCTTGCCTGCTTCTAGTAGACACTAATGGGTCCTTAGTGATGGCCCGGGCTATGCAGGCTGGTGCCCGCGCTACGCTATCGCCTGATCTGAGTCCCGCCCACGTAGTCGACACTATCATTGCTTGTGCTGGGGTCAAGCAAATCACTAAGAGCTCCGAGTACGCCATTGTCACCGACCCGGAGCAGATGCCTGTCACTATCGGCTTTATCTCGGCGAAGGGCGGGTTGGGCAAGACTACTCTCGCCATTAATCTGAGCGTATTATTTGCCCAACGCTTTCCCAATTCAGTAGTATTGCTGGACCTGCATGCCCAGTTAGGAGATGCATGTGTATCCTTGAATCTGCACCCGCGAAGTAGTTTAGTAGATTTAGCAACCTATGCCGACGAATTGGATTCTGCTCTGGTGGAAAGTGCGCTGTGTACCCACAAATCCACTCTGAAGGTATTGCCCGGTTGTACTACCCCCCAGTTGGTGGCCTTGGACGTACTTTCGGTTTCCTATATTGCTCGCCTGCTCGGTATTCTACGGCGCAGTTATCGCTTTGTATTCTGTGACCTGCCCCCAACATTGTGGTCGGGTAGCCTATATGTATTATCGCGGTGCCAGTATGTACCGGTGATTACTAATCTGTTTGAGTTGACCACCATCCGGGACACGGCAAATTTAATAAAAATGATTGCAGACGGCGGGTACGTGCCCCGCAGCGCTATCAAACTAATTGTCAACCGCGTCTCCCGCCAGGATCGCTTCACCATCAGCGACTTAGAAGAGACCACCGAGATGCCCGTTAGCTTCCAGATACCCAATGACGTAGAAGCCACGGTAGCCGCTGCCAATAAGGGTGAGCCCTTCGTCTTGGCGCGGCCCAAGGCGCCTATATCCCGCAGTCTCCAGGAATTGGCTGATCTGTTGCTCCAACCAGCCAAGCAGCCGGCCCTACCGGCCGGGACCCTACCTGGGCACAGAGCCGCGTGATTAACATAGAGACCCGACCGCGGGGGTCTCGCAGTCTGCCGTGTCGTTGAGAGATTGAGTATGAGGAGTGAGCCGTATGGCAACGTCAGAGGCCAGCCTCATTTGGGGCGGCCGCTATCTTCAGGAAGCTAAGCAACAGAAAGTTGAGCAGCTACTACAACTGAAGGATGAGATACATGAGACCCTGGTAGACAACACTGATTTGGGGATTCTGCAAAATCTGGCTGATGAGCAGTTATTGGACCGCATCCGAGCCATCACCGCTCAGATCATCGAACGCCGACGCATCGTGGTTACCTCCAATATGCGCGAGCAACTCCACTCCCAAGTGATGGCTGAATTGCGCGGCTACGGCCCCGTCCAGGCTCTGTTGGATGACCCGACTATAACTGAAATAATGGTCAATGGGCCTCGACAAGTTTATGTGGAAAGAGCCGGAAAGCTTCAGAAAACCGCTGTAGTGTTCAGCGACGACGCCCACGTGCGCCGAATTGTTGAGAAGATAATTGCCCCACTGGGACGGTGGATAGACGAGAGTTCGCCTATGGTAGATGCCCGCCTGCCTGATGGCTCGCGGGTCAACGCTATCATTCCTCCTCTATCAATCAACGGTCCGTGCGTGACTATTCGCAAATTTGCTGAAGAACCCCTTACCCCCCGTGATTTGATAAGTTTCGGTACTCTGACCGAGCAGATGGCGCAGTTCTTGCAGGCCTGTGTGGAGGCTCAACTCAACCTTATAGTCTCGGGCGGCACTGGCAGTGGCAAAACCAGTACTCTCAACGTCCTATCTTCCTTCATTCCCCTGGACGAACGTATTGTTACCATAGAGGACGCGGCCGAACTACAACTGCGCCAGGAGCACGTAGTTGCCCTGGAGACCCGTCCTCCTAATCTGGAGGCAACCGGAGAAGTTACCGTCCGCCAGTTGGTGCGCAATGCTTTACGAATGCGGCCGGATAGAATTATCGTCGGCGAGGTGAGGGGTGAGGAGGCCCTGGATATGCTCCAAGCCATGAACACTGGTCACGACGGCTCGATGACTACCGCTCATACTAACAGTCCTCGTGATACCCTGTCCCGGCTCGAGACTATGGCCCTTATGGCCGGAACTGAACTTCCTTCCCGAGCCATACGCGAACAGATAGTAGGTGCTTTGCACCTGATAGTACACCAGAGTCGGTTCCGCGATGGCAGCCGCAAGATAACTCATATCACCGAAGTACAGGGCATGGAAGGCGACACTATTATCCTCCAGGATATCTATCGTTACGAGCAACACGGTGTAGATGAGCAGAGCAAGGTCATCGGTGAGCATGTTTGCACTGGTCTGCGTCCCCAGTTTGCCGACGCCCTTCTAACCCAGGGCATCGAATTGCCACCCGAATTATTCTCAGCCTGGACACAAGAGGCATAATTATGTCACCAATAGTACTTGCAGCAGTGATCTTCATCCTTCTGACCACTGGTGCTTACGCGGCGGTATCGGCCCTGAGCCACCGGGGCACCGAGGAGGAACGTAAGCGACTATCTCGGGTCGCTGGCCGCCAACTTGCCACCAAAGCTGAGGCGTTGCGTGGGCGTCGGGATTCAGCGCCAGCAGTGACCATATTGCTGCGCGTCCTTAATCTACATGACCGCGTCCAGTGGGAGCTATTAAGAGCCGGCCTGCTTTTCAAACCCTCTGAGATGGCCACTATCAGTCTAACCGCGGGCGTGGGGGCATTTCTGGCGGGTTCGTTGGTAACCAAAACACTGCCTGGTCAACTCATACTACTACTGCTTGGCATGATGGCCCCCGCGGGGTACGTAATGATGCGCAAAGCCCAAAGGGCTAAACACATCATAACCCAGCTTCCCGAGGCGCTGCAGTTGATAGCCGCTTCATTGCGGTCGGGTTTTTCTATTTTGCGCGCCATACGCGTAGCCGGTGACGAGATGCCGCCCCCCATTTCCCAGGAATTCGGGTGGATTGTGGACGAGGTCAACGTCGGTATCTCAATGGAAAAGGCTTTTGACCACATGGCTCACCGCGCTCAGAATCCTGACGTCAAACTCTTGGTCACAGCGGTCCAGATCCAGTCCAAAGTGGGTGGAAATCTGGCCGAAGTCCTGGAGACAACGGCGGGGATGATTCGCGAACGATTTCAACTAACCGCCGAGATTGCCGCCCTAACTTCCGAGGGCCGGCTCTCAGCAAGCGTGCTGGCCGGGCTGCCCGTTGGCCTGGGTCTGATGATTGCCGTACTAAACCCGGACTATCTGAAGCCCCTGTTCACCGAGCCTATGGGAATAGCTATGCTGGTGGCCGGCGGAACCCTGATGCTCCTGGGTCTGATCGTGATTAAAGCCATGCTCCACGTTGACGTGTAAGGGGTCTGAATATGCCTATTATCATATCCTTGTTAGTCTTCACTGTTCTGTTTTTCGCAGGTATGATTCTTGCCGTGGGTGCAACCCGCAATGTTATCATCGAGCGGATGCGACAGGTTGGCGAGTTACCGCAAGAGGCAGTGGATCTGCCGGAGATGACCAAATCCATCACCCAGCGGGTAATCTCACCTATGGTCGGTAAACTGCTGAACGGGATAGGCCAATTCGCGCCGGCCACTATGGTTGATCATAACAAGGCACGACTGGCCCAGGCCGGTTATCCCTGGAAACTACGGGCTGAAACCCTCCTGGCGCTACAAGTAATAACCGGAGTGGGCGGCCTGGTTTTGGGCATAATTGCCTGTGGGCCCATCTCCGCCAGTCCCGTGGCGAAGATCAGTTTAGTTGGTGGTGCGCTGGCCATAGGTGTTATTGTGCCCGGTTGGTTGGTAGACCACCGCGCTGCTGCCCGAAAAATAGCAATCAATAAGGCTCTGGCTAACGTAATTGACTTGTTAGTAGTAAGCGTGGAGGCCGGGTTAGGTCTGGACGGGGCTATGAACGAGATTCTACAACGAGAGGAAGGACCGTTGATGGACGAGTTTAGTCAGGCCCTTACTGAGATACGGTTGGGCAAACCCCGCCAGGAGGCCTGGCGTAGTATAGCCGAGCGTACCCAAGTCAGAGATTTAAGTGCCTTTATGGCCGCTTTGTGTCAGGCTGAACAGTTAGGCACCAGCATATCTTCAGTACTGCGGACTCACAGTGAAACTCTGCGCATTAAGAGAACCCTGCGGGTGCGGGAACTGGCTGGCAAGATACCCACTAAGATGCTCTTCCCCCTAATTTTCTTCATATTTCCGGCAATGTTTGTGGTTATCCTCGGGCCCGGCGCCATCAGCGTTATGCACAGCTTCGGCAGTATAGGCTTTTAGTCGCAACTTGCCGCCGGGCGAACTATTCTACCGGCAACAGCACGTGAAAAGTAGAACCCTCGCCGACGGTGCTGTCCACGGTAATATCTCCGCCGTGAAGCTGGACAATGGTTCGGGCAATATATAGTCCCAGGCCCACGCCTCGGTCCGTAGTAAACTTCTCGGCCTCACTGTCGGCTTGGGTGAACTTCTCGAAAATAGCATCGGTCTCTTCTGGCGAGATTCCACAACCATTGTCGCTTACCGCGATCTCTATGTGCCCGTTAGACCGAGCCGCCGCTAGTCTCACTGTGCCGCCCTCAGGTGTATATTTCAGGGCATTTTCACACAGATTGACCAGCACTTGCTCCAGGCGCGCACTATCGGCACTAATCTGAGGTAGGCTCGGCTCGCACTCACTGAGTATTGATATGCTGCGCGGTCGTGCCTTAAGCTCAAAGATACTGGTCAGTTTGTTGAGCAGCTCCGCCACTCGCACAGGCACTCGCTGTAGTTCATACCCGCCCCGCTCCAGAGCCGAGATGTCCAACAGGTTGCTGACCAAGTCGAGCAGCCGCCGGGTTTCGGTGTCAATCGTGCCGATAGCCCGAGCCTGTTCTTCCGGATCCAGTTCATCGGTCAGAGTGGATAGCACCTGGGACACCGCTCGCAGACTGGCCAGAGGGGAGCGTATCTCATGGGAAAGGATAGTAATGCCGTGTTCTTTCATACGGGCCGTAGCCTTGATATCGGTGATATCCTGACAAACCACCACCCAGCCCAGCTGCCTATAGAAGCTTCCGCCGCACGGAATAGTAATGATGCGCAAATCTACCGGCTCAGGCAATGGTATGGTAACATCGCGACTGATCGGCACCCGACCCGAGTCTACCTGCCCAACATCGGCCACCAGGTCCAAGAGCTGCTCATAGCCCGGTTCCTGAGGAATATTCTGTATCCGTCTACCCACAATCATTTCACTGGACAGGTTGCAGACCTTCTCAATCTGAGGATTGGTCAACACTATGGTCTGCTCGTCATCAATAAGTAGCACGCCCTCGGTGAGGTTACGAACCACACTCTCATTAACCCTGCGCTCCCGTTCCAATACCCGCGACAAGCCGTAGGCCAGCCAGGCTACTGCAATCGCCGCAACCAGCCGCCCACTTACTTCCCAGGCCACATCGGCTTGCTGACTTACCACAGCTGCGAAACTAACCTGCACTACCGCGACTATCGCGGCAGCCAACGGTAACGCCGTAGGGAGGCCCCCAAAGAATACAGCGCCAAATAAGATAACGAGCAGCAACAGACTTTCAAAGGGACTGTGAAACCCACCTGTACCATAGATAAACAGAGATAGCCAGGTTACATCCGCAAGCAATAGTATGGTTGCCACTAACGGCAGCCGCGCCCTGAGCCACAACACTTCCAGGTTCAAAAAGAATAAGGTCCAGATAGTAAACAAGGCCGCCAGTGCAATCGCAGTACAAGCAGCGGCCCGGTTGGTAACCACACCCGCCGGTGCACTAAGTACCATCACAAGCAGGAAAAACGTCAGTGCCGCCCGCACCTTGTCAGCCTGCTTGATTAGGCTCAATTCAAAAGTACGGTCAGATGTTTGCGTAAGCATCCTGCCGACCCCCTCGTAATCGTATCGCTAAACGCTCACAGTGTATTATCTTCCTCTTCACTGTTGACTTGCACCAACGATGAGACAATGTTAAGCAAATGATACCCAGACCTTGAGGAAGCTAAACATTGGCTATGGTAAGCCTAATTGCACCTGCAACAGACGCTGCTCAATCCAAGTGGTCTGGCCGCTGTCGGGGTCAGTTTCGGGGTAACGAGTGACGATGGGGCCTACATCGGGGGCAAACCAGGTAAATAGGTCATATTCAATCTGTGCCAGGGTAATACGATGCTCCCGGACTTTCACGCAATCTGTATAGGTGCCGGCAGGCACCGTTACTGTCTCGTCGGTCGCCTCAATAATGAAATAGTGCTCAGGGTCATCGGGGTCTATCCACCGGTGGCCGGTTTGCACCGGCGGCAATAGCGGATAAATCGGCTGGCCGGTGCCGACGTCTTCAGCCAAGCCCTCTTCATCGTGACGCAGATACATATAGTTAGGCGGCTCCTGTGGGTCAGTGCCCTTCACCTGCAGTTCATACCACACCTGCCCTTCAATAACTACCTGACGCGGTATGCTGATGGTCAGAGTCGGCTCGTTGCCCTGGGGAGTAACGCCAAACGGCGTAACCGGAGTGCCCGTGTACTGCCACCAGTAGTGCAGGCCGAGCGGATAATACTGGGCAGCAGGCTGCGAGCCAGGAGCGCTCACCGTAACTTGCGTAGAGGCGGGGTCTACTGTATTGTAGGTAGCACTAACTTCTACCTGCCCGGGCCCCACGGCAGTGAACTTTCCGTCAGAGTTAATGGTGGCAACCGATGGATCAGAGGTCTGCCAACTGTGGCAACCGATGGATCAGAGGTCTGCCAACTCACCTGGTGAGTCACTTGGCGGCTACCACCGTCCTCCTGTTCACCGAAGGCGTAAAACTGAATGACGTCACCGTTGCGGGCCGAGAAGTCGTCAGGGGTAATGCTCAGCGAGACTATTGCGGGCAGCCCTCCACCTCCGCCCCCACAGCCCCCCACTAACAGGCAGAGCAGAACTGGCAACGCAATCATAGCGAGCACACGCGAATAGTTATTCATATCTTTTCACAGAGCATGCTCCGATTTCGTAATCATC
>JALGUR010000107.1 GCA_029820565.1 Candidatus Zipacnadia bacterium
TAGACGGCTGCCAGTTCAGCGCCAGTGGTGATTACCCGATATTTGCTGTGGCCGACCGCGTCGCTATGCTGGGGGCCAACAACAAGTACCTATCCAATGGCCGCTCGGCGATAGGGGTAGCCTGCAATCTACAGACCGACCTTTCTTCATCCCAGACCTGGCAGCCGCAAGGTATCCCCTATGATCTTACCGCTCGGCCCGCGGGCACAGTGCTGCGGGTCGGTGAGACTGTCACCTGGACGCTGAGGCCCGGCGTAGTAATAGCCGGCGGGGGTGTAGATGTAGCCGGCACTGTGCGGGCGTTGGGCACTGCTACCGACCCCGTACTGTTCACCGCCGCCGCTGGCGGCTCCTGGCAGGGTCTAAAATTCTATCCCTCCGCTTCGGGCACTCTCTCCCACTGCATTGTCCAGTACGCCGATACCGGCGTTCACCTCCAAAGTGCCTCTCCCCGCATCCAGCACTGTACGCTCCGCTACTGCCATGACTATGCGATTTATATCTCCGGTACCAGTCGCCCGGTTATCTATAACTCCGACCTTGTACACAATGAAGGCGATGGGGTACGGATTGTTGATGAGGCCAAACCCAATCTGGGTGATCTTTCCACCGCCACTGGTGAAGATGACGGCCATAACGTTTTGGACCGCAACTACGGCTATGACATACACAACACGTCCTCTCACTACATCCGAGCCCAAAACAACTGGTGGGCAACGGATAATCTGGATGAGATAGCCCAGCGCACCTATGACGGCAATGACACTGCCGGCTATGGGGAAGTATTCGTGCGGCCCTTAATATCGCCCCGTGACAACTCGGCCCCGGTGCTGGCCTGGGCCGATCTGCCCGGCACGTTCGGTGATGGGGTAAGTCCTGACGTCGCCGCCCCGTTTGCCTATGTGGACTTTCGGGTGACATATTCTGACGCCGACGGTGAGGCTCCCGAGTATGTATACCTGCACCTGCTGAAGGGGGAAAGTGAGGTAGATAACAGTCCCTATCGTATGGGGCAGTTGCGGGGCACTCCGACCGACTATCAGGCGGGCGTCATCTATCATAGAGGGCTGCGCCTGCCGGCGGGCAGTGACTACAGTTACTATTTCGAGGCCAGCGACGGCCTCCAACTCGCCTCCGGTCCGCCGACTACCCAGCACTCAGGCCCCACCATTAGTGCCACTCAGTCCTCAGCCGCTGGCTTGATAGGCAGCGTCATCGCTCACCAAGCCCCGGCGGGCAATATTGAAATCCGCTGCCAGATGATGTCCGCGAGTCACATTGACGTGGAAGTGCTAAACATCGCGGGCCGGCAGGTCGCGCGCGTAGCCACTCGCCGCCCGGTGGCCGCCGGCAGCAATACGGTACTCTGGAACGGCCGCAGTACTCAGGGCACCAAAGTCCCCCCAGGCCGCTATTTGGTCAGAATTACCGCTATGTCCGAGGCCGGTCCCCAGCAGCAGATGATGGTACCGCTGTGGCTGGGCCGCTAACACAGCCAGCGTTGGCCTCATTGTCCACTTTGTGTTATAATACCATATGGCGAATAGTTACGGACTGCTTTGGTAATCCGCGCCGCGGCGCGCGGCTCTCCGTATGCGTACTGTATTCCCTGAGTCTATCCTCCGTCCGGCATCACGGACTATTATGTGCTCGTTGGGTCTTTGAGTAAGGCAGATGGGTATACGTTCATCTGCCGGAACGCCTTTCCCCGAGCTACTGCAGCGTGGTTTTTACGCCCGTCTTTTCTTGGGACCGCGCGAGGGTGAACTCAAACCCCTCCTGGATCATGGCCAGGCGCTCTTTGTACGGGGAGGCGGTACTTAGGCGTTTGGCCTGAAGGAAGTAGCCAGCCATTTCCCGGAATACAGCGGGAGAAAAAGCCACATTCCATAGTTCATCGGCGGCTCGCTTGTGCTCATCGGCTACCAGCCAGCGCTCTTCGGCCAGTGTATAGAACTTCTTCATTGGCTCCTTTGCCGGTCCGAAATAGTTATCGTAGAAATCCTGCCGCAGGCTTTCCACGCTCAAATCAGGGTTCCACAGAAGCTTGCCAGTGATGTAGACATTGGGGCAAAGCCACCAACGCCTGGTGGACCGGTCGGAGAGCACCTTTGCCGTCAAGCTGGCCGGACCGGCGAAAATCACCTCACCCAGGAACGGAATATCGCTGTCTTCCGTGGCCTGTTTGACAACCTTCATATCTTTGGCGATAAGGCCCGTTGCCAGCGCGGGGATACCCAGACGTTGCGCCCGGACCGAGCCGACATCCATGTCATAGTAATCCCAGAAGGCCATAGTAGCCGGCTGCTTGCTCAACCAACCTGTCAGATAGGTCGAATAGAATTCTTCTCCTACCTCCTCGGGCCAATAAGTCCAACAAAACTTGGCCAGGTGTACTGAGACATTCGCTGGTAGACTCCCGACCTTCACCGGCGGCTTGTGGTCATACTCATACGCACCGATGACTATCCTACGGTCTGGGAATTCGTCTTTGATGGCCGCGGCAATTTCAACAGCCGCTTCGGTGATATAGTCACTGAGCGAGCCGTCCGGACCTACTCTCTTCTGGCACTGGGGACATTGACACACTCGCGGTGCACCGTCACACCGCATCACGGTGAAATCCGGCCATAACTGCGCATCGTGGTGCGTGCTGAAGAACTCCCTGACATCTCGGATCATTTGCTCGCGAACCCCGGGACCGTACCAGCACAGATGCTTGGCCCGCGTCCCATCGTCCCGGAGGGCGAACCATTCAGGATGACTCTCGTGATATTTGTCGTGCCAGTTGGCAAACGAGTGAAAAGTCCGACCCGGGAAAACTGTTCCCCCGAATCCCACTCGCCGCAGCCAGTCACCATCCAGCCCATAGCAAAGACGGGACGCGAAGTAGGGAGCGTCCGCAATACTTAAATCGTGTACCGCGACAGTCGTCATCTGGGGCACGACCTCCCCAATCTCGCCTGGGAAAAACCACCTCACCCCCAGATGCTCAAGCAGCCGGTAGACGCCATACAGAGTTCCAGCGTCGCCCAATCTCCCCTTGCATGACTTGCAGGGCGAGGCGTCGGGTTCGGTGACGGGACTATCCTTGCCTAAGATAATCAGAGTCCGCGGTTTGGTGATAATCCGAAATCCATCCGGCTTCAGAGAGTCGGCAGAAAGGCCCCGTTTATTGGTAAACGCGCTCTCGCCAACTAAGATGAGGTTGGTGGTCAGCGGGATCTGTGCGACGCCAGCGTCTGCCTCGTCATTGACCCTGATAATGTCCAGCGTGGCCCCCGACATTTTCTCAATATAGGTCTGCAGTTCGCCGGCGGCGTAGCGGGTAACCTCAGGGGCGTCCTCAGCAACTATAATCACCGCCCGGCCCTCGCCGTCTCGGACGAGAGTCAGACCATGAGCAAGCGAAGGCCAGAGAGCAATGCCTATAAGGGATATTAGAGCAACTGTAACCCGGTTCATATAGTCTTCCTCCCATGAGACATGGCACAGTTTGCAATCATGATAATGGGGTGGAGGGGAAATGTCAAAGAGCCCCACGATGCGGGGGTCTCCGTTTTGGCCTTTGTGTTGCCGCTTACTTGGACCTCAATTTGACCGCCCCATCCCCGGCATCCACTACTATCGTGTCGCCCTCGGAGAACTCACTGCGCAGGATAGCGCTGGAGATGGGGTTTTCTACCATTTTCTGGATAGTGCGGCGCAGGGGGCGGGCCCCGTACATCGGGTCATAGCCGGCTTCGGCCAGCAGGTGCTTGGCGGCGTCGGTAGTCTCTAAGTGCAGGTGGCGGTCGGCCAGGGAGGCTTCCACGCGGCTCATCATCAGGTCCACAATCTCCAGGATTTCCTTCTGAGTCAATGAGTGGAAGACAATTACCTCGTCAATACGGTTGAGTAGTTCAGGGCGCAGCGTCTGGCGCAGCGCCTCCATCACCTGCTCGCGCATCTGCTCGTATTCTTCGCGGCGCTGCTCTTCAGTTCCCTCAGGTGACGGCGGCCTGATAAACTGGCTGCCGATATTAGAGGTCATAATGACTACGGTGTTACTGAAGTCCACGGTGCGCCCGGCGTTATCGGTCAGCCGCCCATCCTCCAGTATTTGCAGCAGGATATTGAATACGTCGGGATGGGCCTTCTCAATCTCGTCCAGCAGGATGACCCGATAAGGTCGGCGGCGTACGGCCTCGGTGAGTTGGCCGCCTTCCTCATACCCGATATATCCCGGCGGCGCTCCGATAAGCCGCGACACCGAGTGCTTCTCCATATACTCAGACATATCAATGCGCACCATGGCTTCTTCGTCATCAAAGAGGAACTCAGCTAAGGCGCGGGCCAGTTCAGTTTTGCCCACACCGGTCGGCCCCAGGAAGATGAACGAGCCGATGGGCCGACGCGGGTCCTTCAGGCCGGCGCGGGCGCGGCGGATGGCTTCGGCGACCGCCTCAACTGCCTCGTCTTGGCCTTTGACTCGCCGGTGGAGGCGCTTTTCCATCTCCAGCAGTTTCTGGGCCTCTTCCTCAAACATCCGCGTGACCGGAATCCCGGTCCAGTCGGCGACAATCTGCGCCACATCTTCGGCGTCTACCATGTCGTCAATTTGCTCAACTCCCGCCCATTTCTGCTCCGCTGCCGGCAGTTTAGCCTCCAACGCGTCAATTTGCGCCTTGATCTTGCCCGCTTCTTCGTACTGTCCACGGCGGGCGGCCTCCTCGCCTTGCGTGATAAGCTGGGTGATTTCTCGCCGCAGCGCTTCAGGCTGAGGCGGCATATTGTAAGTGTCAATCCGCAGTTTACTGGCCGCCTCATCAATCAGATCAATGGCCTTATCCGGCAGGAATCTATCAGAGATATAGCGGGCGGACAACTCGGCGGCCGCCTCCAGCGCGTCATCGGAGATGCTGATGCCGTGGTGCTCCTCATACCGCGAGCGCAGGCCCTCTAAAATCTGGATAGTATCCTCCACCGACGGCTCGTCCACAAATACCGGCTGGAAGCGCCGCTCCAGGGCCGGATCTTTTTCTATGTGTTCGCGGTACTCGTCCAGTGTGGTAGCGCCGATGCAGCGCAATTCTCCGCGCGATAGCGGTGGCTTCAGCATATTGGAGGCATCCATCGCCCCCTCCGCGTGTGCAACTCATCCAGAAACACAATAATATTGCCCTCGGAAGCCTGAATTTCGTCAATCACCCCCTTCAGGCGCTCCTCAAACTCGCCGCGATACTTGCTGCCCGCCACCATCGCCGCCAGGTCCAGTTGGACGATTTTCTTGTCCTGGAGCATCTCGGGCACGTCG
>JALGUR010000108.1 GCA_029820565.1 Candidatus Zipacnadia bacterium
CAGCAGAACACAAATCGTCAAGACAATTCGGATAGGAAGCAAACTCTTTATTGACAAGGATACCCCCCCTGTGGGTAGCAGCTTGGCTTGATAAGTTCCTCATAGCTTAGCCGTGCTGATGGCCGGGCGCCCCGGCTCCGCAATACCATCGCCAGCTTATTCGAGGAGTTTGGGCTTGATAATAATATGCGCTCGACTGGAGCTCTGTTGTAGTGGATACAGCAATAATCGTGCCAATACAGAGAGATTTCAGCTTCTTCGGAGCACAGCCAGTAATACGCCTGGCCACCGACAAACAGAGGACAGCACGAAACATGCAGCTATCAAGAAGGAACTGCTCGAACACCTGTCCGCTGGGGAAGGTAATCTGTCAACTTCCGGCGAAAGAAACCGCTATTCAGCATATCGGTCAATCAATCCTAACTTGTGGGGTCGTGATGAATCATGCCAGCAATGAGCATTATCAAGCTCTGGGGCATAAGTTTATTGTTGCTTTGTAGCATACAGATGGTATCATCTAACGCACCCAACATCCTGCGGAATGGCAGCTTCGAATTGGGCCTGCAGAACTGGTCGTGGACTACGCGGGGCGGCGGACCGGACGGATACGTGGATGATGTCCGACTTAAATCACTGGACCCCCGCCCACAGATCGTCACCACACAGCAAGCTCCTGATGGGAACCGGGTACTGCTTTACGAACCTCCTACCACACCCGACAGTGCCTTCTATCTATCCAGTCGTCCTTATGAGCTGAGACCTGCCGCTTACACTCTAACAGCATACCTGGATGTGGCCGGGAATGTTACCGTGCAAATCGCTGGCAGCCAACTCGAGGTGGCTCCCGCTGACGGCTGGCAGAAAGTTGAGCTTCACTTTGAGGTGGATGAGGCAACCGGGCCGGTGGCAGTGCTGGTATTGGGATCCGAAGCCGGCGGAAAACGGTACCTAATGGATAGTTTCTCACTGACCACTGAGGACTACGACTACCCGGATTACCCCGTAGAAGTGGGATTGGCGAGCAGCGCTGCTGATCAGGTTTTGTTTCGCAGCGAAGACAAAGCCTTGATTATCCGTGCTCTTGCCCGGCAGGCCAGTTCAGGTCAGTTGCACTATCGGGTGGAAGATGCTTGGGGGCAGAAAGTAGCCGCTGGAAAACTGAGCGCAGAGCTGAAGCCAGGCCAGGTCTACGAACATACCCTCGGACTGGCCATCAACCATACTGGGCACTACCGGGTGCTAGCCCAGTTCATTGCAGATGAAGAACCTGCTTCGCTCCCTTCTGAACTGCTCTTAGCGGTCATTCCTGATCGTCAGTTGCTGGATTCGGTTTCTACAGGCGCGGATAGCCGTTTTGGCTGTCTAATGGAAGACAGGCCTCACCTAATAAGCCTAGCTCGAGCAATCGGAGTGCGGTGGGTCTTCTGCAACCCTCCGCTGTTTACCAAGTGGTTCTGCGCCGAGCCCCGGCCTGGACAGTGGAAGACCTTTGACCGCCAGATTAAGATGTATCATAACGCTGGAATCCATCTTTGTGGAAACCTGGCTGACCCACCGTTCTGGGCAACCAACCCCGGCGACACTCGAGCCAGCGGACCATGGCCCAACAATCGGTTCCCCGCGAACTGGACCGACTGGGACAATTATGTGCGCACCACTGTCTCGCACTATTACCCGGACATAATCTATTGGGCACTGTGGAATGAGCCGGACCACCCGGCCTTTTTGGCTCTAGACGAGGACGAAGAATGGGTGGACAAGTATCAGGTTCTGCTTCAGCGAACTTACTCCGTGATCAAGCAGGTCGAGGCAGACAGCAAGCTTGTGGGAGGCACAGTAGGAGGCACAGTAACCAATCCCGGATCCCTTACCAGACTGATGATGGCAGGTGCTGGGCGCTATATGGATGTTGGGTCCTTCCATCTGTCCTCGTGGACACCACAGAGCTACACCCGCCATACCGCTGAAGAACGGGGCCTGCTGCATGATGCAGATCAGTCCGGCATCAGTATGCAACGATTGCAGATGGCTATGAAGAATGCCAACACAATTGTTCCAGTTTGGGATACTGAGATGCACTGCACTCAAGCCAATATCGAGCGGGAATTTGTTACCCAGCCTGATCCGCCCTATGACCCACAGAAGCCAGTAATGAGCCGTCTTGATGCCGCAGCGGCCATCCCCCGGATGTTTATAAGCGAATGGGCAGCGGGGGTGGAGAAGAGCTTCTACTGGCTATTAGCTGACTTTCGCAGTTCCTTAGAACCTCGTGCTGACAAAACCATGCTGGAATGGGATCGCAGCCCCGGCGCTGCCGTGGTAACCTATGCTGTTCTGACCAAGCTACTGGGCGATGCCCGCTTTGTCAAGTGGGAACAGACCCAGGATACTCTGAGTTTTGATAAGCCAACCTTTTGGACGTTTCATTTCGAAAAACCGACCGGCCGCATGCGGGTGATCTGGAGTGACCAGGATGTCGCCCATCAATTGACATTACCCGTCGAAGGCAACTCAATAATGACCTGGGATATGTTTGGCGTGGAACTGCCCGCTGTTAGCTCAAAAAGTGGGATAGAATTGGAAAACACAGTACAGTTAGCGGTCGACCGCTGTCCAGTGTACCTATTGGACAATCCTTGACAAAGAGGTGTTCCACCGCGTGGCTGTACCCGAGCACCAGCTATCCGCTATTATACCTCCATCAGCGAGGAACGTAGCGACAACAGGTCTTCTTGCGGTAGTCAGTAGGCCAAGCTCTGCAGCACTGTATGAATTCCTGTCCGGGCCAGTGAATACTACAGCATCCACCTAACCACATGAAGAAAACTGATAGTTTCGCGAGCTATCACGCTGTATTCTGATGAAACACTTCTGCAACAGGCCCGGGAGCTCGAAGAAACAGAGTACCTTCGTCAGACCTACCGTGACCGGAGGGTAGTCGAATATCGCATCGGCCGGCTGGTGAGACTGGGAGTACGGCGGAGGTGGTACTTCGGTCGGGCCAATATCCAGTTTCAGGCCCTAACGGCCGCTATCGTAGCCAATTTAACTCTGGTAGCGAATTGGATGGGCCCCGAATGGGTCCAGCTCAAGTGGTGATGCCATATTCTCTAGCAAGTTCCGGATCGTAAGGCGCGCTGCGGTTGGAACAAATCTCACGGGGGCACAGTTGACAGCTTGCAAAGCTTACTTCGGTGGGGAAAGTGATGCCGGAGACTGACTTATTTGGTATCATCAAGCAGCTTTCGGTCAGTTTGACCCCTATCAACTGCTCAACATCCCCGAAGATGGCAAACAGGTTGCGTTGCTCAGTTATCGGCCAGTCTTCGAGCGAACCCGGATTCATGCCGGCAGTTTTGCCCAGGGCGTACTTGTTCTTAAGATGTTGGCGAAGATGGCGCAGGGCTGCTGCTAATGCTTGCTCTTTTATGACATCGAGACAATACCGTAGCAGGATATCATCGGAAGGTGTGGATATTTGGTTCAGTTCCACACCGCAAGTCGCCACGTATACGAAGATGCGCTCGACAGCATCGAGATTGGCCCGCAGGACCCGACTGGTGAAGGTGACACCTCCCACATCTACGGCACCATCCTGCTTATTCTCGATGTAGCAGACCTCGTAGATGGCCTTGGGCCGCGCTACTTCCTGGGCTACAGCCACCAGCTCCCGCACCTGGGCCACAATCTCTTCGCCTGCCGCCGAAAGATGAACCTGGCGAATAACCTCGGCAGCGTCCAGATTAAACGGGATCGTATCGAGCACTTGCATGCGTTTAGCAGCCTTCTGAGCCTTACCGCGCCAGCACACACACTTTCCGCCGGTAAAACGCTGTCTATGGCTCTATACTATTGTCATCGGTTACCATGCGCAAATCCTGGTACGTCCGCCAGGCTTCATATATCGTCCCGGTATTGATCCGCAAGGTCTGACCATTCAGCCGCGCCTGCGTCGTGCAGTTCAGCTTCTCTCGGTTGATTACTATCGGTGCATCTAGATCAACTTCGAGCAGTTCCATCGGTCCCATCGAGAAGGGTTCAATCTGGTGGACATTGCGCACTGCCTCCGCAGCACCTGTCTCGATCAGTTCCCGCGTCTTCTGGGTGGGCAGGCACAAGGCTCCCTGGGTAGAAAGGGAGGTTTTCACCACCACAGTTCGCACATCCGGCATTAGCTCCCGCGCCTCGGCACAGCCGGCTGAATCTCCTGTCACCAGGATAAGTGGCACGCTAAGCTCACCCGCGATGGCCGCCTCTACGCCGATTTCCCCTACGCTACGACCATTGATTCGGATATCGAGCGTATCACTCTCATAAGAATGAGCCAGCAAAGTCCCGCTTCCTGCCTTGCCATGAAATCCCACCAATATCAAGGCATCAAACTGTTCCAGGAATTCTTGCGACAGCACAGGCTTGCCGCAAATGAGTTCACCAGCCGGATTAAACTCATCCAGCGGGATATTGCGTCCCAACCAGTGCATGTCGTAGACCACTACCCGGGTTGCACCACCGGCGAAGCATCCCGCTATCGCCGCATTAACATCATTTACCGCCATACGTTGGCCGTAAGCATACTCTGGGCTACCGGGTTCGACCTGAGCGTAGTTGACTACTCCGGTGACTCCTTCGAGATCTAAACGAATAAGGATGTTCATCTGTTGTTAATCTCCCAGTGATGGTATCAACTGGACTTTACCCGCTTGCCCGGAGAGAACCGCGGTAAAGGCCTCGTCAAATTGCTTCATAGGAAAGCAGTGTGTTATCACCGGCGTAATATCCACTTTCCCCTGACTTAGCAGAGCTTCCGACTTCTCCCATGTCTCAAACATTCTTCGACCATGCACGGTCTTTAAGGTAAGTTCTTTGTGCATTAAGTCAGGCATAACGTCGGTGATTTGCACAGGACCCTTAGGGTTCCCCACCTGCACAATGAAGCCTCCCTTGCGCAGGTAGGAAAACATATTGTTGATTACTGAGGGCACCCCCGAAGCTTCGATGATGCAGCCCACCCCATCACCACTAGTCTGGCTCAGTATTGCTTCTTGCAAGTCAGTCTCACCAGCATCTACGACCACATCAGCGCCCATCGTCATGGCCAGATTCAAGCGGAAGGGATTAATGTCAGAGGCGATGATTTTCGCAGCGCCCATGTAACGAGCAATTCCAATAGCGAAAAGCCCGATCGGCCCGCATCCAGTCACAGCCAGTGTATCTCCCCGGGGTGCCACTTCCTCAACAGCGCGCAGCGATACTCCAAACGGTTCCAGCAAACAGGCGATTTCCGGAGAAAGATCGGTGGACAATTGATAAACGGCTGAGGCCGGGATCATGGCATACTCAGCGAAGCAGCCATCAATCTGATGACCAAACAAAACCAGGTTCTGACAGAGATGCTGAAGCTTGTGTGTACACTGATAGCAGTGCCCACAGGGAATATGGGTTTCGGCGCATACGCGCGCACCCTCGGGAAGCCCTTCCACATCGGTACCTATCTCTACCACCTTTCCACAGCACTCGTGACCCGGAATGAAGGGAAGGTCGCCGACCAATTGCTGCCCCAGCGGGTCCCACTTGTACATCAGGATATCAGTGCCGCAGATTGCAGCCCGCTCGACCCTGATGACTACCTGGCCAACTCCCGCTGTGGGCCTGGGCACGCGAGTGTATTCGAAGCCCGGCTCGGCTATAGTCTTCACCACCGCCATCATCGCAGGGGACTTGCGTTCATTCGGATAGTTCACAGAGCTCATTTCGCCTCTCGCAAGGGGCGGAAGAATTCACGAATGTCCTGGGCCATTTGCTCAGCCTTTTCGAAAATGGCGAAGTGTCCACCCCGTGGGAACTCAGTGAACCGCACGACATTGAAGTACTTCTCGGCCTGCGACCTGATAATGGGCACAATGTCCCTGGGGAAAGCCGCAATGCCGGTGGGTACCTCCATCTTCTGGCCCGGTTCGCGCGTCCAGGGATGATGATGCGATTCGTAGTATATGCGGATGGCAGAGCAGAAAGTGTTTGTGAGCCAGTAGAGCATTACATTGGTTATCAATTCATCTTTGGAGAATATCGTCTCAAAGTTCTCGTCCCAGTCGCTCCATGCTCGAAACTTCTCAATGATCCAGGCGGCCAGGCCCACCGGCGAGTCACTCATTGCATACGCCAAGCTCTGGGGACGTGTCATATTGATGTGCGCGTAGCCACCCTCATACATCCAATAATGCTCAGCCGCCTTCCAGTATCTGAGTTGATCGGGATCTGTCGGTCGCAGTGGAGCACCTTGTAGACCAACGCCTCGGATGATATTCGGATCCCGTTCGTCAGGCGGTACCTCGTCACGCATGCGCATGCCCATGTAGTTGATATGAACGCCGAGCAGATCCTCCGGGTAGTTGCAGCCGTACGTCCATGCAATAATGCCGCCCCAATCGCCTCCCTGGATACCGTACTGCGGGTAGCCCAGCCCGTTGACCATTAGCTCTCGGTATACCTGCGCATGACGAGGTATATTAAAGCCCTGTTCCATAGGCGGGTCAGAAAAGCCGAAGCCGCACAGTGACGGCGCCACCACTGTGAAGCAGTCTTCAGGGTTACCGCCGTACGAGATCGGATCAGTTAGCATAGGAATTATTCGCAGCAGGGTAGTGATGGACCAGGGGTAGCCGTGCATTATCAGTAACGGCAAGGGGTGCGGCCCCCGGCCTTGTTCATGAATGAAATGCACACCCAACCCCCCCACATCTGCCTTGAAATTCGCGAAACTGTTCAGTCTGCGCTCTTCGGCACGCCAGTCATACTCATTGAGCCAGTAGTCCACCAGTTCTTTCATGTAGGCCAGGTT
>JALGUR010000109.1 GCA_029820565.1 Candidatus Zipacnadia bacterium
AAGTGCAACCGAATCGCTCGATCAGATCATCATTTCCCTGCATCCGGCTCCAAAAAACCGTGCTGCTGGCATCTAACACCAACATTAAGCCCGTTCTCCGACAGGCTGCTAGGCGTCTTGGGGCTATTTGGACCTCTATCGCCCTGCCATCTGCTGGTTGGCGGTCAGCTCAAGATCCGAGGTCGCTGCTGAGCACAATAATGCTCGCAGCTATCTCAGTTATGTGCAAGGAGCCAATTTCCTCTAAGCCGAGGATGGCTTGGTCCACAGCATTGGCTAGTATCTGAGATTTCGCCTTGAGCGTATCGAAATCGGCCCATTCCCGGATGACATCCAGCCCGACGGTTCCCTGCACAAAGCCGTTCGATTCAATCCGCGCTGGTGTTGACTTCTTATTAGGATGTTGATGCACATCATAGACGCGGTCTGGAAGCACTTCGCCAGTTCCTCTTCCCAGATTTGCTGCTCCATCTTTCGGTATTCAATGTCCATGATCCTGACAACTCCGTGCCAATGTTTCACGGCGGGCCACAAGTGCCCACCCTACAGGGGCTCCTTCGATCCCCACCTCCAACACTCACTGCTGGTTCAGCACCCGCAGTCGGCAGTCGGCCTTAGTCAGGCGTTCAGCAGCTCCCGACCGTAGCCCACATCCAGCCAGGAGTTGCAGGTAACGAAGCAAAACGACCTCTGGGGATTGAACAGATGCAAGCCACGGTGATAGAAATAAACATGGTAATCATTGCGTTCTCCCAGGGCCCCGTGCCGGGGCGCAAAGGGCGGATATAGCGCATCAACGGAAGCGGCCAGTTTGCTATTGTAGGCCGTGGGCTGCTCAAGCGTGGGGTTCTCCTGCTGAGGCTCGGCAATCTTCTCCTGGCGTACATACCGCGGATTGCCCACGACTATGTCAAAGCTCCGGCGCTCACTTTCAAAAACCTCGGAAAAGGCCATATCCCAGATGAAGGGCACCTGCCGGGACTGCGTTACTTTGGCTGCGAGGTCGTGCGTCTGCTCGATTTCCTCTTCCGGTTCCTGCGCGGCGGGCAGTTCTTTCTGGGACATCTCCACGTCTACGAGTCGGGCCTTAAGTGTATGCAGTTTATCCCGGAGCCGTTTCTCCTGCGTAGCGAGGAGGTCCTGGGAAAAGCGGTGTTCCTCATGGCTGATGCGCTGTTCGTCTCCTTCCGAACCCCCACGGAACTAACGCCGCTTCTCCCCCAGCAGATTAGTCAGTCGGCCCTTCATATCCGGAGTAAGCTGTGTGTGTCCGTGAATGTGGCTCAGGTCAATGCCGGCAACTTCCTGGATAAGGCTGTCTCCCTGACGCACTTCGAAAGACAGATTGGACAACAACGGGTGCAACTTCCGTTGCTCAAAGCGCAGTTCGGCGTCCACAACCAATTGCAGCCACAGACGAAGCTCGGCGACGTGCACCGCCCATTCGTCACGCACTACCTCTCGATCATTTGGCGCGGTGGCACCCGTTAGGACCCCTCCGTTGCGTTGCAGCCTGGCTATTCCGGAAGCAGACAACCAGTCCAGCAGGTCTTGTTCAGAGAAGAAACGGTGGAGAATGCCGGCCTCCGGCTCCTCAGCAACAACAAAGGAATCAGGTTTCACCTCTTTGCCGCTCCCATAGCGCCAATCCCAGGTGTTAAGCACGGTCACGTAGAGCTCTGCTCCCGGCTTGATAACGCGCCAGAGCTCCGCGATTGTGGCTTCCAGCAACTCCCGCAGGTTGTGATTGAGTAGTTTGACAGCTATCGCTGCGTCGAAGGTGCCGTCGGCAAACGGCGCCGCAGTCATATCAGCCTGGACCAGCCGTGCGGGGAGACCTAACCAGCGAAAGTTGCGGGCGCAGGCCTGCAGGCCGTTTTCGGAAACGTCGCTGCCAACCACCTCCAATCCCTGCGATTGCAGGTAGACGACGTGGGGCCCAGTGCCACAGCCCACGTCACAAATCAGTCGCCACCCCTGGGCACTGCCACTGGGAGGAGGTGGCTACTACTCCCGCGTCTGGCTTTTGGCAGTCCAACCGCGGGCCATTGAACAAGTCATTCCAATACCGCATCATCGTTGCTCTCCCGCGAGGTATCATGTCCCCCACTTGCGAATGGCGGCGATGTATCTTGGGCCGTCGGTGCCAATGAACCTTTCCATCTCCCAGCCAGTGCCCGCCAATATGTCCTGCATCTCCTCCCTCGACACCAGCAGGTAGTCAAACCACGGTGTTGCGTACTTCTTATGCCCTGTGCGGATCCGCCAGTGCCCAGACATTCTGCCTCGCTGCTTGTTGAGCCTGTGGTATTGTAGATAGCAAGCCTCGGCGGTATCGTACGGGTCGGTCCTGTGGGCGATGATTCTCGCGCCTTCGCAACTCATCTTATTGAACCTCCGCAGCAGCCACCACGCCCGCTTGAAGCTCCCGAACAGCCCGAAGTTGCTGCCCATCATCAGTATGGTGTCGAACATCCCCAGTTTCGAGCTTAGGCCAGTTATCGACATTACTTTTGCCTTCTGCAGCCCGCGCAGCCTGCAGGTATTGATCGCGAGCGGCGAGTTGTCGATACCCAGGACGTCGAATCCCTTCTCCTGAAGATACAGAGAGTGTCTGCCCGCGCCGCACCCGGTGTCCAACACCCGCCCCCGCACGTGTGTCATTGTCTCCTTTTCCGTCGGATACCAGTCCTCGTAGTCCCTGAAGTAGGCTTTGGGTCCGCCCGAGATATCGACGTAGCCATCATCTCTCTCAACCACCTCGAAGCTCCCCTTGCCCATGAAGTGGTCGTAGATCCCATGTCCGGCCGCGTCCTCGTGGTCTTTCATGACTTGGTCCTTCCGGCGAGATTTCTCGCACGCACTCGACGAGCAGGTCGCACACCGACGGGTTGTTGACGTATTCATGCAACGGGCGATGAAACGTCCGCGGGAAGCCACGCCTCTTGTCCAGGTAGCGTTTGACGGGCATTGAAACCGGGCTTAGATAGCGGTCTATGCGCCGGAAGCCCAGTTTGCGCTAAGCATCCCACCCCCACCCGCTCTGGCGCGGTACTCGGAAACAGGGATGTGTCATCAGGATCACCACCCGGCCGTCCAGATTAGGCGCCCAAGCCGCCGATTCCAGCACGTCACTCAAGGGGTCCATATCTTGAATACTGAGCATGAACACCACTCCATCGAATGCTGCTGATTGCAGTCTCAGGATGTCAGCCAATCTGCGCGCCCCTGGATAAACCGTCCGCAATGTCCATGATACCTGCGAGCCAAGCGCACCAGTCTCGGGCTGGCGTCGACGCCCACGTAATGCGCTCCAGCTCTTGCAATGTGCGGCGCCAATATCCCCTGACCCGCCCCGATGTCGAGAATCCATTCATCCGGCCGGGGATCAAGCAGATTAAGCACGGCCGGAAGTACAACTTTGCGGTGGTGCTTACTCCCGCGTCTACCTACCCGGCAGTCACAGTGCTCGGCGAGTCGGTCCCAGCTCGTCTCGGTATTCTGTTGTGAACCAGATCGCGCTGTGTGTCGCTTTCTGCGATCTGCCATGATAGGTTTGCCTCCCGGTCTCTCAGGTGGTTCCGGCTTGCTGAGCACACGATACTGTGCCCGCTTGCACGCGCTGCGCGACGTGCACGGCCGGAAGCCACGAGGTCCTGATATTCCTGCATAGTCTGCAGGACTACCACTGAGACTAAGCGATGCGGCGGCGCATCATGGAAGATCCGTTCTGTGCGCACCTCTGCTTTCTAAAGGAAATGGCGGGCTTCGCGTAACTCGCGATGGCCCGCCAGTACAACCAAAAAGGCCCGGGCCGAGTTCTCTTGGTGAACTGGTCCGCGGCGGTTTGGGACGGTACGGAGATATGGCCTGGTACCATCCCGCTGCTGGACTATGAGCCCCGCCTTGACGCCGAGGCGGCCGTTCCGTACGAGTACTTCGGTGAGGACGAGCATGGTCCGGAGATCTGCGGAGGCTACGTTGAGATGCCCCTCGACCTGACCAGTGCAACTCTGGGCCAGCATGAACTGAGCCTGCCCGTTGATCCGGGGGACACTTTCGCCGACCTGGTGCGGGACAACAACACCGTGGTTAGGCCTGTGACCGTGCGCGAGCCGGGCGGGACGCTCACGCTGAATGCAGTTGACAGGGATACCGGCCAGGGAGTGAAGCGTGCGCAGGTGTGGATGCTGGCTACTATGTGGGAACGTGTGACAACAACGGTGTGTTGCAGATCGAGTATTTCCCGCGGGGCCAGTACGGTCCGGAGACCGTGTTCGCGTCGCGGCGCTACGGCGAGCAGCAGGAGATTAGGGCCAGCCGGACGGGCAGTGTATTATTGGTATAATCGTGGATGCAGCGGACAACGTTAAGAATATCCGGGCGGAGTGGGCCACAATGACAGCTTTGCTGTGCTGGCCGACTCGCCGCCCTATGACTCGGAGAGGAATCTGTCTATACCTGCTGCCGCCGTCTTGGCGTCGGCAATAGCAGTTACTGCGTCCAGATTGAGGTTGACGATATCGCCGCCGGCAAACACGCCCTCCAGCGACGTCATCCCGTTTTCATCGACCTTTACTTTTCTGCGTTCAGTAAACTCCAGGCGGGCCATCTGCTCTTCGGGGATGAAGGACAAGTCGTAGCGCTGCCCGATGGCCTGGATGACCATGTCTCCTTCGAGGAGCATGGTATGCTCCTCATTGAAGGTAGGACTGAACCTGCCCTCGTCGTCAAAGACTGATTCCACTGCCTTGCAGTGGAGACCGGTCACGCGGTCGCCTTCAACGACAATACCGTCCGGACCCCAGCCCGGGTTGATATCAATGCCTTCCGCCAACGCCTCCTCGATTTCCTCTTCGCTGGCAGGCATTTCTTCCCACGATTCCAGGCAGACGATTCTGGTTGTCGTCTTCTCATTGGGGTACTGCATTTGCTGCAGCCGCAGACAGCTACGGGCCACGTCCATTGCCACATTGCCGCCACCGATCACGATGACTTCTCGCCCCACCTCTGGTGCGGTGCCAGTTCCGGCCTTTGCTAGGAAATCGAGTGCCAACATGCTTCTATCTGTGTTGTCCATAGGTACTGACGCGCTC